>JBJMIP010000039.1:0-42588 GCA_045806825.1 Marmoricola sp.
CTCGGCGAGCAGCTCGGCGTCGGGGGTCTCGGTCTGCGTAGGGTCGTTGGGGTTCATCGCGTGATGTCCTCTCGTGGCGTCAGGTGACCATCCATCCCTACAATAAATGCACTCGTGGTCATAATGGAAGAGCTGGATGTAGAAAGGGTTCGTGGATGGTGCAGAAAGAGCGGCGCTCGCTCGCCGGGCGGCCCGAGGCAACGACGCACGGAGCCATCGAGCAGGCGGCCTTCGAGCTGTTCGCCGAGCGCGGTTTCGACGCGACGACCTTGGAGGCCATCGCCGAACGGGTCGGCGTCGGGCGCCGTACGCTCTTCCGCTACTACGCCTCGAAGAACGACATCCCCTGGGGCCAGTTCGACCTGACCCTGGCCGGCTTCCGGGACATCCTGGCCGGGATGCCTGAGGACCTTCCGCTGCGCGACGCCGTTCATCGTGGCGTGGTCGCCTTCAACGACTTCCCGGCTGATGCACAGCCGCCGCACACCGAGCGGATGCGCCTGATCCTGCGGACGCCGGCACTGCAGGCGCACTCTGTCATCCGGTACGCCGAGTGGCGCGGCGTCATCGCCGAGTACGTCGCCGTCCGACGAGGCCTCGCCCCGGACGACCTGCTTCCCCGGACCGTCGGCCAGGTCTCCCTGGCGCTCGCGTTGTCGGCGTACGAGCAGTGGCTGGACCATCCCGGGTCGTCGTTGCGGGACACGCTGGACCAGGCGATGGCGGCGCTGGTGCACCATGTCGCGGACAGCCCCTAGCATCGGGGCGAGGAGGCACCTGTGAACACGGTCGGGCTGGAGGAGCTGGTCGATCGCTTGGCCTTCGGTGGCGGGTTCTCCGCACTCTCCTCGGTCGGCGTTCCCGTCGCCCCCATCCATGTGGTGCAGCTCGACGGCCTGGCCGAGGCGGACTGGCGACGCTTGGCATCAGCCCCGGCGACCCAGGCGTTGGCGCTACCGGGCCCGATCCTGATCGGGCTCTCGTCGGAGCCGATGCCGCCCGCGGCGGAACCGATCATCGAGCTCCTGGCCTGCACCCTCGCCCCTGGAGGTCCCGGACGGGCCTGGGTGCCGCTCGATCGGGTCGCGGAGCTGGAGCGACTCGGTGAGCTGGTCGCGCAGGCCCCGTTGGCGGCGACCACGCTCGTGCAGCTGCTGCGCGTCACCCCGGTTCTTCCGGTGCCGGATGCGCTGGTGGCGGAGTCCTTCGCCTACTCGATGCTGCTCGCCGGTCCGGAGCACGCCGCCTGGCGTGGCCGGACCCCCGTGCGCGACGTCGAGGCCGAAGACATCCCGGTGGTCGTCGAGCGCCAGGGTGACGTCCTGCGGATCGAGCTCGATCGGCCTCGGCGGCACAATGCCTTCGGGCATGCACTGCGTGATGCTCTGCTGGAGGCGTTGGAGATCGCCGAGGTCGACGCGTCGATCCGCCGCGTCGCGCTCAGCGGGCGGGGCCCGTCCTTCTGCAGCGGCGGCGACCTCGACGAGTTCGGCAGCCTTCCCGGGCCGGCGCAGGCCCACGCCATCCGGATGGCGAGAAGCGTCGGACGGGCGGTACACCGCCTTCGCGACCGGGTCGAGGTGCACGTCCACGGCGCTGTCGTGGGGGCCGGGGTCGAGATCGCGTCGTTCGCGGGACATGTGGTCGCCGAGGAGTCCGCGTGGTTCTGCCTGCCGGAGCTCTCCCTCGGCCTGGTACCGGGCGCCGGCGGAACCGTCAGCCTGCCCCGACGGATCGGACGCTGGCGGACGGCCTGGATGGCCCTGACCGGAGGCCGCGTGGACCTCGCGACCGCCCTGGCCTGGGGCCTGGTCGACGAGCGGGCCTGACGGATCCGCTACTTCTCAGGTGAAGCGCAGGCCCTCGAAGTCGCCCGCCGAGCGCCACTTCTCCAGGATGTCGAAGAATGCGACGGGGCCGCCGCCGTAGGCCGCCAGCAGCAGGCTGTCCGGGTCGTCCGGGGTGCCTTCCGAACTCAGGTAGCTCGGCGTGCAGTCATCGAACCACTGCAGGGCGAGCTCGTTGGAGGCTCGCATCTCGGCCGTCCAGGCCTCCTCGGCAGCGGCCTCGACCTCGACCGTCCGGGCGCCTGTTCGTGACAGGTGGCCCAGGATGTGGGCCAGGTGCAGGGCGCGCTCGTCTGCGCCGTGGGTGTAGTTGTGCGTGACGCCGGTCTGGGTGTACCCGAGGAAGAAGCAGTTGGGGAAGCCGTTGGTCTGGAGGCCGTGGAGGGTCCGCGGTCCCTTCCCCCACTTGACGCTCAGCGGGACGCCGTCGCGACCGACGATGTCGAAGCCCGTGCGCCGGGTGTAGTTCGTGCCGACCTCGAAGCCGGTCGCGAAGACCAGGGCATCGAGCTTGTACTCGACGTCCCCGACGACAACGCCGTCCTCGGTGAAGCGGGTGATCCCCTTGCCGTCGGTGTCGACCAGCTCGACGTTGTCGCGGTTGAACGTGTCGAGGAACTCGTCGTGGAACCCGATCCGCTTGCACTGGCGCTTGTACCAGGGCTTGAGGGCCTCGCCAGTCCGCTTGTCCTTGACGATCGAGTCGATCCGGGCGCGGATGCCCTCCATCGACTTGTAGTCCTGCTCGTAGAGGAAGTCGCCGATCTCCTCCATCGTCATGTCCCCGCCGCGTCGCATCATCTCGCGGATCACCGCCGGCGCGGTCAGGGTCTGGGCGACCTCGGTCCAGCCGTCGTCGACCAAGTCGAGCTCCAGCTCTGCGCCTTCGAGGACCCGGGTGAAGTTGACCGTCCGCTCCCGCTGCCAGCCCGGCTCCAGGCTGCTGGCCCACTCCGGGTCGGTGGGTCGGTTGTTGCGGACGTCGACCGCGTTGGGGGTGCGCTGGAACACGTAGAGCTGTTGCGCCGATCGTCCGAGCCTCGGGACGACCTGGAGGCCGGTGGCTCCGGTCCCGACGACGCCGATCCGCTTGTCGGCCAGCCCGGTCAGCGACCCCTGCTCGTCCCCGCCCGTGTAGGCGTAGTCCCAGCGGCTCGTGTGGAAGGTGTGCCCCTTGAACTCGTTGATGCCCGGGATCCCGGGCAGCTTCGGCTTGACCAGCGAACCGGGGGAGACCACCAGGAACTGTGCCCGGATCCGGTCGCCACGGTCGGTGGACACGAGCCAGCGCCCGGTCTCCTCCTCCCAGGTCGCGCCGGTGACGGCAGTCTGCAGGAGCGCGTTGTCGTAGAGCCCGAAGTGGCGGGCCGCCTTCTGGAGGTGGTCGCGGATCTCGGGGCCGTAGGAGTACTTCTCCTTCGGGAGGTAGTCCAGCTCCTCCAGGAGCGGGATGTAGATGTAGGACTCGACGTCGCACTGGGCGCCGGGATACCGGTTCCAGTACCAGGTGCCGCCGAAGTCGCCGGCCTTGTCGACGATCCGGATGTCGGTGACGCCCGCCTGGTGGAGGCGGGCAGCTGCCAGGATGCTGCCCAACCCGGCGCCGACTATCAGAACGCCCACCTCGTCCTCGACCGGCTCTCGGTCCACCCGTGGCGTGTAGGGGTCGTCCTCGTAGTGGGAGAACTCGGCTGTCACCTCGACGAACTGGTCGAGGCCGTCGGAGCGGAGGCGCTTCTGCCGCTCGAACTCGTACTTGGCGCGTACCCACGCCGGGTCGTAGTGATCCGGCTGGGGTCCTGGTTCGGTGGCCGTGGAAGACATGCTGGGTCCTTTGCGGAGGATCAGGGGCGGGGCGGGAGATGCTGGCGAAAGCTCGGGTCGAGCAGCTCGACCAGCTGTCCGTCGGGGTCGCGCACCATCAGGGCGACTCCCAGGTCGCTGGACTCGATGACCTCCGCGCCGAAACCTTGCGCCCGCGCGGCGACGGCCGGGACAGACTCGACGGAGATCGAGAGGTGGGTGAGCCCGGTCTGGTTCATCCCTCGGCGGGCGCGATCAACCTCCGCACCCTCGGCGCCGAAGTGGATGAGCTCCAGGGTGAAGTCGCCGAGGGCGAGGTACACCAGGCGGACGCCGAGAGGGGCGGGCAGGGAAAGGAGCTTCGCGGCGGCCTCGTCCGGCACCGTGCTCTCGAACCAGAAGGAGAAGCCCAGTACCTGCTCGTAGAAGGCCCGGGCGCGCTCGAGGTCGGCGACGAGGAGTCCGACGTGATTGACGACAGACGTGCTGACGCGACTGTCGCTCATCCCTCGATGTCTCCGCCGAAGCGACCGCGAAGCGGCCGGTCGTCGGGGGTCTTGCGGTAGATGCCTCGGTCGATCATGCGCGGCACGACCTCGTCGATGAACTCCTGGATGTCGGAGCCGCTGATCGGGAACATCACGTTGAAGCCTCCGACGTTGCCGTCGTCGAACCACTGGGCGAAGTCGTCGACCAGGTCGTCGTAGGAGCCGACGAACTTGCGGTGCTGGGCACCGCCCCGACCGATCGACTGCGCAGTGATGTCCTTGATCGTCGTGTTCGGGTGCTCCTTGACCCAGTTGTACAGCCCGACGTAGTTGCCGAAGGTGCTGGTGATGGTCTTCTCGACGCTGGCCGGCTCGGGGAGCTGCCGGATGTCGACGACGTCCTCAAGGCTGTCGAAGGACAGATCGATGCCGAACTGGCCAAGTGCGAAGGGCGCCAGAAGCTCCCATGGAACGTACTCGTCGAGCGCGAGCATCCGTTCCTCTGCCTCCTCGGCAGTGCGTCCGAGGAAGGGCACGAGTCCGGGGATCTGCGGGACGCTGCCCGGCGCTCGGCCGTACTCCCGGAGTGCCTCGTTCAGCGCCTGGAAATAGGTGGCGGCCTGATCGCGGGTGGTGGCGTTGGTGAAGACCATCTCCGCGTGCTTGGCAGCCAGCTTGATCCCCGGAGCCGACCCACCCGCTTGGGCGATCATCGGGCGGCCCTGCCTGCTGGGGGCAATGCCCAGCGGGCCGGTCACCTTGAAGAACTCGCCCTTGTGATCGATCGGGTCGGCGAAGAACTGCCTGACGCCGTCCGTCTCGACGAACCTGCGGTTCTCCCACAACCCCTTGACGACCTCGACGAACTCCTCGCCTCGTCGGTAGCGGGTCTCGCGGTCGAGGTGCGCATCCATGCTGTAGTTCAGGGCGAACTGGTCACCCGTGGAGGTGACGGCGTTGAAGCCGGCCCGGCCGTCGGAGACCTGGTCGAGCGACGCGAGCAGGCGAGCCAGGATGTACGGGTCGTAGAAGGTGGTCGACGCTGTGGCGATCAGGCCCACGTGCTTCGTGTGCTGGGCGATCGCGGCCAGGGTCGTGATCGGGTCGCCGGGTCCGCCGTCCATGGCGGGGGAGAACGCCATGCCGGCGAGGTCGCCGACAAAGATGGCCGAGAACAGCCCCTGCTCGCCGTACTTGCCGTAGTCGAGGATGCGGTCGAAGGCGTCGAGCTCCGGGTGCGCGTGTGCCCGCTCGTACGCCTCCGCGCCCATGTGACGGTTGATATCGTTGGCGACCAGGTTCAGGTGGAGATAGCGCGGAGCCGACATTTCGCTTCCTTTGACTTACCGGGCGTGGAGCCGAATGCGCTCTATGTTCGCATCGGCCAATCGGGGATCTCAAAACTAGGCTAGACTGTCTGACTAGTCAATGGACTCAATGTCCATACAGGCGAGCCTTGTCACTACATCATCTAGTTTGATAGACAGGATGTCCAGTGGTTAGGCAACCCGTCTCTGCCTAGTGAAATGTGAGCAGTGTTCATGACCGGAGTACTCGCCAACAAGGTCGCCGTGGTCACCGGCGGCGCCTCGGGAATCGGGCGTGCGATCGCGGAGCACTTCGTGGCCCAGGGGGCTCGCGTCGTCATCGCCGACATCGACCAGGCGCAGGGCCAGCAGTTGGCGGACAGCCTCGGGTCGGCCGCCCTCTTCCAGACGGTCGACGTGGCCGTCCCGGCGCAGGTCCGCGAGCTCGTCGCGTTCGCCGTCGCATCGTTCGGCGGTCTCGACGTGATGGTGAACAACGCCGGCATCTCCGGGCCGATGGTGATGTCGTTCCTCGACGACGACATCGAGGCCACCTTCGACCAGATCCTCGGGGTCAACCTGCTCGGCACGATGGTCGGCACCCAGGAGGCAGCCCGGCACATGGCCCAGAACGGCGGCGGTTCGGTCATCAACGTGACCTCGATCGGCGGCATCCAGGCTGGTCGGGGTGTGCCGACCTACCGGGCGTCCAAGGCCGCCGTCATCCACTTCACCCAGTCGGCCGCGATCTCGCTCGGCGAGCACGACGTGCGCGTGAACGCGATCGCCCCGGGCAGCATCCCCACGCCGCTGCTGCTGGCGGCGGCCCAGCACCTCGACGACGAGACCAAGGCCAAGTACGTCGCGATGGTTCGGCAGATCCAGGCCGACGGCAGGCCGCTCAACCGCGAGGGCGAGCCCGCGGACGTCGCCCACGCCGCGGCCTACCTGGCCAGCGACCTCTCCGGATACGTCACCGGCACGGTGCTGCGGGTCGACGGCGGCACGGCCGCAGGCAACACCCACAACCCGTTGCGCGCCAGTGGAGGACAGGGTGGCTGACACCGACGTCCTCGTCGTCGGCGCTTCGGCGGCGGGGCTGGGCGTCGTCGAGAGCCTCCGGCGTGGCGGGTACGCCGGCCGGATCACGGTGCTCGGCGCCGAGGTGCACGTTCCCTACGACCGCCCGCCGCTCTCGAAGCAGGTTCTTTCGGGCCAGTGGGAGCCGGAGCAAGCACACCTCCGGCCGCAGGACCTGTTGGACGCTCTCGACGCCGAGTTCATCCTCGGGGAGCCTGCGACTGCTCTCGACGTCGGGACACGAACCGTCTCGACGGCGACGCGCACGCTCACCGCCGACCAGATCGTGATCGCCACGGGCAGCACGGCCCGGCCCCTGCCCGGCCAACCGGAGCTCACTGGCCTGCACACGTTCCGGACCCTCGACGACGCCCTGGCCCTGCGCGCGGACCTGCTAGCTGCGCGGCGACTGGTGGTCGTCGGTGAAGGAGTGCTGGGCTGCGAGATCGCCGCCACCGCGACCGGTCTCGGGCTCGAGGTCACGATGACCGGCCCCCAGCAGCTGCCGATGGGACTCCAGCTGGGGACCTTCGTCGGTGGCCTGCTCGGTCGCCTGCACCAGGAAGCGGGGGTCCGGCTGCGTCTGGGCGAGGGCGTCAGTGGCTTCACCGAGGTCGGCGGCAAGGTGAGCGGGGTCAGCCTCGTCGGCGGTGACACGCTGCCGGCCGACGTGGTCGTGGTGGCGGTCGGTGCGCGGCCTGCGACGGACTGGCTCGCCGACAGCGGCCTGGAGCTGAGTGACGGCGTGGTGTGCGACGAGTTCTGCCGTGCAGCCCCGGGTATCTACGCCGTGGGCGACGTTGCTCGGTGGAGCCACGCCGGTCTCGGCAGATCGCTCCGCCTCGAGAACCGCACGAATGCGGTCGAGCAGTCTGCTGCGGTCGCCGAGGCGATCCTCGGCGCGCCGGTCCGCTACGCCCCGGTCCCGTACTTCTGGACCGACCAGCTCGGGGCCAAGATCCAGGTCCACGGATCCATCTCTGCCGAAGCCCAGGCGACCGTGGTCGACGGTGACGTCGAGGACCGTCGTTTCGTCGTCCGCTACCAGGTCGGCGATGACGTCACGGCCGTCCTCGGTTGGAACATGCCGAAGCAGTCCCGGCTGCGCCGGCAGGAGATCACCACGTCCGCACTCACGGAAGGAGCCACCGTCGCATGAAGGTCGAGATCCACGAGGACAAGTGCGTCGGGGCAGGCCAGTGCGCGGCACTGGCGCCAGGAGTGTTCGACCAGCGCGATGACGACGGTGTCGTCATCGTCCTGGACGAGAACCCCCGGCAGGACCTGCACGACAACACCCGACGAGCTGCCGCCGCGTGTCCCGCGCTGGCGATCGTCCTCCACGACTGAGGAGCCCAGCCCCATGACCGACACCGTCGCGCCCGCATCCGGCGAGCAGACCGACATCCCGGACTATCCCTTCTCCCGGGAGATGAAGTGCCCCTTCGATCCGCCGCCCGAGGTGGTTGACCGGGCGGCGCACAGCCCGGTGAAGCGGGTGCGGATCTGGGACGGCAGCACGCCGTGGCACGTCACGGGCAACGCGGAGCTGCGCCAGCTCGCGGCCGACCCGCGCGTCAGTGTCAACGAGCATCTCGAGGGCTACCCGCACTGGGACGAGGGGATGGCGGGCTCGGTCGAGCACCGACCGCGCACGATCGTGACCCTCGACGGCGAGGAGCACGCCAAGATGCGGCGCCTGGCCACGAGGTCGTTCTCCTTCAAGAAGGTCAACGCGCTGCGAGGGACCATCCAGCAGATGGTCGACGAGCAGATCGACCGCATGCTCGCCGGACCGAAGCCGGTGGACCTGGTGCAGGCACTCGCGCTGCCGGTGCCGTCCCGCATGATCGCGGGCCTGCTGGGCGTGCCCTACGAGGACCACGAATTCTTCGAGGCGGCCGCGAACAAGGGTGCTGACGCCACCTCCACGCCCGAGGAGAAGATGGAGAACGTGATCTCCTTGATCACCTACATGAGCAAGATGCTCGAGGAGAAGTTGGCCGGGCCGCCGAACGACGATCCCGATCGCGGCGTGCTGGCCGACTACGCGGAATACGTCCGGGCGGGTGACATCGCCCTGGACCAGGCCTCGCTGATGCTGATCGTCCTGCTCGTCGCCGGCCACGAGACCAGTGCGAACATGATCGGCCTCGGCGTGCTGGCTGTGATGCAGGATCCCGACCAGCTTGCGATCCTCCGGGACACCGACGACCCGCAGGTGATCGCGAACGCGGTGGAGGAAATGCTGCGCTACCTCAGTATCGTGCACCGCAGCCAGCGGCGCATCGCCGTCGATGACATCGAGGTCGGTGGAGTGACCATCAAGGCGGGAGAGGGCATCCTGCTCGACATCTCGGGTGCCAACTGGGACGCTCGTGCCTTCGACGAGCCGGAACGTTTTGACCTCGGCCGCGATGCCAGCCAGCATGTGGCCTTCGGCTTCGGGCCGCACGGTTGTGTGGGTCAGCAGCTCGCCCGCGCAGAGCTCCAGATCGTCTTCGACACGCTCTTCAAGAGAATCCCCGACCTCAAGCTGGCAATCCCCTTCGAGGAAGCTCCGTTCACGCGCGAGCGCCTTGCCTACGGGGTGTCGTCGCTTCCGGTGACCTGGTAGGACGAAGGCGCCAGGGTGACCACACCCGACTCCGATGCCGGGCTGCTGTGGGCAGCCTCGGGAGCGATGGCGCTGACCGGTCGGGCCGACGGCCCGCCGTTGATGTCACCGGGACGGCCTGCTGCGTGGATCAACGACCAGATCCGAGCAGTCACCGACCTTGCCGTTCGGCGAACCGGACACGCTCCTCGTCTTCCGGATGCCCACCTGCTCGGCGAGCGCTCCGCGATCGCTGGGTTCTCGCGGCGGGCACCGTGGTCCTGCGGCGGAAGCTTCCGTGCGGTAAGGACCGACGACGGCTGGTTGGGGCTGTCCCTGGCCCGTCCCGACGATCTGGCCAGCATCCCGGCGCTGGTACGGCGTACCGGCGCACCCTGCTCGTGGGAGACGGTCGAGGCGTGGGCGTCGACCCTGACGACCCGGGAAGCTCTCGAACACGCGCGCCTGCTCGGCCTGGCCGCCGCTGGCTGGCCGGCATCCACCGTGGCGCGGGACGCTGTGGTGATGACCGCTGGCGGGAGTCAGGCCCAGGCGGAAAGGCCGCTGGTCGTCGACTTCACGTCCCTGTGGGCAGGCCCCCTGTGCGCCCACCTCCTCGCTCTCACGGGCTGCACGGTCGTCAAGGTCGAGAGCAGCCGGCGGCCGGATGGCGCTCGTAACGGGCCCGCGCACTTCTTCGACCTCCTGCACGGGGGTCATGACTCGGTCGTGGTCGACTTCGGCTCACCCGACGACGTAGGTCGGCTCCGCGACCTCGTCGGCCGAGCTGCTCTCGTCCTGGAGTCGTCGCGCTCCCGGGCGCTGCGCCAGATCGGGATCGATGCCGAGGAAGTGGTGGCGGACGGCACCTGCTGGCTCTCGATCACCGCACACGGGAGGGCATCGCCCCAGGTCGGCTTCGGGGACGACGTGGCGATGGGAGCGGGTCTTGCGATTCCGGACGGCGGTGACCTGTTGCCCGTCGGCGACGCGATCGCGGACGTCCTCACCGGGGTGGCGGCCGCGGCTGCGGCGAGCGCAGCGCTCCTCGCTCCCCGGGCGAGCCTGATCGACGTCTCGATGGACGCAGTCGTCCGTGCGGTCGACCCGACCGCGGAGCGCGGCGACCGTGTGGTCGAGAGGCAGGGAGAGTGGTGGGTGGAGACCGAGGCGGGTGCTGCCCCTGTCGCCCGGCCCCAGGCTCGGCGCCCCGTCGAAGAGGCCGCCACCCTCGGACGGGACACGGCGAGATGGCTTCGATGAGCGTCCTGTTTCGCGACGCCGAGGTCTGCGGGGAGGTGCTCGATGTCGCGGTGGTCGGCTCGGTCATCACGTCGGTCGGTCCGCGGCAGTCACGCGTGCGTGCCGGTCTCGAGATCGACGCGCACGGGGGGGCGCTCCTTCCGGGCCTGCACGATCATCATCTGCATCTGCTCGCCATGGCCGCCGCCCTCGCCTCCGTCGACTGCGCTGAGCTCGGCGGGGCGGAGGGGCTCGCATCGGCCTTGCGGGGTGCGTCGGGGACGTGGGTGCGTGCAGTCGGGTACCACGAGTCGCTCGCCGGGCCCCTCGACCGCTACCGGCTCGATGCGCTGGTGGACGACCGGCCCGTCCGCGTGCAGCACGCATCGGGTTCGTTGTGGATCCTCAACTCGGCAGCTCTCCGGGCCGTCGAGCACGCGCTGGACGACACGACCGACGTCGAGCGGGACCGGGACGGTACTCCTACCGGGCGCTTGTGGCGGTACGACGAGCGGCTCAGGCGGGCGATACCCGGGCAGGAGCCGAGCCTGGGACCGGTCGGGGCGATCCTGTCGGCCCTCGGCATCACCGGGGTCACCGACGCGACCCCGGATCTCGACGCCGAAGCTCTGGCCCTGCTGGCTCGAGCCCGGGCCTCGGGGGGCCTGCCGCAACGGCTGACGCTGCTGGGTGCCCCGGTCGACGCCGTGCTGCACGCAGGCATCTCGCACGGTCCCCGCAAGATCATGATCCGGGACCACGATCTTCCTCGGTTCGACGATCTCGTCGACCTCATCTCCTCGGCGCGCGAGGGGGTCAGGCCGGTGGCAGTTCACTGCGTGAGCGCGGACTCGTTGGCGCTGACCATTGCGGCGCTGAGCCGTGTCGGCCCGGTCAGGGGGGACCGGATCGAACATGCGGCGGTGGTGCCGCCGGCGCTCGTCGGGGAGCTGGTGGACCTGGGCGTTGCGATCGTGACCCAGCCGGACCTCCTGCGCACGCGGGGTGAGCGTTACCTCGCCGAGGTGAGCCGCGACGAGATTCCCTGGCTCTATCCCTACTGCAGCCTCGAGGCGGCGGGGCTGCACGTGGCGGCATCCAGCGATGCGCCGTACGGGGCGTCCGATCCGTGGGCGGTGATCCGATCTGCGCGGGACCGGGTGACCGGAAAGGGGCGGGTCCTCGGCCGGCACGAGCAGGTCGGCACTGCCCGGGCGCTACGCGGCTACCTGACTGTCGCGGACGAGCCGGGCGGACGCGTTCGCGAGGTCCGCGCCGGGCGCCCTGCGGATCTGTGTCTCCTGCGACGGCCGTTGGCCGACGTTCTGCAGGAGCCGTGTGCCGCCGACGTGCGGGTCACCGTCGTGGCCGGTGACGTGGTCCACCACCTCGGGTGACGGCGTTCTAGTCGCTGGAGGGCAGCGGTTTGGCTTCCTTGAGCACCAGCGGGTTCGTCCCGTCGCCGAGGGTGCCCTTCCCTTCCTTGGTGACCAGAACCTCCAGGTCCTCGTCGTCGGTCGCGGTGTAGCGCTTGCCGAGCAGCGCTCCGGTGTCCCAGCCGTCAGCGAGGTCCGCGGTGGCGATCTCCTCGTCGAAGGTAGCCATCGGGGTGCCGCCGCAGTGCAGGACGATCTCCGAGCTCGGTGCTCGAACGACGATGACCTCGGTGTCGCAGACGCGGCTGCGCAGGCGCAGGCCGGGAGTGACAGTCATGGTGTTGCTCCTTTGTTGTCGGTCAGTTCTGAAGCTCGGCGACGATCTGACGGCGCAGGATCTTGCCGGTCGCGGTCTGGGGGATGTCCTCGCGCCAGACGACGTCGTCCGGGGTACGGCTGCCGCGCACGTGGCTGCGCACCCAGTCCTTGACGTCGTCGACGGTGAGCGTGGCTGCGTCCCGGAGGACGACGACCGCGACCAGACGCTGGCCCCATTCCTCGTCCGGAGCGCCGACCACGACGGCGTCGGCGATGTCGGAGTGCCGGAGCAGCACGTCCTCGATCTCAGCAGGCGCGATGTTCTCACCGCCGCGGATGATGGTGTCGTCGGACCGGCCGTCGATGAAGACGTATCCGGCGGTGTCGATCCGGGCTCGGTCCTTGGTCGGGAACCACCCGCCGGCGTCGAGGACCGACCCCTGGCCGACGTACTCGCCGGCTACCTGCGGGCCGCGGACCCAGAGCTCCCCGGTTTCTCCGGCGGGGAGCGCGGTGCCGTCGTCGTCGCGAACCTCGAGCTCGATGCCGGGGACAGGCCTGCCCGCACTGGCCAGGCGTGCGGCGACGTCGGGGTCGTCGGAGGTCAGTGCGGCGTGGTGGTCCTCGGGGGTGAGGACCGTGATGGTCGAGCTGGTCTCGGTCAGCCCGTAGGCGTTGACGAAGCCGCAGCCGGGGAACGCGGACAGCGCGCGCTCGAGCACCGGCATGGCCATCTTCGACCCGCCATAGCTGATCAGGCGCAACGTCGGGACGTCCGCGATCCCGTCGCACGCGTCGACGATCCGGGCAAGCATGGTCGGCACGACCATCGCCGTCGTCACGTTCTCGCGCCGGGCCAACGAGAGCCACGCGCTCGGATCGAAGTCGGGCAGGTAGGTGACCCGGCGTCCGGCGTAGAGGTTCGTCAGGGCGGAGCCGAGTGCAGCGACGTGGTACGGCGGGACGCAGACGAGCGCCGCCTCGTCCGGGTCGGCGCCGCCGAACTCGACGGTCCCGGTGACGTAGGAAAACAGGTTCTCGTGGCGCAGCGGCACGATCTTGGGTTGCGCCGTTGTCCCGCTGGTGAACAGCTGCGAGGCGATGTCAGTGCCGTCGGGGCTGGCCGCGTACGGCGCTGCCCCAGCTGCGCCCCCGGTGAACTCGGACACGCTCATCGTGTGGTCGAGATGCTTGAGCAGGTCGAGGTAGTCGTCGTCGGCGACGATCACAGGTCGGTCGAGCCGAGCGATCTGCTCCAGGATCTGCTCGCTCGAGAGCCGGTAGTTCAAGGCCGTGAAGGGAACCCCGGCGAGGGCGGCGGCGAACAGGAGCCGCGGCATCATCGGCCCGTTGCGCCCGACGAGGACCGCCGTGCCGGCGTTGTGCTGGTGCAGGACGCCGGCGCCCTGGCGGGCCTGCTCCTGCAGCTGAGCGAAGGTGACGCGCTCGGTCGCGGTCGTGAGCGCTATGCGGTCGCCGTGGCCTGAAGCGGCCATGTCGAGCAGGACGACCAGGTTCATGGAGCACTCCGTCGTGAGTCACAGTGTGAGTGACACCATATCTAAAGATCAGACGCTGTGTCTATCCAAACCGGGACGTGCGACTTCGCCGTGCTGTCAGGACAGCGCAAACAAGGGTCAGTGCCAGACCGCGAACAGCGCATCGGTCATCGCGTCGACGGCCTCGCCGCGGTCGAGATCCCAGCCCTGGATCAGCCAGAGGTACATGAAGTAGTCGAGCAACGTGTACAACATCAGGATGACGATGCGGGCGCGAGCCGGGTCTACGTCCTTTGTTTCCTGACTCTTCTTCCAGTCCGCTGCGATCATGTCCAGGAGCCCCCGGTGCTCTGACGCGAACTCGGGGTCGGCAGCGCGGGCTTCGTGGAGCGCTTTGTGGAGCATCGGCGTCTCCAGGTAGAAGTCGACCATCTGCTCGAAGAAGTCTTTGATCGAGGCCCGCTCGTTGGTGCCCCATTGGGGGTTGTGCTCGGTCGGCCATTCCTCGAGTCGCTTCTGCCGCAGAGCCCGGAGTACCGTGGCCTTGCTATCGAAGTGAAGGTAGAAGGTCGCTCGGCTCACTCCAGCAAGGCTGACGATGTCATCGACCGTGACCAAGCTGTAGCCCTTGTCGCCGAACGCCGCGAGTGTGGCTTCGAAGATGCTCTGACGCGTGAGCTCACGCTGACGGTCTCGTAGAGAAGGCTTTGCGGCGGCTTCAGTCATAGTTTGATCAATCTAGCAATCTTGACAGCCGCAGAACCGTTCGCGACGCGCCCCTCATTCGGCCGCACGTCCCTTGCGGCTGAGTCGGAATTCGGGCGGGAAGGCGTTGTCGTTGTCTTTCACGGAGTTGGTCAGACCACGCTCGAGCATCTCCTCGTCGAGCTCGAAGTCGTCGGCGTCGGGCTTGACCAGGCCGCCGAGCGACTCGATCAAGCCGCTGAGCATCGAGCCGAGGTACTCACCCTGGAACTGCTCGAAGATGTGGAAGAACGTCTTCTGGACCTGGACGGAGTCGGTAGGTCTCGACCTCGAACAGGCGTCGGCGTACTTGGCCACCTCTGCTTCGAGCTGGTCCAACGGAACGACCTTGTTGACGAAGTTGCACTCGTACATCTCCTGCGCCGTGAACGGCCGACCGGTGAAGAGCATCTCCTTGAACTTGCGGGTACCCATCGTGAGCGCCCAGGCCCACATCCGAGGCCCCCAGCCGGCGTACCTGAACGCGGCATGACCGAAGAGCGCGTCGTCCGAGGCGATGACCAGGTCGGCATCGGCCGCCTGGTAGAAGTGCCAGCCGTAGCAGTAGCCCTGGACCTGCAGGATGGAGATCTTCTGGAACTCGCGCAGACTCCGACAGCCGCTGCGGGCGTTGGAGAACCACGGTCCGTAGACGCCGGTGTTGCGGTAGGTGCCCTGCGGGGGGAAGGTGACGTCGTCCTCTTCGTCGAGCTCGAACTCCGCAAGCCGGGCCGTCGGGTCGTTCGCCATCATCTGGGCCATGAAGTCGGGCAGGTCGGCGCCGGTGCCCAGGTCGGGACCGACTGCCTTGATCACGAGCACCTTGACGTTGTCGTCGATGTTCGCCCCGTGCAGCAGGTGCGCGAAGCGCAGGCGCATCGCGGTCGTGACGGCGTTCTTGCGATCGGGCCGGTTCAAGGTGAGCGTCGCGATCTTGGTGCGCCTGTCCTTCTCGTAGAGGACGCAGCGCTCGGCCTCCGCCACCGATGCGGCGAACTGGTCGTTGTCGGGCTCGGTCATCTGCTGCTCCTCGGCGAGCGCTTCGTCGGCATGGTCAGTCCTGTCCTCGTGGCTTCGTCCCGATGACGCCTGCCTCCTCGAGGCGGGCGAACTCGTCGGCGGCGATGCCGATCCCTGCCAGGACCTCCTCGTTGTGCTCGCCGAGCAGTGGTGCGTGTCGGGTCGTCAGCGTCGTCGGCGCACCGGGCCACCGGAAGGGCAGGGTGGACTGGCGATAGCTGCCGCACACAGGATGCTCGACCTGTTCGTGGAAGCCGCGAGCGCTGAACTGCTCGATGTCGGGCTGTCGGTGCGGCAGCATCACCTTGGCGACCGGAACGCCGGCGGACCAAAGGGCGTCCACCGCCTCCTCGGGCTTGCGGGCGACGAACCACGGCGCGAGCAGCTCGTCGATGGCATCGTGGTGCTCGCGACGCCCGGCCGCGGTTGCGAAGCGCTCGTCCGCCAGGCCCGTGTCGTCGCCGATGATGTTGACCACCGCGTCCCACTGCTCGTCGTCGCACACCGCGAGGGCCACCCAGAGATCGTCGTTGCCGAACTCGTCCGTGCCGTCGGCACGGTAGAGGTTCTGTGGCGCCGCCACCGGGCCGCGGTTGCCGGCGCGCTGGAGCAGCACCCCGTTGGCGCTCTGCTCGATGATCTGCTCAGCGGTGATGCTGAGGGCGGCGTCGATCATCGCTGCTTCGACGAGCGCGCCCTGACCGGTGCGGTCGCGCTGTTCGAGTGCAAGGAGCAGGCCCACGACGGCGTGGATTCCGGCGTTCGGGTCGCCGATGCAGTACGGCTCGACCGGATGGGCGTCCGGATATCCGGTGAGCCAGGTGAGCCCAGCGGCGTCCTCGATGACGAAGGCGAAGGCGGCGTTGTCGCGCCAAGGGCCTTCGAGGCCGAAGCCGGGCATCCGAACCATGACCAGATCGGGCCGGATCTTCTGGAGCGCGTCGAAGTCCAAGCCGACCTGGTTCAGCACCCGCGGTGTGAAGTTCTCGACCAGCACGTCGCACGTCTCGATCAGGCTCAGCAGCAGATCGCGGCCCTCGGGAGTGGTGAAGTCGATGGTCACGTCCTTCTTGGACGCGTTGCCTCCGAGGTGGATCGGTGAACGCTCCCACCACGACGGAATCGACGGGGGTAGGCCAAGAACGAGCCGGCCACCGTCGGGCCGCTTGGTGGACTCAAGGTGGATCACCTCGGCGCCCATCAGGGCGAGGGTGTGGGTTGCCATCGGTCCGGCCCAGAACGCCGTCATGTCGAGAACGCGGAGTCCGGCCAGCGGCAGGCCGAGGCCACCTTCGACCTCGCTCTGGCCGGTGCGTGCAGCGGGGAGCTCGGTCCACTCCACCGTGTGCTCACCGAGGGCCGGTGCGGCGGACGGCAGCCGCAGGTCTGCCGAGGAGATCCGGTACGGCGACCGGGGCTGCAGGAAGCGGCCGTCCGCGCTGGTCGCCAGGCTGTCGCGCAGTTTCACCTGCTCCCACTGCGGAATCAGCTCGCCGTTGCCGACCGGCGCATTGGGGATGCGGAAGACACTGGTGAGTTCCTGGATCTCGGCGACGGTGCGCTCGGCGAGCCAGGCGTTGATCTCGGGAATCAGCTCGGCAGGCCGGCTGATGAGCGCGTCGTCCTCGAGCCACTCCGGATGGCCGAGCATGACGTAGAGGTCGCTGCGCTGCTGCTGGGTCCCGGTTGCTACGCCGATCAGGCCGTCCTTGGCAGCGGACACCCCCGGCGGGACCAGGCTGCGCTCCTTCTTCTGCGGCTGACCGAAGCAGTCGAAGAAGGTGACCGGGTAGTAGGTCGTGGTCAGCGCCGAGACCTCGAGCTTCGAGAGGTCGGTAACACCGGCACGCCGGTGCCGGCGGCTGGCGAGCAGGCTCACCGCGGCGTAGGCCCCGCTCAGCCACTCGCCCACCTGGCCGCCGATGTGGATCGGTGCGCGGTCGGCGGCACCGCGGCCGATGCCGACGATCCCACCCGACCATGCCTGCAAGGTGAACTCGGTGGCGGGGCGCCCGGCCCATGGGCCGGTCAGCCCGAAGGGGGTGATCGCAGTGATCGCCAGGTGCGGGAAGTCGGCAGCGATGCGCGCCGGTGCCAGCTCGGGGAGCGACGCCAACCTGGACTCGGGCGACCAGACGACAGCGTCGGCGCGCGCCAGCACGAGGCGGGCAGCCCGGACCGCTGCCTCGGCGTCGTCCGGGTCGAGGACGACACTGTGCTTAGCGCCGGAAAGGTAGGCGAAAAGCGGCTGCTCGCCACCGCTGGGTGCCGGGCTCTGCGAAGCTGACCAGCTGCGGAGCGGATCCCCCTCCGGGGCCTCCAGTTTGACCACGGTGGCACCGGCGTCGGCGAGAAGCTTGGTGCAGTACCCGCCTGCGATTCCGCTCGAGAAGTCCACGACCGTGTACCCGGACAGGGGATAGGGGCCGTCGGCCATGAGCTGCTCCTCGTCGGTAGACACTATGTCCACTGAGTAGTGACGGTAGTGCGATACTGGTCATAGGGTCAAGGGCGGCTCCCGGCGACGTCCGCCTGACTGAACATTGTGTCTAGAATCCAGACGCACTAGTGTGAACTCCGTCTTAGCGTCTTGCTTCCGAGGGGATCTGGTCCGTCGATGGCACAGGACATCAACGTCGCGGTCGTGGTCGGCAACCCGCGGCCTCGAGGCCGGACCTGGGATGCTGCCCATCGCCTCGGTGCGGGCATCGGCCGGGTGACCTTGTCGATCGATGTCGTCGACCTCGGTCCCGGGCTCCTCGGTTGGGGCGACGAGGCCGTCCGCGAAGCAGTCGCCGCGGTGGCGTCCCACGACGTCGTCGTGGTCGGCTCCCCGACCTACAAGGCGGCGTACTCCGGAATCCTGAAGCTCTTCCTCGACAAGTTCCACGGTGGGACCGGACTGGCAGGCGTGGTCGCCGTCCCGTTCCAGCTCGGAGGGAGTCCGGCGCACGCGCTGGCTCCGGAGCTGCACCTGCGGCCCGTCCTGACAGAGCTCGGCGCCAGCGTGCCGGCGCCGGCGCTCTACCTCCTTGAGGATGCCGCGCAGCCGGACGACGTGGAGACGGCCTGGCTCGACCGCTGGTCGCCGGTCCTGGGAGCCACGGCTCGAGGCATGCGGTGACAGGTGACCCGCCAGCACAGATCGGAAAGGCTACGAAATGACAGATTGGGATCACAGCACCGACCTCCTGGTCGTGGGGAGCGGCGCCGGCGTGGTTGCCGCGCTGCGCGCCCGCAGCCTCGGCAAGACGGCGCTCGTCGTGGAGAAGGCCGAGCTCTTCGGCGGTTCGACGTGCATGTCGGGCGGCATCTTGTGGTTGCCGAACAACCCGCTGATGCGTCGTGAGGGGGTGGACGATTCCCGCGACGCTGCACTGCGCTACTTCGACACCGTGGTCGGCGACGCCGGCCCGGCTTCGTCACCAGCGCGCCGGTCGACCTTCGTCGACCGTGGTTCGGAGATGGTCGACTTCCTCGAGGGTGAGGGCGTCGAATTTCGCCGCTGCGAGGGCTACAGCGACTACTACGCAGGTGTGCGCGGCGTCGAAGGCGGCTCCGCCCGAGGCCGCTCGCTGGAGACGACGGCCTTCGACCGCAAGAAGCTGGGTGATTGGCAGCACCACGTCCGTCCAGGATTCTCACCGGACCTGAACATCTACACGGTCGAGGCCGCGGCCCTGTCCCAGATGCGAACGCGAATCGGGATCACGACGGTGCTGCGCGTGATCTTCCGTACCTTGCTCGGCAAGCTGCGCGGGCAGCACCTGGTCACCAATGGCGAGGCGCTGATGTCACGCCTGCTCGACGCCTTGCTGCGGCGAGACGTCGAGGTCTGGCGGGAGTCCCCGGTCTCCGAGCTGATCGTCGACGACGGGCGGGTGGTCGGCGCCGTGGTCGTGCACGACGGACGACGTCTCCGCGTGCGGGCGCACGACGGTGTCGTCATCGCTGCCGGAGGGTTTGCCCGCAACGAGCAGATGCGGCAGGAGTACGCAGGTGGCCGCGGACCGGTCACCGGCACCTGGACCTCCGCCAACCCCGGCGACACCGGTGAGGTCATCAAGATGGCGCTCGCACTGGGTGCCGAGACGGACATGCTCGATGAGGCCTGGTGGATGCCTTCGTGGTTCCTTGCTGACGGTACGCCGATGATGTGCCTCTCCGAGCGGACGAAGCCGCACTCGATCATCGTGGACAGCTCGGGCCAGCGGTACTTCAACGAAGCTGTCGCCTACCAGGAGGCCGGCCAACAGATGTACGCCCGTGAGAAGGACACCGGCGGCGCCGTGCCGTCGTGGCTGATCGTCGACCAGTGGCACCGCAACCACTACGCCTTCATGGACGCCGTGCCGGGTCGGACTCCGAAGAAGTGGATCGAGACGGGGTCGATGAAACGGGCGAAGACGCTCGACGACCTGGCCTCCCAGTGCGGCATCGATCCGGTCGGCCTTCGCGCCACCGTCGATCGGTTCAACACCTTCGCAGCAGCGGGCGTCGACGAGGACTTCCATCGCGGCGAGGGAGACCACGAGCGCTTCTACGGCGACGTCACCCACAAGCCCAATGCCTGTCTCGGGCCGATCGACAAGGCGCCCTACTACGCGGTGGCGCTCTACCCGGGCGACATCGGAACCAGTGGCGGGCTCCTGTGCGACGAGAACTCCCGCGTCCTGGACACGGAAGGTCGGGTCATCGAAGGGCTCTACGCCACAGGCAACTCGACCGCCTCGGTCATGGGACGCAAGTACCCCGGTGCCGGCGCCAGCATTGCTGCATCTGCCGTGTTCGGCTACGTGGCTGCCGAGCACGCCTGTGGTGCAGCGACATCGACCGGTCGGCATCCCGGTGAGTAGGACGACGGCAGGCGTGGTCGGTGAAGGACGGGGCACGTTGAGGCTCCGCGTCGATGAGGAGTACTGACATGTCTCAGCTGTTCACCATGCTGACTGCGGCAGTGGGAGTGCTCTCCTTCGCCGCTGGCTGGATGAAGGTTTCAGAATGCCGAAACGGCATAGCTGTCGAGCCTTCGCCGCGCGGCAAAGCTCAAGCCCGGGCAGTGTTCCTGGGCGTCGTCGGGAGTGTTCAAGCCATCGCGGCGCTGGGACTGACCGTCCCTCTGCTCCTGGGGCAGGGGATGTGGCTGGTGCCCGTTTCCGCTGGGGTTCTCGTCGCCATCGTCGTGCTGGGTGTGCTGCCCGCCGCTACCGGCCGCAGTCACTACCAGCTCTTCATGGTGATGTGCGCGCCGGCGGCGTTCTTCGGTTACACCTGGGCCCCGGGCGCCTTGGGGGTTCCTTACGACCCGGACAAACTCAACTGACGCTGGGCGACGGAGCAAGGGCGCGCCGCCGCCCAGGGGATCAGCCCTGTGCGAGGAATGCGAGGACCGTGCTCTCCCAGGCTGCCTTGGCCTCGATCTGAACCCAGTGACCACAGTTCGGAAACACGTGGAGCTGCGCGTCGGGAATGGTCCGCATCGGGATCAGCGAGCTGTCCAGCGGCGTGACCCTGTCGTCGCGCCCCCAGGTCAGCAGCGTCGGGGCACCGATCGTGTGCAGCTTGGCCCAGTCGGGCGTGACGCCGCTGTTGGCGGCGGACTCAGCTGCGGCCATGATCGCGCCCATGGCCGCCTTGCTGAAGATCCGGCGCGTGCTCTCCAGGACCTCGGGGTCGCTGGCAAGCTGCCAGCGCTCCTCGATGAGTTCCTCGGTCAGGATCCCGGGGTTGTAGACCATTCCCTCGAGCCACTGGACCAGCCGCGCGCGGGTCGGGTCCTCGGCGAACTCCACGAGCAGCCGTAGCCCCTCCGCCGGGGCGGGGGCGAAGAGATTGCGACCGACGCCTCCGATGGTGACGAGGCGGTCGACACGATCCGGGGAAGCCATCGCCACCTTGCACGCGATCATCCCACCCATGGAGTTCCCGACCAGGTGAGCACGTTCCAGTCCGAGCTCGTCGAGGAACCGGACGACCGAGCCGGCCGCCCCCATCATCGGGTGCTCGCCGCTGTCGTCGCTGACGCCGAAGCCGGGGAACTCGAAAATGAGCGTGCGGTGGTGCTCGGCGAAAACAGCGAGGTTGTCGCGGAAATTCCGCCACCCTGTCACCCCGGGGCCGGAGCCGTGCAGCAGGACGACCGGCGGGCCTTCCCCCGCTTCGTGGTATCGGAGCACACCCTGCGAGGTGGGGAGCTCGCGGCAGGTGGATTCGTGGGTGAGTTCAGTCATGGCCATCCTCGGCTTGCTGGAATCGGAGTACCCATCGGATCGCCGTCCACCGCCCCGGGCCACCTGCGCTCCCGCTCAGCGGGACGGCCGCAACCACCTAGGTGGCGATCAGGTTCCCGGTGAATGGGATACGGCAGATCCTCGGTGGCCTTCGAACGCCCAACATGACGTCAGTAGTACCCGCAAGCGCGGGACGAAGGAGGAGACATGGTGAACTCACTGGCGCACGAGACCGGAACCAACGGCGCTGTCGCCCGCGTCGAGGCGGTCGCCGCCGAGCTCGAGGCGGCTGCGGAAGGGACCGAGAAGCTCGGGATGCTGTCCGAGCGCAGCGTCAAGGCGGCAAAGGACGCCGGCCTGATGCGGTTGCTCCAGCCGAAGGAGTACGGCGGGCAGGCAGCCCATCCGCGCGAGTTCGCCGAGGCTGTGATGGCAACTGCGAACCGGTGTGGCGCCACCGGCTGGGTGGCAGGCGTCGTGGGCGTGCATCCGTGGGAGATCGCGATGCTGGATCCGCGGATCGCCGAAGAGGTGTGGGGCGAGGACCCGGAGACCTGGGTGGCCTCGCCGTACACCCCGAGCGGGATCGCGGACCCGGTCGACGGGGGCTACGTGCTCAACGGGCGCTGGCAATTCTCGTCCGGGACCGACCACGCGGACTGGGTCTTCCTCGGAGCGCTCACCGGTGACGGCAAGGGCGGAATGGCGGCCATTCCCGACTACCTGCACGTGATCCTTCCGCGCGCGGACTACGAGATCCTCCAGGACTCCTGGGACGTGATCGGCTTGCGGGGTACGGGCAGCAAGGACGTAGTCGTCCAAGGCGCCTTCATCCCGTCCTACCGGGCCGTTCCTCACGCCGAGGTGGCCACGGGCATCGCGGCTGCCCGCGCGGGCCGCGACGAACCTGTCTACAAGCTGCCGTTCCAGGTGCTCTTCCCGCTGGGGATCACGTCGGCCGTGATCGGCATCGCCGAAGGTGCTCTGCGGCACCACCTGGCCTACCAGAACGAGCGGTACAACGCGATGGGCACGCGGGTCCGTGAGGACCCGTACACCATGTACGCGATCTCGGACGCCGCCGCCGACATCGCGGCGTCGCGGTCCCAGCTGCTCGACGGCATCACCGAGGCCTACGACCAGGTTGCCTCCGGCGGACCGATCACGCTGGACCAGACCGCCCGGCTGCGGCGCAACCAGGTCCGCTGTGCCTGGCGTGCGGTGTCCGCGGTCGACGAGATCTTCGCGCGCTCCGGTGGCAATGCCGGCCGGATGGACAATCCGCTCCAGCGGTCCTGGCGCGACGCCCACATGGGTCTCCAGCACTTCATCCACATCCCCGGAGGGGTCTACCACGCCTCGGCACTCCTGGAGATGGGAGCGGAGCTGCCGGACACTCTGCTCGGGTCGGTGTGAGCGTCATGAACGCGATTTCCGATCCGACGGTCTCGTTCCCGAGCCTGCCCGAGGACGGGGTGCCCGGAACCTACTTCCGCGACGTGCTGGGGAACTACCCGACCGGGGTGGTCTTCATCTCAGCCGTGGGTGCGGACGGTGAGCCGGTCGGCATGGTGGTCGGCTCGTTCACCTCGGTGTCCTTGGATCCGCCCATGGTCGCGTTCCTGGCCGACCGCAAGTCCACGACGTTCCCGAAGATCCGCGAGGCGGGACGGTTCGTCGTGAACGTGATGGCCTCCGATCAGGTCAGCACCTGCAAGGCGCTCGGCTCGAAGAGTCCTGACCGGTTCGATCGGGTGGCGTGGAGCCCGTCAGAGGCCGGCGTACCGGTCATCGACGGCGGAGTGGCGAGGATCGACTGCGAGTTCGACGAGGTGGTCGACGCCGGCGATCACCTCATCGCCCTGGCGCGCGTCGTCGACCTGAAGGTCGTCTCGGACAAGCTGCCGCTCGTCTTCTTCCGAGGCGAGTACGGCGCGTTCCGGCGCGGACAGCCGACGCACGTGTCCGACTGGTTCGACGACGGCTGGGGCTGAGATTCAGCGAACCCGTTCGTCACCTACCTGGTGGCGCACCACCGAAGGAGAGATTGCAATGACTTCAAGCGACGCCGGCACCTGGGACGTCATCGTCGTCGGCAGCGGCGGTGGCCTGCTCGGGGCGCTCTTCGCCGCCTCCCGCGGCCTGCGCACCCTCGTCCTGGAGAAGACGGACAAGGTGGGTGGTACGACCGCCTACTCCGGAGCCGGGCTCTGGTACCCCGGCTCGGCCCCGATCGCGCGGGCGGGAATCGAGGACGACGACATCGAGGCAGGACGTACCTACCTGCGTTCGGTGGTCGACGACCAGGCGCGCGAGAAGCTCCAGGACGCCTACCTCGATGCCGGAGTCGCCCTCATCGACGAGCTCGAGCAGAACGAGTGGTTCCCCGACTTCACCCACATGCCCGTGCCCGACTACTTCGCTGGCGTGCCGGGCGCGACCTTCATGGGTCGTACCGTGTTCCCGGCTCCGGTGCCCGTCGCCGAGCTGGGAGCCGAGGCGGATCTGGTTCGTCGTCCGTTGTTCACCGAGAGGTTCGGTATCGACGAGGGCGAGGTCTGGACCGGTGGCCGCGCCCTCATCGGCCGGGCGCTGAAAGCCTTCCTTGGCACCGGCAACGGCGAGCTGCGTACCGACACGACCCTCGAGAGCCTGATCGTCGAGGACGGTCGCGTGGTCGGCGTAGTGGCTGTCCGCGACGGCGTCCGTTCCGACCTTCGCGCCGAGCGCGGGGTTCTCCTGGCAGCCGGTGGGTTCGAGCGCAACGCCGAGCTCCGCACCGAGCACCAGGCGCTGACGGGGGAGTGGTCCAACGGCGCCCCGCAGAACACCGGAGACGCCATCGTCGCCGGAATCGCCGTCGGCGCTGATACGGAGCTCATGGACGAGGCGTGGTTCGTGCCGGGTGTGCTTCAGCCCGACGGCAAGCCCCTGTTCCACACGGGCACCCGCGGCGGAATCTGGGTGAACGCCGACGGGGAGCGGTTCGTCAACGAGACCTCGCCCTATGACCAGTCCGGCCACGTGATCGCCCACGCGCACAAGACGAGCGAGGTCTCACACGTTCCGACGCACTGGGTCTTCGACCAGCGAGCGATGGATCGGTTCGGGTACGGGGGAGACCCCGCCGCAGGGCCGAGCCCGGAGTGGTTCGACTCGGGTGCGCTGCGCAAGGCCGACACCCTCGACGAGCTCGCCGAGCTGATCGGCGTTCCGATCGACGGGCTGCAGGCCTCGGTGGAGCAGTTCAACAAGTACGCCGCCTCGGGGGTCGACGAGCAGTTCCACCGTGGCGAAACCCCGTGGGATCTCATGTGCGCCTACATCGTCGGCTTCCCGGGCGGGGGCTGGTCCGGCGCTGCGATGAACTACCTGATCGAGCCCGACCCCGAGCTGCCCAACCAGCTCCTGGTGCCGATGGACCAGCCGCCGTACTACGCAGGGCAGGTGCTGCTGTCCGACATCGGCACGAAGGGTGGTCTGCGGACCGACGCCGATGCCCGGGTCCTGCGTGCGGACGACACCGCGATCCCCGGGCTGTACGCCACGGGGAACACGATGGCTGCAATGTCCGGCCGGGTGTACCCGGGTGCGGGCACCCCGATCGGCTCCTCGATCGCGTTCTCCTACCGGGCGGTCCTCCACCTCGCGTCAGGTTCGTCGGACGGCGCGTAAAGCTCCTCCGATCTCGTCACTAACCAGATCACTTGCGAAAGGTCATCACCTCATGGCGACACAACTCCCGTTCAAGGCTTCCGTGGACCCGGTCATCAAGTTCCGCCTCTACCGCTTCTCGGTCTGGTGCGGGCTCATCGTGCTCGTGGCCTTCACGGTGTCGTCGTTCATCGTCGGCAACCTCTTCCCACCGATCTCGCCGAGCGCAGGCCCGGCGGAGGTCAAGGAATTCCTGGTCGACAACCGCACCAACATCCTGGTGGCGACGGTGATCCTGGGCATCTTCGCGCCCTTGTTCTATCCGTTCGCGATCATCACCAGCCTGCAGATCCGGAGGATCGAGGGCGGGTGGGGGCTCTTGTCCATGCTGCAGCTGGCTACGGCCATCGTGGCGCCGACGGGCTGGGTCTACCCGATGGCCGTGCTCGCCACCGCGGCCTACCGGCCCGAGCGGGACGCCGACCTGATGATGCTGCTCAGCGACCAGTACTGGCTGACCTACATCGGAGTCGCCGTCATCTTCGTGGTGAACGTCGCCAGCATCGGTCTGGCCATCCTGCTCGACCGCCGCGCGGAGCCGATCTTCCCGCGCTGGCTGGGCTGGATGAACCTGGTGCTCTCGATCGCGTTCTTCCCGGGTGTGTTCGTGTACCTGGTCACCGACGGGCCGCTGGCCTGGGACGGCATCTTCGCCCTGGGGATCCCCTCGACCGCGTTCTTCATCTGGAAGATCTGCATGATCTGGGCTCTTCGCCGTGCGGTGAATTCGCAGGAGAAGGAAGAGCAGGAAGCAGCTGCTGCAGGCTCGCCCGTCGCCGTGTGAAGGGTGCCGACGTGACACAGCCCCGGTTCCGGAATCGTCCGGACCGGGGCTGTTGCTTTGCCTGGCCTCACGCTGAGAAGTGGTTAGCAGAGCGACCTCAACCGGCGTCTGGCGAGGCCGCTCCGCACGCTGCAAGTGTCGGTCGTTGCCGGCCCCGCAGGCGCTGGATGATCCCGCTGGCCGGGACAGGGGTGCAAGTTTTTTGGTGGTGTACCGCTCAGTGGAACCACGGGATGTCACGCGCGCCTTCTGGGGCCAGGGTGGAGCTTCGGTTCGACCAGGAGAAGGAACACGCATGACTAAGACCAAGGTGGCGATCATCGGCTCGGGCAACATCGGCACCGACTTGATGATGAAGGTTCTCACGTCCGCGCGACACGTCGAGATGGGAGCCATGGTCGGCATCGACCCCGATTCGGACGGGCTCGCGCGCGCCCGCGACCTCGGCGTGGTGACAACACACGAGGGCGTCGACGGCCTGATCGGACTGCCTGGCTTCGACGAGATCGAGATCGTCTTCGATGCCACCTCGGCGAAGGCGCACGTGGCCAACGCCGCGAAGCTGGCGCCGTTGGGCAAGCGGCTGATCGACCTCACCCCGGCGGCGATCGGGCCGTACGTGGTTCCGGCGGTCAACCTTCAGGAGCACCTCGACGCCGGCAACCTCAACATGGTCACCTGTGGTGGCCAAGCGACCATCCCCATCGTGGCTGCCATCTCTCGTGTGGTTCCGGTGGCGTACGCCGAGATCGTCGCCTCGATCTCCAGCAGGTCGGCCGGTCCCGGTACCCGGGCGAACATCGATGAGTTCACCGAGACCACCGCTGCAGCGATCACCAAGGTCGGAGGAGCGGACCGGGGCAAGGCGATCATCATCCTGAACCCGGCAGAGCCGCCCATGCTCATGCGCGACACAGTCTTCGCACTGGTCACCATCGACGGGCCGACCGTCGACCACCAGGTTGTGATCGAGGAGATCCTGCTGAGCGTGCGGAAGATGGTGGCCGACGTGGCGGTCTACGTTCCCGGCTACCAGCTGGTCCAGAAGGTCCAGGTCGCCGAGATCCCCGACGACCAGCCGGTGCACACCCTCCTCGAACCTGGTACGGCCCGGCCGACGCACCAGGTCTCGGTGTTCCTTCAGGTGACCGGGGCGGGGCACTACCTCCCGGCGTACGCCGGAAACCTCGACATCATGACCTCGGCAGGCCTCCAGGTCGCCGAGCAGCTCGCGGCCGCGAAGGGAGGCAACTGACGTGGCTACTCCGATCTTCGTCCAGGACGTCACTCTTCGCGATGGTATGCATGCCGTCCGGCACCGGATCACGCCGGAGGACGTCAAGCGGATCGTCATTGCACTCGACGACGCGGGTGTCGACGCGATCGAGGTGGCGCACGGTGACGGTCTGGCGGGCGGCTCGGTCAACTACGGTCCCGGCAGCAACACGGACTGGGAGTGGATCGAGGCCGCGGCATCGGTCCTGAAGAACGCACGGCTCACCAGCTTGCTGCTCCCCGGTGTCGGAACGATCCATGAGCTGAAGCGCGCCTGGGACCTGGGTGTTCGCTCGGTGCGGATCGCGACGCACTGCACCGAAGCCGACGTCTCCGCCCAGCACATCGAGACCGCCCGCGAGATCGGCATGGATGTCTCCGGCTTCCTCATGCTCTCGCACATGGCAGCGCCCGAGAAGCTCGCGGAACAGGCGAAGTTGATGGAGTCCTACGGTGCCCACTGCGTCTACGTGACCGACTCCGGCGGTCGGCTCACGATGAACGACGTCAGGGATCGGGTGCGGGCTTACCGCGACACGCTCGACCCTGCGACCGAGATCGGCATCCATGCTCACGAGAACCTCTCGCTCTCCGTTGCCAACTCCGTAGTGGCGGTGGAGAACGGGGTCTATCGGGTTGACGCGTCGCTGGCAGGGCACGGGGCAGGGGCCGGTAATTGCCCGATCGAAGCCTTTATAGCGGTTGCCGAGCTGTCGGGATTCGAGCACCGCTGCTCGCTCTTCAAGCTCCAGGACGCGGCCGATGATCTCGTTCGTCCCCTCCAGGACCGGCCGGTGCGGGTCGACCGGGAGACGCTCACCCTTGGCTATGCGGGCGTCTACTCCTCGTTCCTGCGTCACGCGGAGCGAGCCGCGTTCCAGTACGGCGTCGACGTACGCCAGATCCTCCTGGAGTGTGGTCGCCGCAACCTCGTAGGAGGTCAGGAAGACATGATCATCGACATCGCCCTGACCCTCGCCGAGTCTGCCGAAAGGCTCGTACCCTCGGCCAAATAGACAGGCAGTACATTCTTTGGACAGACTGTGGCGATACTGACCATTCTGTGGCACGCTTGATCTCTCGGTCGGTGATAACTAGCCGGCACAGAGCGCAGAGGTGGTGTTGTGATGACCGCTCAGGTCCTCGCGGAGCCGACGTTGAGCACGAGATCGGCCGCTCCTTCGATGGTGGAGCGCGTCACGATGATCCTCGAGGTGTTCAACCTCCCGCACGCTCGCCTCTCGCTCGACGAAATCACCCGGTTGTGTGAGCTACCGCGATCGACGACCCACCGGATCCTGTGGCAGCTGGTGGGATCCGGTTGGGTGATGCACGCCAACAACCTCTACTCGTTGGGTCCGCGGGCGATGCGCCTGGGAGCCCGGGAACTGGTGTACGAGCAGCTGCGGTCCGCCTGCAGCTTCCGGTTGCGAGAGCTCGCGCACCGGACAGGTCTTGTAGTTCACCTCACCGCGATCGACGGCAGCGAGATCTACTACCTGGACAAGTTCGCCGGTCCCAACGCGCCTGTGGTTCCGTCCGAGGTGGGGCGCCGGGCGCCGGCGCACTGCACTGCAGCAGGCAAGGCGATTCTCGCGCAGATGGCGCCCGAGATCGTGCACGAGCTCTACCCGGGTGGCCTGCTGCCACGGTCGACGGGCCGCAGCATCAAGGACGTCTCCATGCTGCACCAGGAGCTGGGGCGGATCCGGTCGCGCAATGGGCTCGCGATCGAGCACGGTGAATGGGTGGAGACCGTCAGCTGTGTGGGTGCGCCGATTCGCGACTCGACCGGCACGGTTGCAGCGATCTCGGTCGCCGCGGCCTACGGGGTGGCTGTCGATCGGCTGGGCCCTCTTGTGCTGGCGACCTCCCGCGCGATCTCCGAGGCGCTCACGGGTGCCGAGGCGGCCGCTCCGCCGACGTCCAGGCGGGCTGCCGGGGCGTAGGCGGCCAAGCTTAGAGTTGTATCATAGGTATTAGTCAACTGATTCGCCTCCCCGCCGTTCAAGATAAGGACCAACGCATGACGATCGACATCAAGGCAATGGGTTACATCCGGGTCGCGAGCACCGACCTGGAGGCTTGGAAGACCTTTGCCGGCAAGGTGCTCGGCGTTGCCGAGGGCAGTGGCCCGACCCCCGAGAACCTCTACTTCCGGACCGACGAGGTCAGCGCACGGATCGTGGTCTTCCCGTCCGACGTCGACCAGCTTGATGCCACCGGCTGGGAGGTCGCCGACCACCGAGCCCTGCAGGACGCTCGCGAGCACCTGAAGAACGCCGGCGTCGTCTACCAGGAGGGCACTCCCGAGGAGCTGGCCGAGCGCCGGGTCCAGGAGCTGATCCGGTTCGCCGACCCGTGGGACAACGTCTTCGAGCTCTTCCACGGCATCACCTACGAGGCGCACCCGGTCGTCACGCCGTACGCCGCGAAGTTCGTCACCGGCGACCAGGGGATGGGGCACATCGTGATCCCCGTCCTGGACGACGTGGAGGCGCTGCGCTTCTACACCGAGATCCTCGGCTTCCGGCTGCGTGACTCGATGAGCGTGCCCGGAGAGTTCGTCGGCAAGGAGCCCGGTACCAAGGTCTGGCTCCGCTTCCTCGGGGTCAACCCGCGCCACCACAGCCTGGCGTTCATGCCGTTCCCGAGCCCGTCCAAGTGCGTTCACGTGATGCTCGAGGTCGACGCCCTCGACGACGTGGGTCGCGCGCTGGAGCGGATCAAGGAGCACAACATGCCGCTGGCGGCCACCCTGGGGCGGCACATGAACGACGAGATGGTGTCGTTCTACGTGAAGTCGCCCGCTGGCTTCGACATCGAATTCGGCACCGAGGGTCTTCAGGTGGACGACGCCCGCTGGGTCGCTCGGGAGAGCACCGCGGTCTCGTACTGGGGCCACGATTTCAGCCTGCCCCAGTAGCCCGACATGCGGCGGCGGTCGGGCGCCAGAGGCGGGACCAACGCATCCATCAGGGGGCTGGCATCGTTGCAACGTTCGACCGAGTGAGGCAGCTGTGCGCCCACGTCGCCGCGTGTGTGTGCGTCGTGGTCGGAGCTGGCTACATCACCGGGTGCGGAGCGGCGTGGGAGCGCCCGGTCGGCGCATCGTCGGCTCAGTTCGGCGCGGTGCACGCCGTCAACGCTCTTCCCGCGACGAACCGGCCAGGACCTATGACGGGAAAGGTCGTTGCGGCCGATGTGATCCTGTGGCTCCCGCGCTCTTTACCCCCGGGGCTGCGGGCTCAGCTTCGTCGGGTGCCCGGGGTGCGCGCGACCGAGCGCTTCTCCTTGGCGCGGGTGCCGACACAGGGAGGAGAGGTCGTCTACGCAGCCGTAGACCCCGACACGTTCCGTCGGTTCACCCCAGGCCCGACGGCACGCCTCCAGCAGGTTTGGGACGACGTGGCAGACGGCAGGGTCGCGCTTCGAACCGATCTCCGTACTGCAGTCGCCACCACTACCGACCAGCTCCTGATCGGTAGTGACGGCACTGGAGGGTCGCTGCCGATCGGCGCCTACACGGCGCTGGTTCCCGGGTCCGACATTGGAGCGATAGTCAACTCCGCCTGGGGCACTCGCCTCGGAATGCCGGCCGGGAACGCCATGCTGATCTCGATCGCGCCGACCTCCCTAGGGGCGACGGTGCGCAAGCTCGCCTCGCTCGTCGGACCTGACGGTGCGGTGCAAGGTCTGAACGGCCGCGGCGCGGGTGAGGGTGTGGCCACCCTCGCCGGAGGGTCGATCGCGCAGGCGGTGGGCTCGTTCACCTACGTCCCCAACGCCGACGGCTCGGTGACTCCGGACCCACGCTGGGTCGAGGGCTATATCCGCACTCAGGAGGTGCCGATCCTCGGCGCCGTGCGTTGCAACAAGGCGATGCTGCCCCAGCTACGCGCAGCGCTGGAGGACGTCGTCGCGAGTGGCTTCGCGGCGAGCATTCATTCCTCCGAGTACGGCGGTTGCTACGTCCCACGATTCATTGCGAACGACGGAGCCCGCGGACTCTCGTTGCATACCTGGGGACTGGCGATCGACCTGAATGTCCCGGGGAACCAGCGAGGAACGGCGGGCACTATGGACCCCGAGGTCGTCAAGATCTTTACTCACTGGGGGTTCGCTTGGGGCGGGACGTGGCGCGACCCCGATCCTATGCACTTCGAGCTCGCACGGATCGTCACCGTCGGCCGCTGAAGTGACGTTGGCCTCCGTCTGCGGAACGGTCGCTTTCGAATGCCGCGGGCATCAGACAGGACCGTGAGCCCGGTCAGGTCAGGCCGATGTAGACCGACTTGGTGTTGAAGTAAGCCTCCAGCCCCTTCTTGCCGCGCTCGCCGCCCCAGCCGGACTGCTTGTGGCCGCAGATAGGCATCGACGGATCCGCGGCCAGTGCGGAGTTGACCCAGATCTGGCCGCCGCGAAGGGCGTTCGCCACACGATGGCCACGAGCGAGGTTCTCGGTCCAGATTGCTCCGGCCAGACCGTACTCGGTGTCGTTGGCGGCGGCGATGGCCTCTTCTTCCTCGTCGAACGGGATGACCGAACCGACGGGGCCGAAGATCTCTTCCTTGATCAAGCGCATGTCCGGCGTGGTGTTGGTGATGATCGTCGCCTCGTAGAAGTAGCCCGGACGGTCCATCGGCTTGCCGCCGGTGATGATCTCGGCGCCAGCGGCGACACCGTCGCTGACGATGCCGTCGACACGGGTGCGCTGCTTGGCACTGATCAGCGGGCCGAGCACCGAGGAGGGATCTTTATAGCCGCCCATCGGCAGCATCTGCGCGAACGCGGCCAGACCCTCGACTACCTGGTCGTAGATCTTGCGCTGCACGTAGATCCGCGACGTGCACGAGCAGTTCTGGCCAGACCCGGCCAGCAGGCCCATGCCGGCGCCCATGATCGCCTTGTCCAGGTTGGCGTCGTCGAACATGATCAGCGGCGACTTTCCGCCGAGTTCCAACGTAAGCCGCTTGAGGTTGCCGGCTGCAGCCTTGACGATCAACCGACCCACCTCGGTGGACCCGGTGAAGGCGATCTTGTCGACATCGGGATGGGCGGTCAGTGCGGCACCAGTGGTCTCGCCGTTGCCGGTGATGACGTTGAGGACGCCGTCGGGAAGGCCGGCCTCGCGGAAGATCTCCTCGAGCTTCAGTGCCGACAGCGGGGTCTCCTCGGCAGGCTTGAGGACCGCGCTGCAGCCCGCGGCGAGCGCGGGTGCGACCTTGAGCATGGCGATGAAGAACGGTCCGTTCCACGGGATGATGAGGCCGACGACGCCCACGGGCTCGAGCTGGGTGAACGTGTGGTATTCCTCGAAGTGGCCGAGCAGTCCGTCGGAGACCAGGTTGGCCGACTCGCCGTGGATCTTGCCGACCCAGCCGGCGTAGTAGATGAGCATCTCGTTGGCGACCTTGATGATCTGCTGGGCAGCCATCGCATTCATGCCGTTGTTGCGCGCCTCGATCTCGGCGAGTTCTGGGGTGCGGGCCTTGATGATCTCGGCCGCCTTGAACAGCACATCGGCGCGGTGCGCGGCGGGCATCTTGCGCCAGACGCCGGACTCGAAAGATTCCCGCGCCCGGGCAACCGCCGTGTCGACGATGGCCTGATCGGAGTCGATGACCTCGGCGATCTGCTCCTCGCTCGATGGGTCGTACACCGCGATCATCTCAGTCATTTGTCCGTCGTCCTTCTAGTCGCGTCTCTTGCTCACACCGAGCCTCAGTCATCGAGCCTTTGAGGTTATATCATAGTGATGAGTAACCTATTTAGCCATAGGGTTCTGCGCGCGTCACGGCCCCGTCTCCGTAGCGCGCCCCGATCAGTGCCCACGGGTCGGCGTACTGACCCCGGCCATCGGCCTTGTTCTCGCGGAGCCGTTTGCGGCGCATCCTGGTCCGGATCAGAGGGGCGAGCAGGCCGGCGATACGACGTTGCCCAGCTGGCACCGAGGCGGCGACCCAGGCGCAGGTCTGGTCCCAGTCGTGGGCCTGGAAGTCCAGGAGCGTCTGGGCTTCGCTGGTGTCGAACCAGTCGGTGAGGCCCCACCCGTTCTCGTCGCCAGGGTCGCCGGGCAGGAGGCCGCGGGTGCCTGGCCGGCCGATCCCGATGGCCTGCATCAGGTCGTCGCTGAGCTCGGACTGTCGCAGGACGTAGGACTCGTTGCCGCCGATCAACAGGACCTTGCCGTCCACCGCGAGGACGCTGTCAACGGCGTTGGCGAAGGCCAGCGCGACGTCGCGAGCGTCGACGGCGTGGATCCGGTTGTCGTGGGGGAACGCGCGAACCAGGACGTCGTAGTCCTCGCCGGCTTGGGCGAGCGCGTCGGGCGAGATGATTCCGCCGATACGCAGGGTGGCGTGGGGAAGGCCGCTCCCGGAAACGAGCCTCTCGGCGAGCACCTTGTCCTCGCCGTAGCAGTCGGTCGGCCGGGTCGGGGTCGCGTGGGTGAGGCGCTCGGGATGCGTGTGCGGGTTGCGCGAGCCGTAGACGGCGGAGCTGGAGGCTTCCAGGAACAGGGGCGCGATCGGGAGTGCCTTTGCGGCGGCGATCAGGTTCCCGGTGCCTTCGACGTTCACCCTGCGCGCCAGCCCCGGGTTGCGGTAGGCGACCGGGGAGACGACAGCGGCTAGGTGCACGATCACCGCAGGTTGGTGCTCGGCGACCAGCGCGTCGAGTGCCTTGGAGTCGGTTAGGTCGGCGTACGCCTGAACCAACGTTCCGGCGCCGGGGAGGAACTCGGCGGCGACCTCCCGGGTGCCGGCGTTGTCGAGGTCGAGCGCGATCACAGTGCGTCCGCGGCCGAGGAGGATCTTGACGACCCGTTTGCCGACCTGGCCCATGGCGCCGGTGACCAGGACCGTCCTCAAGAGCGTCGGGTAAGGCGATCGGGGATCTGGAAGGTGATCAGCGGCAGCATCAGGTCCTGGCGCACCCGGGTCAGTGTGGAGGTGGCGATTCTCCAACTGTCGTCGGTCTTGCGGTAGGTCTCGGTGTAATGACCGTAGCCGCGCACCTTGACACCAGGAGCGAACCGGACGAAGTCCTCCAGCGCCCAGATGCCGGTTGCGTTTGTCTGCGACACGATCTCGATCTCCGGCGTGTGCACCATGTGCACGGTGGTGCGCGAGGGTTTGAGCACCTTGCTGACGAAGGCCACGAAATCATCGCCACCGGCGATCCGCTTCCCGCCGGAAGGGGAGGTGTCGCTGACGAAGTCGTCGGTGAACAGGTCCCGCCAGGCCGCCCAGTCCTTGGTGTCGAGCAACCGGCAGTAGCGAGCCTTGAGCGTCTTGATCTGCTCGATCTCGACGAGCGCGTCGTGCGGGTTCACCCCGGCGGCCCTCCTTGACAGATCACGCATATTCGAAGAAGAATCTCTGATATTCGAAGGATATGCGAGGTGTCAGGAGGGGTCAATGGGTGCGGTGGCATCCCCGCCGACGGCCCGGGTTCTCGACGTCCTCGAACTGCTGGCGCTTGAAGGGGAGTGGCGTTTCACCGACATCGTCCGCGAGCTCGACCTGACCCAAGCCACCGCCCACGCCATCCTCGGCACCTTGGGCGAACGCGGCTGGGTCACGCGCGACCCGTCTGCCAAGACGTTTGTGCTCGGCGCCGCTGCAACCGCGTTCGCCGACGTGCTGGTCGGCGCCAAGCCGTTGCTGCACCAAGCCCGGGCTGCAGCGCTCGGTCTGCTCGAGGAGACCGGGTACCCGTCCTCCGTCATCGTCCGGGCCGGCAGCACCCTGGAGATCACCGTCTTCGAGACCCGTCGCCCCAGTGGCCTGCCAACCGAGGCTCGTGGAGCCACCTTCCCGTTCGCGGCACCCTTCGGCGGCGGATTCGCTGCTTGGGAGTCCGAGGGTGCCCGGGTCGCGTGGGTCGAGCGCAGCGTCGCGGGGGACGCTGACCTGGGTAGTCGGCTGCTGGCCATGCTCGACCGGAGCCGGGATCGCGGCTACGAGCTGGACTGGTCGAGTCCGGCGTTGGCTCGCCTCGCTCAGCTCGCCGGATCGCTGCGCGACGACGAAGACGAGTCCCCGGCGATCAAGAGAGTCATCGCCGACTTGCTGGTCGAGACCGCGATCGCCCACGTCGAAGATGCGGGCGGCCCCTCCGACCGTGCAGTCACCACCCTCGCGGCCCCGGTCTTCGGGGCCGACGGTCAGGTGGTGCTCAACCTCTGCGTCCACCCCGGCCGCTCGTTCACGAGCCGTCAGCTCGAGAAGCTCGGGCGCCTGGTCGCCCGAACCGCGCTTTCGATCAGCCAGAACGCCCCAGGAGGCAACGCAGGATGACCGGAACCAAGCTCGTCATGGGAGCCAGCGGCTTTCTCGGCTCGCACGTCACCCGTCAGCTCGTAGAGCGCGGCGACAACGTCCGGGTCTGGATTCGTCGGTCCAGCTCGACGGTCGCGTTCGACGACCTCGAGGTCGAGCGACGGTACGGCGATCTGGGCGACCTGGAGGCTCTCCGCACCGCGATGGCCGGCGTGGACACGGTCTTCTACTGCATCGTCGACACCCGGGCCTGGCTCCGGGACCCGACGCCGCTGTTCGCGACCAACGTCGAGGCACTGCGCGGCGTGCTCGATATTGCGGTCGAGGTCGGAGTGCCGAAGTTCGTCTTCTGCAGCACCGTCGGCGCGATCGGCATCGCCGACGAGGGTCTGGCCGACGAGACCACACCGCACACGTGGGCCGACCAAGGCGGGCCGTACATCGAGGCGAGGGTCCAAGCCGAGAACCTCGTGCTGGCTGCCGGCCGTGAGCGCGGGCTCCCGGTCGTGGTGCTCAACGTCGGTACGACCTACGGGCCGCGCGATCACGGTCCCACGCCGCACGGAAACCTGGTCGCGATGGCATCGCGCGGCAAGATGCCGGTCTACGTGAAGGATGCGGCCCTTGAGGTCGTCGGTATCGAGGACGCGGCTCGGGCGTTCCTGCTCGCCGAGGAGCGCGGTGTGCCAGGTGAGCGCTACATCATCTCCGAGAGCGACCAGTCGTTCCGGGAACTCTTCGAGATCTGTGCTGACGAGGGCGGCGTGAAGGCGCCGCGGTTCGGACTGCCGATGTCGGTCATGAAGGCCCTCGGGGTCCTCGGTGGTGCCGCTTCGAGGCTCCTGCGCAAGGACTCGGTGATCACGCCGACCAGTGTCCGGCTGATGCACATCCAGTCTGCCCTCGACCACTCGAAGGCCACTCGGGAGCTGGGTTGGGTGCCTTCCCCGACCGAGGACTCGATCCGGTCAGCGGTGCGTTGGTACGCCGAGCAGCGCTGACGGTGAGGGAACCCGGTCTCAGCGACTGGGCAGTAACTAGCTAGGACGTTCCATCAATCAGTTTGATGATCTACCTTTTTGGTAGGACGCCCTACTACTTCTGCTTCGAGGTCTGATGCCCGATCGGTATGTCGCTTCCGGACCTGTGCGTCTGGTCACCGCGTCGAGCCTCTTCGACGGCCACGATGCCTCGATCAACATCATGCGGCGCATCCTTCAGAGCCACGGCTGCGAGGTGATCCACCTCGGGCACAACCGATCAGTCCTCGAGGTGGTCCAGGCTGCGCTCGAGGAGGACGTGCAGGGCGTCGCTGTGTCGTCCTACCAGGGTGGCCACGTCGAATACTTCGAGTATCTGGCGGACCTGCTCGATGAAGCCGGCGCCCATAACGTGAAGATCTTCGGCGGTGGCGGGGGCGTGATCGTCCCTCAGGAGATCGAACGGCTGAAGGGCCGAGGAGTCCGGGTCTTCTCGCCAGAAGACGGTCAACGCATAGGACTCGACGGGATGATCCAGGAAATCGTCCGCGAGTGCGACTTCAGTCCGTGGGACGACCCCGCACCGGTGGAGGCAGTGCTCTCCGGGGACCGCAAAGCCATCGCTCGGGCCATCACCGGCGCAGAAACCGGCCAGCTCACTGACGAATTCCTTGCGACGATCCGTGACGCCGCGAACACTTCCTCCGCCCACGTCCTCGGCATCACCGGCACCGGCGGATCCGGAAAGTCGTCTCTGACCGATGAGCTGGTCCGCCGCTTCCGCCTCGACCAGCAGGACAAGCTGCGCATCGCAGTCCTCGCGGTCGACCCGTCGCGTCGTAAAGGTGGCGGAGCGCTGCTCGGCGACCGGATCCGGATGAACGCGCTTGACGGGGACCGCGTCTACTTCCGCTCCTTGGCCACACGCGGCGGCCACGAGGTCCCAGCCGCACTGCCCGACGTCATCGACCTGCTCAAGGCTGCCGGCCACGACCTCGTCATCGTCGAGACCCCGGGAATCGGGCAAGGCGACGCCGCCATCGTCCCGCTCGTCGATGCTTCCCTGTACGTGATGACGCCAGAGTTCGGGGCGGCCTCACAGCTCGAGAAGATCGATATGCTCGACTTCGCCGACGTCGTCGCGATCAACAAGTTCGAGCGCCGCGGCGCGAAGGACGCTCTCCGGGACGTGGGCCGCCAAATGGTCCGCAACCGGAACGCGTTCACTCTGACTCCGGACGACATGCCCGTGTTCGGGACGTCCGCAGCGACTTTCAACGACGACGGCGTGACAGCTCTGTACCAACACCTGCACAATATCCTTGCAGAACGCGGAATGAACCTCGGCTCCGGAACACTGGCGAAGGTCGATGTTCGACACTCCTCAGGAATCCGCCAGGTCGTCCCGGTCGAGCGGGTCCGCTACCTGTCAGAGATCTCGCAGACCTTGCGGGACTACCACGCTGAAACCGACTCGCTCGTGGAGGCTGCACGACGGGTGCAGAGACAAGAGCACGTCATTCAGGACCTCATCCACGCCTCGAAACACACCCATAACGTCGGCGAACTCCTGGAACTCTCCCGAAAGCAGATCCCGCACGACCTCGCCGACCAGATCGCAGGCTGGCCTCAGGTCGTCGAGTCCTACGCGGGTGACGTTCAGGTCGTCGACGTCCGCGGATTCGAGATGCGCACCGTCGTCTCGCGGGAATCACTATCAGGCAACCGCATTCCGAAGGTTTCTCTGCCGACGTTCGACGATCACGGCGAGCTGGTGCGCTTCTGGCGGAACGAGAATCTGCCTGGCCTCTTTCCCTTCACGGCCGGGGTGTTCCGGTTCAAGCGCGAAGGCGAAGACCCGGCTCGGATGTTCGCGGGCGAAGGCGATCCGTTCCGGACGAATCGACGGTTCAAGCTGCTGTCCGAGGGAAGCGACGCGACGCGACTGTCGACCGCGTTCGACTCGGTCACCCTGTACGGCCGTGACCCGAACCTACGTCCCGACGTGTACGGCAAGGTCGGCACTTCCGGCGTCTCGGTAGCGACCCTTGAGGACATGAAAGCTCTCTACGAGGGCTTCGACCTGGTCGCGCCGACGACCAGCGTTTCGATGACGATCAACGGGCCGGCGCCCACCATCCTCGCGTTCTTCCTCAACACTGTGGTCGATCAGCAGATCGAGAACTTCACCGAGACACAGGGCCGTGCACCGACCGAGGGAGAACGGGACGAGCTGCGGGCCTTCGCCCTCTCGAACGTCCGCGGCACCGTGCAGGCCGACATCCTCAAGGAGGACCAGGGCCAGAACACCTGCTTGTTTTCGACTGAGTTCGCGCTGCGGATGATGGCCGACATCCAGGAGTGGTTCATCGAGAATGAGGTGCGGAACTTCTACTCCGTCTCGATCTCGGGGTATCACATCGCCGAAGCGGGTGCGAACCCGATCAGCCAGCTTGCGTTCACTCTCGCAAACGGGTTCACCTACGTCGAGGCGTACCTGGCACGTGGGATGAAGATCGACGACTTCGCCCCGAACCTTTCGTTCTTCTTCTCCAACGGTATGGACCCGGAGTACTCGGTCCTCGGACGGGTGGCGCGCCGTATCTGGGGGGTCGCGATGCGCGACAGGTACGGCGCGAACGAGCGCTCGCAGAAGTTGAAGTACCACGTGCAGACCTCGGGTCGTTCGCTGCACGCCCAGGAGATGGATTTCAACGACATCCGCACCACCTTGCAGGCCTTGATCGCGATCTACGACAACGCGAACAGCCTCCACACCAATGCGTACGACGAAGCCGTCACCACTCCCGGTGCCGAATCGGTACGACGGGCACTTGCCATCCAGCTCATCATCAACCGCGAATGGGGTCTGGCGATGAACGAGAACCCGCTCCAGGGCTCGTTCATCATCGATGAGCTGACCGACATGGTCGAGGCAGCGGTCCTGGCCGAGTTCGATGCCATCACCGAACGAGGCGGCGTACTGGGTGCGATGGAGACCGGCTACCAGCGCGGCCGCATCCAGGACGAGTCGATGCTCTACGAGCGGAGAAAGCACGACGGAACCTTGCCCATCATCGGCGTGAACACCTTCCGGAACCCGTCCGAAGATCACGCCGGAGACGTCGAGGTGGAACTCGCGCGTGCGACCGAGGAGGAAAAGTCTGGCCAGCTCGCTCGGGTCGAAGACTTCCAGAAGCGGCACGTGGACCTGAGCCAGGCCGCGATCGCGCGCCTGAAAGAAAACGCGACGACCAATGGGAACGTGTTCGCTGCGCTGATGGAGGCCGCTCGCGTCTGCAGCCTGCAGCAGGTAACTGAAGCGTTCTTCGAGGTCGGTGGACAGTACCGCCGAAACGTCTAGCGAGAAGGAAATGGATCTGATGAACAAGATCGGTGTAGTCGGTTGCGGATTGATGGGGTCCGGGATCGCAGAGGTCTGTGCGCGAGCAGAGCTCGACGTTGTCATCGTCGAATCGGACGCGAACGCAGCCGTTCGCGGTAGAGACCGGATTGTCGCGTCTCTGAAGCGGGCCGAACAGCGGGGCAAGATCGTCAGCGCCGAAGACGTTCTTGGGCTTATCCGGGTTGAGACGGATCTCGATGTGCTGGCCGACCGGGATCTGGTCGTCGAGGCAATCGTCGAGCACGAAGAGACGAAGGTCGAGCTTTTCCGAAAGCTAGACACGATTCTCACCAACGACGAGGCAATCCTTGCGTCGAACACCTCCTCGATCCCGTTCATGAAGCTCGGAGTGGTGACCAACCGTCCCGAGAACGTCATGGGTATTCACTTCTTCAACCCGGTACCGGTCCTGTCGCTTGTCGAACTCGTGCCAAGCCTGCTCACCGCTGCCTCCACCACCGAGAGGGCTAGGGCGTTCGTCCACTCCTCGCTGGGAAAGACCGCGATCGACTGCCAGGACCGCGCGGGTTTCGTCGTGAACGCACTTCTCATTCCGTTCGTGCTCTCTGCGATCCGGATGCTCGAGTCCGGGTTCGCGTCGGCCGAAGACATCGACAGGGGCCTTGTTCTCGGGGCGGCGCATCCGCAGGGGCCACTCGCGCTCGCAGATCTCATCGGGCTCGACACCACCCACGCGATCGCGGACTCGCTCTACCAGGAGTTCAAGGAACCGCTGTACGCAGCGCCGCCTCTGCTTGGCCGCATGGTTGATGCCGGCCTCCTGGGCCGCAAGTCCGGCAGGGGCTTCTTCACCTATGTCTGACTTCCCGATGTACGGCCTGTCCGAGGAGCACCGCGAGATCCGCAAGGTCATCCGCGAGATCGCCGAGGAGCAGATCGCGCCGTACGCCGCAGCGGTCGACGAGGAGGCGCGCTACCCGGCCGAGGCCGCTGCCGCGCTGCTCGCCTCGGACTTCCACGCTCCGCACGTCCCCGAGCAGTACGGCGGTGCCGGCGCGGACGCGCTCGCCACCGTGCTGGTGATCGAGGAGATCGCCCGGGTCTGCGTGTCCTCCAGCCTGATCCCGGCGGTGAACAAGCTCGGCTCGCTGCCGGTGCAGATCTCCGGCTCCGAGGAGCTCAAGGAGAAGTACCTGACCAAGCTGGCGGCCGGCGAGGGCGGCTTCTCCTACGCGCTCTCCGAGCCGGACGCCGGCTCCGACGCGGGCGGGATGACCACCCGCGCGGTCCGCGACGGAGACTTCTGGGTGCTCAACGGCGTGAAGCGCTGGATCACCAACGCCGGTGAGTCCGAGTACTACACCGTGATGGCCGTGACGAACCCGGACTCGCGCACCCGCGGCATCTCGGCGTTCGTCGTCGAGAAGTCCGACGAGGGCGTCTCCTTCGGTGCACCCGAGAAGAAGCTCGGCATCAAGGGATCTCCGACCAAGGAAGTCTATCTCGACAACGTCCGGATCCCCGCCGACCGAATCATCGGGGGCGAGGGCACCGGCTTCGAGACCGCGATGCGCACCCTGGACCACACCCGGGTCACCATCGCCGCCCAGGCCGTCGGCGTCGCCCAGGGCGCGCTCGACTACGCGATCGAGTACGCCGCGGAGCGCAAGCAGTTCGGCAAGTCGATCTCGGAGTTCCAGGGCATGCAGTTCCTGCTCGCCGACATGGGCATGAAGGTCGAAGCCGCCCGGCAGATGACGTACGCCGCCGCCGGCCGGTCCGAGCGCGGCGACACCGACCTGACCTTCTTCGGTGCAGCGGCCAAGTGCTTCGCCTCCGACGTCGCGATGGAGGTCACCACCAACGCGGACCAGGTGCTCGGTGGCTACGGCTACACCCGGGACTACCCGGTCGAGCGGATGATGCGCGACGCCAAGATCACCCAGATCTACGAAGGCACCAACCAGGTGCAGCGGATCGTGATGGCACGCCAGCTGATCGCCGGCATCCAGTCGATCTTGTGAGCCTGGCAGCGCAATCGATCAGTCAGCACAGTCCTTCCGACGAGTAGGTGATGGAAATGGGAAAGCCGCAACCCTGGTTCCAAGCTGTCGCGGTGCTCCGAGGCATCGAGGGGGAAGCCCGGGCACAGAAGATCCACGCAAAGGAGTTCGGGACCCTGATCACTGCGTGCGGAATTCAGTCCGGAACCTTGCACAAGGAGTGGAGCCGAGCCTTTCAACCTGATGACAGCCGTGCATGTTCCGCATGTAGGGACGTGTGGTTGACCTCCACGTCAACCACCGTCTTCGTCTTCACGCGCGGTGAATGGTTTGATTAGTCATCCGGACGCGTTTCGGCCGCGGCGCCGCCAAGCAGGAGCACGAGCGGATGAAACTCGTCGCATGCTGGCCCGCCATGCCTTCGATTCGTACTCACCCACTGTGAGTCGCCTGCTCGTTGATCTAGTGACTGGCCTCCGGAGTCGAATCTCCGGCTCGATTCACGCAGGGGTCCTTACCCTGGACAAGCTGCTCCACAAGGTCCAGGACCGCCAGATCGACAACGAGAGGTAGATCCTTGAATCTGACCATGCGTGCCGTGGTCCTAGATGCGCCCGGCCCCGTCGAAGC
>JBJMIP010000040.1:0-4051 GCA_045806825.1 Marmoricola sp.
ACCGGGGTGCGCCAGCAGATCGGCTTCTACGCCTCGACGCCGGCGTACGCGCCGGTGCTGGAGCACCACGGCTGGGGAGAGCTGCACCGTGAGGCGAACGCCCTGACCAAGCAGGACCGCTGGGCCGAGCTCGCCGACCTCGTCGACGACGAGGTGCTCGCGACCTTCGCCGTGGTCGGCGAGCTGGACGTGGTCGGACCGGCCTTCCGGCAGCGGTTCGCCAGCCTGGCCGAGCGTGTCACGGTGTCGTTGCCGTACGCCGCGGACGACCTGCTGGCGCTGGACATCGTCGCGGCCGGCGCGTAGCCGCTCGGGTCAGAGGCCGTCCCACGCATCGGTCGGGATCAGGCGCGCGTCACGCCTGTCGCTCTGCCTGGTCCTTGATCTTCGTCAGCGTCTCCCGCATGCCGGCGCGCATCGACTCCGTGAAGACCTCGACGCCGCCCATGAACCCGTTGGTGAGCTCCAGCGAGAGGTCGGAGACGCCGTCCGGGGCATCGCGCCGCTGGGTGAGCACGGTGCCGTCGCCGTCGGGCGCCAGGACGAAGGACCAGATCATCCAGTTCTCCTCGACGCGGAACGCGATCTCGCGCTCGGGCTCGAACCGCACCACCTCGGCGTGGGTCGTCCACACGAGCTCTCCGAAGCTGTTGCGATTGGTGAACTGGGCGCCGAGGGCAACGGTGTCGAAGCCGTTACGCAGACGGGTCGAGTCCACCTGCGGGCTCCACTCCGGCATCCGCCGTACGTCGCTCACGAGCGTCCAGACGGCCTCGACGGGAGCGTCGATGTGGACCGAGTCCTCCAGGGCAGGGGCGTTCACGCAGACCTCCTCGACGGCGACCGTTCGGTCGGCAACACCCTAGGGCCGGGAAGCGCGAACGGCACCGCAGGCGAGCTGCGATGCCGTTCGTCCTCGAATCCGCGGATCCGGTCCGCGGAGGTAGGGGGATTCGAACCCCCGAGGGCTATTAACCCAACCCGCTTTCCAAGCGAGCGCCATAGGCCACTAGGCGATACCTCCGCCGGGAAGGTTACCCGCCCGGATTCGCCCGCGAGAAATCGGCCGCCTAGACTCTGCGGCAACCCCCCGTGCGGCGGTACCTCACTGAACTCCCCCAGGGCCGGAAGGCAGCAAGGGCAGGTGGGCTCTTCCGGGTGCATGGGGGGCCTTCTCATTCCCGGGACATCGCGAAGCCGTCGAGCAGAATGGGTCCGTGGGGTTCACCGAGCTGGCCGTGATCTGCGCCGTCGCGCTGGCGGGTCCGCTGCTCGCCCTGCGACGCGGCTGGCACCTGCCGATCGTGCTCGGGGAGCTGCTCGCCGGTATCGCGCTCGGGCGGACCGGCACCGGTTACCTCGACCCGGGCGACCCGACCTTCACGTTCCTGGCCGACGCCGGCTTCGCGCTGGTGATGTTCGTAGCCGGAACCCACGTCCCGGTCCGCGACCCCTCGCTGCGTCCGGCGCTGCGGGCGGGTCTGCTCCGGGCCGTCGGGGTGGGCGTGGTGGCCGCGCTCCTCGGCATCGTGCTCGCCCTGGCCTTCGACCTGCACCACGCGCCCCTGTACGCCGTCCTGATGGCGTCGAGCTCGGCGGCCCTGATCCTGCCGGTCGTGGACTCGCTCGGACTCGGGGGCGAGCAGGTGATCGGGCTGCTGCCGCAGGTCGCGATCGCCGACGCTGCGTGCATCGTCGCGCTGCCGCTGGTCATCGACCCGCACCACGCCGGTCGGGCCGCGCTCGGAGCCGCCACCGTGCTCGCTGCCGCGGCCGTCGTCTACGTGGTGCTGCGCCACCTCGAGCGCAGCGGGGTGCGCGCGCGGGTGCACCAGGTCTCCGAGGCCCGCAGCTTCGCGGTCGAGCTCCGCGTCCAGCTCGCCGTCCTGTTCGCACTCGCCGGGCTCGCCGTGCAGATGCACGTCTCGATCATGCTGGCCGGGTTCGCGTTCGGCCTGCTGGTCGCGGGCATCGGCGAACCGCGGCGGCTCGCCAAGCAGCTCTTCGCGGTGACGGAGGGGTTCCTGGGCCCGGTGTTCTTCGTCTGGTTGGGCGCCACGCTGCAGCTGCGCGACCTGGGCTCCCACCCGCGGCTGATCCTGCTCGGCCTCTGCCTCGGTCTGGGCGCGGTCCTCGCCCACCTGGTCAGCAGGGTCACCGGGCAGCCGACGTCGCTGGGCCTGCTCGCAGCCGCCCAGCTCGGCGTACCGGTGGCGGCCGCGACGATCGGTGAGCAGCTGCACGTGCTCGTGCCGGGCGAGGCATCGGCCCTGATGCTCGGCGCGATCGTGAGCATCGCGGTCGCCGTCCTCGGCGGCAGCCTGGCGGCTCGTTCCGGGTTGGTCGCCCATCCCGGTCGCCCGCACTGACGAGGTTTTCGCCCGCCAGCGGGCCACCTCGTGAGCAGCACCCGGGTCCGGCCTGGCTTTGTCGGCCCCAGCGCATAGGGTCACCCTGTGGAGCACAACCTCGCCCTTTACCGCCGGTACCGGCCAGAGTCGTTCGCCGAGGTCATCGGGCAGGACCACGTCACAGAGCCGCTGCGTGCGGCGCTGGCCGCGAACCGGGTGAACCACGCCTACCTGTTCTCCGGTCCGCGCGGCTGTGGCAAGACCACCAGCGCCCGGATCCTGGCGCGCACGCTGAACTGCGAGAAGGCCCCGGTCTCCGACCCGTGCGGCGAGTGCCAGTCCTGCCGCGACCTCGCGCGCGGTGGTCCGGGGTCGATCGACGTCATCGAGATCGATGCGGCCAGCCACGGCGGTGTGGACGATGCCCGCGACCTGCGCGAGCGCGCGTTCTTCGCCCCGGTCGCCAGCCGGTACAAGGTCTACATCATCGACGAGGCGCACATGGTCAGCTCGCAGGGCTTCAACGCCCTGCTGAAGCTGGTCGAGGAGCCGCCGGAGCACCTCAAGTTCATCTTCGCCACGACCGAGCCCGAGAAGGTCATCCCGACCATCCGCTCGCGCACGCACCACTACCCCTTCCGGCTGATCCCGCCGCGGGTGCTCTCGGACTACCTCGGCGAGATCTGCCAGCGCGAGGGCGTGCCGATCGAGCCCGCTGCGCTGCCGCTCGTCGTCCGCGCCGGTGCCGGGTCCGCCCGCGACTCGCTCTCGGTGCTCGACCAGCTGCTCGGCGGTGCCGGTGACAGCGGTCTGACCTACGAGCTGGCGGCCGGGCTGCTCGGCTACACGCCCGACACCCTGCTCGACGAGGTGGTCGACGCGTTTTCCGCGGGTGACGGCTCGACGGTGTTCTCGGTGGTCGACAAGGTGATCGAGACCGGCCAGGACCCACGTCGGTTCACCGAGGACCTGCTCCGGCGCCTGCGCGACCTCGTGATCGTCGCCGCTGTCCCGGACGCCCCGGCGACCGGCCTGATCGACGTTCCCCAGGACCAGGCCGAGCGCCTGGTCGCCCAGGCGGCGCGGTTCGGCAAGGCCGACCTGGTGCGGTCCGCGGACTGCGTGGCGGCGGGGCTGACCGAGATGCGGGGAGCGACCACGCCGCGGTTGCTGCTGGAGCTGATCTGTGCGCGGGTGCTTCTTCCGGGGGCGGATGACAGCTTGGACGGCCTGGGTGCTCGCCTGGACCGTCTTGAGCGGCGGCTGGATGTCTCCGTGCCTGCCGGTACCGCTGTGGCGGGGTCCGCAGCGGGCCGGGAGCCTGTGCCGGCGACGCCGGCCCAGGCTCCGGCCGAGGAGCCGACTCAACCCGCGCTGTCCGAGCCCTCGGTGGTTGAGGTGCGAGCGCCAGCGAGCCTCGAAACCCCGGAACCTGTCGCGCCTGATGACGCGGCGCCCGAGCCTTCGGTGGTTGACGCGGCGCCCGAGCCTTCGGTGGTTGAGGTGCGAGCGCCAGCGAGCCTCGAAACCCCGGAACCCGTCGCGCAGGCTGCCCCGGCTCCGGCGGGCCTTGGTCTGGTCGACGCCCGGCGGGTGTGGCCGGACCTGCTCAACAAGGTCAAGGAGATGCGGCGCTTCACCTGGATCCTGCTGAGCCAGAACGCGCAGGTGATCGGGCTCGACGGCGGCGTGCTGACCGT
>JBJMIP010000041.1:0-10206 GCA_045806825.1 Marmoricola sp.
CGATCGGCGCCCGGCTCTGATTGCCCGCTGCAACAATGCCGACGATGTAGTCCTCGCGGTCAATCTCGCGCGCGGGCGCGGCCTGCCGATCTCGGTCTACGGCGGCGGCCACGGGGTGACCGGCTCGGCCGTGGTCGACGGCGGGGTCTGCGTCGACCTGCGCGGGCTCGACCAGGTGGTCGTCGATCCCGGCGCCCGCACCGCCAAGGTCGGCGGTGGCGCGACCTGGGGAGCGGTCGACGCGGCCACCCAGGAGCACGGGCTCGCCGTCACCGGGGGCCGGGTCAGCGGCACCGGCGTCGGCGGACTCTCGCTGGGCAGCGGCAGCGGCTGGCTCGAGCGCGCCTTCGGCTTCACCTGCGACAGCCTGGTCTCCGCGGAGGTCGTCACCGCCGACTCGCGGATCGTGACCGCCTCCGAGGACGAGCACCCCGACCTGTTCTGGGCGATCCGCGGGGGCGGTGGCAACTTCGGCGTCGTCACCGAGTTCACCTTCCGCCTGCACCCGGTCGGCCCGATCGTCTTCGGCGGGATGCTGCTCTACCCCGGCTTCATGGCCGTGGAGGTGCTCAAGAACTGGCGCGACGTCATGGCGACTGCTCCGAAGGAGGTCGGTGGTGGCGTCGCGCTGATCACGGCTCCGCCCGAGGACTTCGTGCCCGAACCGGCCCGCGGACAGCCCGCCTGCGGCGTGATCCTCTGCTACGCGGGCGACGCCGAGGAGGGCGCCCGCGTCCTGGAGCCGCTGACCGGTTTCGGTCCGCCGGCAGCGAACCTGACCGGGCCGATGCCGTACGTCGCGGTCCAGCAGCTGCTCGACCCGCCGAACCCGAAGGGGATGCACAACTACTGGACCGGGGACTTCCTCGCCGATTTCCCCGACGAGGCCGTCGAGGCCTGGGTCGGAGCGGTGCAGCCGCCGACCTCGCCGCTCACCCAGATGATCGTGGTGGCCGGCGGCGGTGCGATCGCGGAGGTCTCCGACGAGGCGACCGCGTTCGGCAACCGGCAGTCACCGTTCAACCTGCACCTGCTCTCGATGTGGCCGCCGGACCCGTCCCAGGACCAGGTCAACATCGACAAGACCCGGGCGATCGCCTCGGCGATGAAGCCGTGGACCACCGGCAGCGCCTACCTGAACTTCATCGGTGACGAGGGCCTGATGCGCGTCGAGCAGGCCTACGGCCCCGAGAAGTACTCCCGGCTGCGCAAGATCAAGCGCGTCTGGGACCCGGACAACGTGTTCCGGCACAACCAGAACATCCCGCCGTCCGACTAGGCGGGAACCCGCTGGGCCCGGACGTGGGCCACGATCGCGTTCGCGTGACCGTGGCCCAGGCCGAACTCGACCTTGAGCATCGCCACCATGTCGCTGTGGCGCTCGAGGTTGCTCGACTCGACGATGTCGAACCACTCCTCGACGGAGCGTCCGTAGGTGCGTTCGATCGAGGGGAAGTAGGAGGCGGGTCCGCGGGACTCGCCGCCGCGCTGCTCGGTCATGTCAGGTGTCCTTTCGAGGGGAGCTTCACCTGTACGACGAACGCGCGGTTGCTTTTTCGACATCCTTCGAGACGGTTGCAGCGCAACCTCCTCAGGAACCGCCTACTCCTCGCGGATCGCGATCATCGCGCGGTGGTCCGAGGGGGTGCTGAGCAGCTTGACCTCGGTCGCCGGGCCGGGACCGTGCACGTCGTCGAGCTTGCGGGTGCGGGTGCCGATGGTCCCCGGGGCGTCCTCACGACCGACCCAGCTCGAGGTCAGACCGGCGATCCGCTGCCTGTCGAAGTTCGAGTCCCCGACGGCGTACACGACGTGCCCCTCGCGCTGGTACTTCGCGATCAGCGCCTCCAGGCGCCCGACCTCCTGGCGGTGGCGGGCGATCAGCAGCGGCCGGTCGGTGATGTAGCGGCCGTGCTCCTCCACGCCCGGGCAGAGGTGGTAGCTCAGCATCGCCACGGTCCGGTCGACCAGCTTGTCGGCGTACAGGCCGACGGTGACCAGCCGCGGGGGCTCGGTGCCCAGGAACCGGTCGGGGCGGTCGGACCGGCCGATCCCGGAGAGCAGCACGTCATCGGCGCCGATCAGGTCGAAGCGGTCGGCCCGGGCGCCGACGACGTTGCCGCAGGAGACCGAGGAGACCCAGTGGTACCGCTTCGGTCCGGGGACCGAGAGCCCGGCGAGGGAGGGCACCGTGCGGACGCTGCCGGTACGGCGCAGCAGCGGCAGCCGCGAGATGTACCACTCCTGCAGTCCGACGAGGTCCGGCTGCTCGGCCAGCACCTGCTCCAACGCGGTGACCGCGTCCTGGCCTGCGAGCTTGTAGAGGATGTTCGCCGAGGCGACCTTCGTCCGCATGGGGGCAGTCTGCCCGTTCGGCCCCGGCGGCGTTCGCCGGGGCCGAACAGGCAGCGCGCGGTTACTCCGACTCCGGCGCGGGAAGGTAGCCGCCGGGGACGTCCTCGGGCCGGTACAGCTTCGGGTCACCGGGGTAGGCCTTCGACCAGTTGTGGGTCTGGTACCAGGTGTACCGGTTCATCTGCTCCGGGTGGGCGTAGTCCGCCCGGGCCTGCTTGCCGGTGAAGTGCTGCCGTTGCGCCCAGGCGCCCCACGCCGCCGCGAGTGCCTGGGCACTCGCCGGGACCGCCGGTGCTGCCGGGGCGTTCGCGACCGCGTCCGGGCCGCAGTCCGGCACCGGGTTCACGTTCTCGGTGATCGGGATCCGGTTGGGCACGGCGTTGAACGGGGTCAGGTCCGCCCTGGTGCTGAACGCGTCGAACATCGGGCTCGCTGCGGCGACCTTCTGGTTCAGCGGCTCCGCGCCGAGGATCTGCTCGATCGTGCGGACCAGGGAGATCTGCGAGTAGTAGGTCGAGACCGTCTTGCCGTGCACGGCGTAGGGGCTGATCACCTGGATCGGGGCCCGGTGGCCGTCCACGTGGTCGACGCCGGCCTGGCTGTCGTCCTCGACGACGAAGATCGCCGAGCTCTTCCAGTACTTGCTGTGCGAGATCTCGTCGACGACCTTGCCCACGGCCAGGTCCCCGTCGGCGACCGCCGCTCGCGGCGTCGACGGTCCACCGGTGTGGTCGCTGGAGAGCCAGAGCATCTGGAAGTTCTTCGGACCGTTGGCCTCGAAGTCCTGCTTCCAGACCTGGTAGCGGTAGACGTCGGGGATGGAGAGGTCGAACGGCGGCGAGAGCGGGTCGCTGATGGCGTTCAGCGACGGGATCACCGAGCCGTAGTCACCCTTGAGGTCCGGCGCGGTGAGCGCGGCCGGGTCGCCGCCGCCGTCCACGCTCTTGACCGCGCAGTAGTACTGCTGCCAGCTCCCCGCCGGCTTGCCCTCGGTGTACTCGAACTCACCGTAGTTGCGGGCCGTGTTGTGGGCCGACTCGATCGCCGTCCACAAGAACCCGGAACGCTGGTGGCCGAGAACGTCCTCCTCGGTGTCGTAGGAGCGGGTGTACTCGCCGGCACTGGACTCGGTGTACTCCGGGTCGTCGCCCTGCATCAGCCAGTTGTGGCCCTCGGCGGAGTTCGTGCCCACGTCGTAGGTGTTGTCGTAGAGACCGAACTGGCGGGCGAGAGCGTGCTGGTTCGGGGTGGTCTGCTCGCCGAACTGGGCGAGCGTGGCGTCCCCGTCGCCCTCCGGCATGTCCCCGTAGACCTGGTCGTAGGTGCGGTTCTCCTTGACCAGCAGGAACACGTGCTTGATGGTCGAGGGGTCGCCGATCCGGACCGGTACCGGCACGGCCGGGACGGTCCGACTGCCGCCCGCGTGCTTGACGTCGGTGCTGGCGTCGCCCCAGCCGTTCTGACGGAAGACCTGCGGGGTGAACGTCTCGCGGATCGCGCCGTCGCTGGGCAACGTGAAGCGCGTCAGGGACGCCGTCGTGCCGTGGGTTCCGTGGCCGACGGCCGGAGTGGTGCCGAACCCCTGGTTCGAGGTGATCGCCGGCCCGCGGGCGTCGGTGCCGCGCCGGTTCGCGACCACGGTCGTGCCACCGACGGAGAACACGTCCTCGGGGTAGTAGTCGGTCGGCACCAGGCCGACGTAGCTGACCGGGTCCAGCGGGTTGCGGCCCAGCTTGTAGACCGCGATCGCGTTGGACCGGCCGAGGCTGACCAGGAGCCGGCCGTGCTGGACGGTCATCCCGTCCGGGTAGTAGCCGATCGCGGAGCCCTTCCACGGCTGGGTGGCGATGGTCTGCACGACGTGGTCGGTCGCGGTGTCGAGGACCGAGACGGTGTCGGCGTTGCTGTTCGCGACGTACAGGACCCGGCCTCGGGCGTAGAGCGCCGTCGGGTGCACGCCGACCTTGATGGTCCGCACGTCGCCGGTGGAGGCGCTCGGGTCGATCACGCTCACCGTGCCGTTGGTCGCGTTGCCCAGGTACGGGTTGGCGACGACGTCGGTGCCGTAGGAGTCCATCGTGGTGTCGCCGTCCGCGGCCTGGCGGCCGCCCTCGTTGCTGACGTAGAGCTTGCCGCCGACCAGCTGCACGGCACGGGGTGCGACCCCGACGTTCCAGGTCCGGCTGATGGTGCCGGAGGCCGGGTCGAGCGCGACCACCGTGTTCTGCCCGTTGACCGCGGCGAAGAGGGTGCCGTCGGGGGAGTACGCCATCCCGCCGGTGAGCGCCTGCTTCCCGTCGACGGTCGGGATGGAGATCTTGGTGCCGGCCGCGAGCGTGCCGTCGCTGTTGACCGGGAACCGGGTGATGCCGGTCGCGTTCGGCATGAAGAGGAACTTGCCGTCGGGCGAGTAGAGCGGGCTCTCCTGGCCGACGGTGTTGTCGGTGAGCTTCAGGTTCACCCCGGCCGCGCTCCCGCCGCGCCAGATCAGCTGGTAGGTCGAGAGGTCGTAGATCTGCAGCGACACCGAGCGGTCCGCCGCGGTGGCGGCCAGGAACCGGCCGTCGGGGCTCAGCGTCGAGCCCATGATCTTCCCGTACGGCGTCGAGAGTCGATCGCCGAGCGGCTTGAGGATCTGGTCGGAGGAGACCTGGAGGCCGTCGGCGTACTCGGTGCCGACCTTGTTCTGCCCGAAGATGGTGGTGGTGGCATAGGCGGTGCCCGTTCCGACGACCGCGAGCGCGGTGGCGCCGACGACGAGCATCCGGAGCTTGTTCTTTCCGAGGAGCCCGAAACGGCCACCGGAGACGCGTGTGCCCTCAAGGGGAGTGCGCTGACGCACGACGTGCATGGTGCTTCCCTTCTCAGAATTGTTCGAGCAGGTCGACGTAGCCGTCGAGCTGCCACAGCGGGTTGGGTGCATCACCGGTCCCGGTGCGCACCTGGAAAGAGCCGTTCACCTCCTTGGGTCCGTCACCATCGGCGACGTACCGCCCCTCGGCGGCGACGTCCAGCTGGTAGGTCGCAGCTCCCTGGGCGGTCGAGCCCGGCAGCTGCCAGGTCACCACGCAGCGCCAGTCGTTGCCTGGGCCCTCGTCGGCGACCCTGGAGCCGCCCTTGTCGCAGTCGGCTCGCGCGCCGAGCTGCGCCTCGGTCACGGCGGGCCGGTGCAGCAGGTGGGTCTGCAGCACGTAGAGGTGCGCGAACTCGGTCGCCAAGGAGTGGTCGAGGGCGCGCTTCTCGATGCCCGTGCGTGTCGCCGGGGTGGCGACGGCGAGCCCGAGCGCGGTGAGGGTCAGGAGCGCGGTCACCGGGAGTGCGGCTGCGAGCAGGGTGCGCCGGGCGGCGCCGTCGTTCGACAGGTCCGTGAAGTCGCGACGCAGGAACAGCAGGTAGGCGAGTGCCGTGCCTGCGGTCGCCCACAGCAGGCTCACCGCGATGCCGATCAGCAGCGGGCCGAGGCCGGCGGGCTCGGTGAACAGGCCACGCCAGGCCAGGAAGGTGTTGCTCGGGAGCGCGAGCCGTACCGGTACCGGGACCGGCAGCAGCAGCACCAGGTTCATCGCCAGCGCGAGCACCGCGGGCACGAGCAGCCCCATCGGGGAACGGCCCAGGACGACCGACCCGAGCAGGCCAATGCCCGCGAAGGCGAGGGTCGGTGCGAGCACCGACATCCACGCCAGGAGCACGGTGCGCGCCGCTGCCGGCGCGGCCAGCGTGTGGCCGTCGAGGCCGACCAGCGGGTGGTTCCCGCTCCCGAGGAGGCCGCCGATGACGCTCGAGGCCGCGAGGCCACCGACCAGCAGCACGATGACGACGAGGCTCGCGAGTGCCTTCGCGGTGAAGATGCGACCAGGAGAACGGACCGCGACGAGCAGGTGCCGCCAGGTGCCCAGCCGGTCCTCCACCGCGAACACGTCGCCCGCCACCAGGGACGTCAGCAACGGCAGGCCCCAGCTGCACGCGAAGGCGAGCACGACCAACGAGCCCGCCCACCCCGAGGCGTTCATCCACCGTCCGAAGACGGTGTCGGTGGGGAGTGCGCTCTGGTTGCTGATCACCGCGACGAAGACGGCCGGCGCGACCAGGCAGACCAGCATGACCAGCCGGGTCCGCCCCTGGTTCACCAGCTTGACGAGCTCGAACCGGAAGCAGGGAGCGAAGGGTGCCGGACGGACCTGCCCCAGCGTGGCGGTCACTGGTCGGTCCCGGTCAGCGCCAGGAACGCGGCCTCGAGCGGACTGATCACCGGGGCCAGCTCGCGCACCGCTACCCCGGCCCCGACGAGGCGGACCACCAGCTCGTCGACCCCGGAGACCGGGCCGCGCACCACCAGGCCCTCGGCGTTCCCGACGGCCCTGAGCCCCGGGGTGCAGGTGGCCACGGCCAGCGCCCGCCCGGGGTCGGAGGTGCCGACCCGGTAGTCGAGGTCGCCGCTCTCGGCAGCGAGCTTGGCGAGCGGGCCGGTGAACACCACCCGCCCGGCGGACAGGAGCGTCACCTCCGAGCAGAGCACGGCCAGGTCGTCCATGCGGTGGCTGGAGAGGACCACCGCGACGCCGTCGGCGGCCAGGTCGTGGATCACCTGGTGCACGTGCCGCTTCCCGGCGGGGTCCAAGCCGTTGGCGGGTTCGTCGAGAACGAGCAGGCGGGGACGGGTGAGCAGCGCGGCAGCCAGGCCCAGGCGCTGGCGCATGCCCAGCGAGAAACCGCGGACCCGGTCGTCGGCGACGTCGCCCAGCCCGACCCGGTCGAGGCACTCGGCGACGTCGGCCGCGCGGTCGCCGCGCAGTGTCGCGAGGGCGGCCAGGTTCTGCCGGGCGGTCAGGGCGGGGTAGAGGCCGGGGCCGTCGACGAACCCGGCCACCCCGGCAGGGACGGCGAGCGAGCGCCCGATGGTCGTACCGAGGATCTCCAGCGTGCCGCGGTCGGCCACGGCCAGGCCCAGCAAGAGCCCGAGCAGGGTCGTCTTGCCGGCGCCGTTCGGCCCGACCAGACCGTGCACCTGGCCGGTGCCCACGTCGAGGTCGACGCCCTGGAGCGCCACCACGTCACCGAATGTCTTGCTGATCCCACGAGCCCGAGCGGCGGGGGTCCACGTCATCCTGCATGTCCTTCCCGAGACACCGCGACGCTAGGACGCCAGGTGAACCCGAGGACCTACGGCGAGCGAACAGCGGGCGAACGTGCGCGGCCGTCGGGAAGGACAAAACCCGGACCCACCTGGGTCCGGGCTGCAGTGGAATCTGGGGCGCCTCCGGCAGGATTCGAACCTGCGACACCCGGTACCGGAAACCGGTGCTCTATCCCCTGAGCTACGGAGGCAATGCCCTGTGGCGTCAGCCCCAGCGCGATGACGAACACTACCGGGCATATCTGGATCGAAGGAAACCGGTACCCGCCGATACGCTTGCCCGGTGAATCCCGAGCAGCTCTCCTCTACGATCGTCGCCGCCCTCACCTCGCTGGTCGGGGCGGGGCGCCTGACCCTGCCCGACGGGGTCCCGGCGACGGTGGTGGTCGAGCGTCCCCGGAGCAAGGAGCACGGGGACTACGCGACCAACGTCGCGCTGCAGCTGGGCAAGAAGGCGGGCCTGAACCCGCGGGACCTGGCCACCATGCTCGCCGAGGCCCTGGCCGCCAGCGAGGGCATCGCCGCGGTCGACATCGCCGGGCCCGGGTTCCTGAACATCTCCGTCGAGGCCGGAGCCCAGGGCAAGGTCGCCGCCGACATCGTCGCCGCGGGCACCCGCTACGGCCACCTCGACCTGCTCGCGGGCCAGAAGATCAACGTCGAGTTCATCTCGGCCAACCCGACCGGCCCGCTGCACCTGGGGCACACCCGCTGGGCGGTCCTCGGCGACGCGATCGGCCGGGTGCTCACCGCGGCCGGGGCCGAGGTGACCCGGGAGTTCTACATCAACGACCGCGGTGTGCAGATGAACCACTTCGCGGACTCGATCATCGCGGCCGGGCTGGGCGAGCCGATCCCGGAGGACGGCTACCAGGGCGAGTACATCGCCGAGATCGCCAAGGTGGTCGTGGCGGAGAACCCCGGGATCCTCGACCTGCCGGCCGAGGAGCGGCGCGCGGCCGTGCGGTCCGCCGGCTACGCGGTGCAGCTCGCCGAGCAGCAGGCCTCGCTGGCCCGGTTCAACACCCACTTCGACGTCTGGTTCTCCGAGCTGTCGCTGCACGACTCCGGCTCGGTGCCCGAGACGCTGCAGCGGTTGAAGGACCTCGGCCACGTCTTCGAGGACGGCGGCGCGCTCTGGATGCGGACCACCGACTTCGGCGACGACAAGGACCGGGTGCTGATCAAGTCCGACGGCGAGCTGACCTACTTCGCCTCGGACACTGCTTACTACCTGAACAAGCGCTCGCGCGGCTTCGACCACTGCATCTACCTGCTCGGAGCCGACCACCACGGCTACGTCGGCCGGCTGCGGGCGATGGCTGCCTGCGTCGGGGACGACCCGGACAAGACCCTGAACGTGATGATCGGCCAGCTGGTGAAGATCCTCTCCGGCGGCGAGGAGCTGCGGCTCTCCAAGCGCGCCGGCAACATCGTCGCCCTCGACGAGCTCGCGGACGAGATCGGCGTCGACGCGCTGCGGTACTCCCTCGCCCGGTACCCGGCGGACTCGCCCCTGGTCCTCGACATCGCCGAGATCACCAAGGCTTCGAACGACAACCCGGTCTACTACGTCCAGTACGGCCACGCCCGGACCTGCCGGATGCTCGCCAACGCCGCCGACCTGGGCATGGTGCTGCCGGCGGAGTTCGACTCCGCCCTGCTCTCCCACCCCAAGGAGGGCGACCTGCTGCGGTCGCTCGCCGAGTACCCGCGGGTGGTGGCCAGCGCGGCCGACCTGCGCGAACCGCACCGGATCGCCCGGTACCTCGAGGACCTGGTGGCCGTCTTCAACCGCTGGTACGACGAACGGGAGTGCCGGATGCTGCCTTCGGGCGACGAGCCGGTGGCCCCGGTCAACGAGGCCCGGATGGCGCTCGTGGTCGCCGCCCAGACGGTTCTCCGCAACGGACTCGACCTGCTCGGGGTCTCCGCGCCGGAACGGATGTAGGGCGGTGCGCGCGCACGAGGCCGGCTGGGCCCACGCTGCCGAGTCTGTCCGCGGGCCGGCCTGGCTCCGCGAGCCGGGTGACGTCAACGCCCTGGTCCCGTTGCTGTGGTCGAGCACCGCGCAGAAGGTCGACGGCGTCCTGGAGGTCGGGGGAGTCCGGGTGACCGACCTCGTCGCGGAGCACGGCTCCCCGGCGTACGTGCTCGACGAGGTGGACTTCCGCGGCCGGGCACGCGCTTTCAACGTGGCTTTCGCGGACTACGACGTCTACTACGCCGGTAAGGCGTTCCTCTGCACGACGGTGGCGAGCTGGGTGGTCGAGGAGGGCCTTTGCCTCGACGTCTGCTCGGCCGGCGAGCTGGCCGTCGCGCAGGCTGCGGGCGTACCTCCCGAGCGCATCGGACTGCACGGCAACAACAAGTCGCGATCCGAGCTCATCACGGCCGTCGAGGTGGGCGTAGGTCGGATCATCGTCGACTCGTTCCACGAGATCGCGCGGCTGGCCGAGATCACGCGGCAGCTCGGTCGTAGCGCCAAGATGCTGATCCGGGTGACTGCCGGGGTCGAGGCGCACACCCACGAGTACATCGCCACCGCGCACGAGGACCAGAAGTTCGGATTCTCGATCAGCAGTGGTGACGCCCTCGAGGCCGCCCGCCAGATCAGCGCGATCGACGGGCTGGAGCTGCTCGGCCTGCACTCGCACATCGGCTCGCAGATCTTCGACTCCTCCGGGTTCGAGGTGGCCGCTCGCCGGGTGCTGGCG
>JBJMIP010000042.1:0-13041 GCA_045806825.1 Marmoricola sp.
CGAGCCGCAGCTGATCGAGGGCAAGGCCATCCAGATCCACCCGCTCGTCTGCTCGGCCTTCAACGCCGACTTCGACGGTGACCAGATGGCCGTGCACCTGCCGCTCTCCGCGGAGGCGCAGGCAGAGGCGCGCATCCTGATGCTGTCGACTAACAACATCCTGAAGCCCTCGGACGGTCGCCCCGTGACCATGCCGACCCAGGACATGATCATCGGCATCTACTTCCTCACCCTGGACCGCAACGGCGAGCCGGGCGAGGGTCGGGCGTTCGCGTCGACCGCCGAGGCGATCATGGCCTTCGACCGTGGCGAGATCTCGCTGCAGTCGAAGGTGAAGATCCGTCTCTCCGGCGTCAACCTGCCCGAGCGGCTCCGCCAGGAAGGCTACGAGGACGGCGCGACCGTCACCCTGGACACCACCCTGGGCCTGGCGCTGTTCAACGAGGCGCTGCCTGTCGACTACGAGTACATCGACTACCAGGTCGGCAAGGGTGAGCTGGGCCGGATCGTCAACGACCTGGCCGAGCGCTACACCAAGGTCGAGGTCGCGAACAGCCTCGACGCCCTCAAGGACACCGGCTTCACCTGGGCGACCCGCTCGGGTGTGACGGTCTCCATCGAGGACGTCGTCTCGCCGAAGGACAAGCTGGAGATCCTCGAGAAGTACGAGGAGAGCGCAGCCAAGGTCCAGAAGCAGTTCGAGCGTGGTCTGATCACCGACGACGAGCGTCGCCAGGAGCTCATCGAGATCTGGACCGACGCGTCCAACGTGGTCGCCAAGGCGATGCAGAAGAACTTCGACCAGGACAACCCGATCTTCATGATGGTCAACTCGGGTGCTCGCGGTAACTGGATGCAGGTCCGTCAGATCGCGGCCATGCGTGGCCTCGTGGCGAACCCGAAGGGCGACATCATCCCGCGACCGATCAAGTCGAACTTCCGTGAGGGCCTCTCGGTCCTGGAGTACTTCATCTCCACCCACGGTGCTCGCAAGGGTCTGGCCGACACCGCGCTGCGTACCGCCGACTCGGGTTACCTGACCCGTCGTCTGGTGGACGTCTCGCAGGACGTCATCATCCGTGAGGACGACTGCGGCACCGAGCGCGGCATGCCCAAGGTGATCGGTGTCCGCGGCGACGACGGTGTCGTCACCAAGGACCCGAACGTGGAGACGTCGGCGTACGCGCGCAACGCGGCCACCGACATCACCGACCCGGAGACGGGCGCCGTCGTGGTGGCGGCCGGTGACGACCTGGGCGACGTCCAGATCGACGCCCTGGTCGCGGCCGGGGTCGAGCAGGTCAAGGTCCGCTCGGTGCTGACCTGCGACGCCAAGACGGGTACCTGCGCGAAGTGCTACGGCCGTTCGCTGGCCACCGGCAAGCTGGTCGACATCGGTGAGGCGGTCGGCATCATCGCGGCCCAGTCCATCGGTGAGCCCGGCACGCAGCTGACCATGCGTACCTTCCACACCGGTGGTGTGGCTTCGGCCGACGACATCACCCAGGGTCTGCCCCGCGTGGTCGAGCTGTTCGAGGCGCGCCAGCCCAAGGGTCGTGCCCCGATCTCCGAGGCCTCCGGCCGGCTGACGATCGAGGACACCGACAAGGCGCGCAAGCTGGTCGTGACCCCGGACGACGGTTCGGACCCGGTCGAGTACCCGGTCAGCAAGCGTTCCCGCCTCCAGATCGCCGACGGCGACCACGTGGAGGTCGGTCAGCAGCTGATCCAGGGCACGCCGGACCCGAAGGAGGTGCTGCGCATCCTCGGTGTCCGCAAGGCCCAGGAGCACCTGGTGGCCGAGGTCCAGCAGGTGTACCGCAGCCAGGGTGTGTCGATCCACGACAAGCACATCGAGATCATCGTCCGGCAGATGCTCCGCCGGGTGACCGTGATCGAGTCCGGTGACACCAAGCTGCTCCCGTCCGACCTGGTCGACCGGGTGCGCTACGAGGAGGAGAACCGTCGCGTGGTGACCGAGGGCGGCAAGCCCGCCTCGGGTCGTGCCGAGCTGATGGGTATCACCAAGGCGTCGCTGGCGACCGAGTCGTGGCTCTCGGCGGCCTCCTTCCAGGAGACCACCCGGGTGCTCACCGACGCGGCGATCAACGGCAAGTCCGACTCGCTGCGCGGTCTGAAGGAGAACGTGATCATCGGAAAGCTGATCCCGGCTGGTACCGGCCTCGAGCGGTACCGCAACATCCGGGTGGAGCCGACCGAGGAGGCCCGCGCCGCGGCGTACTCCGTCACCGGTTACGACTCCTACGGCAGCTACGACTTCGGGACCCCGGGCAACCAGACGGTGGCCCTGGACGACTTCGACTTCGGGTCGTACCAGAACTGAAGTTCCTGATCGGAGGCCCCACGAGCACTGCTCGTGGGGCCTTCGGCATTGGCGAACTTCGAAACCAGGTGAGCTATGCACAGAGGACCAATCGGCCCTTCCAGGGCGCCCACCCGACCAGGGAAAATCACCCCCGTGAGCGTCGAGGACTGGGGGCGTGACCTCCGTGACCTGATCACCCGTGGACAGACGTACCACGGGACCGCCGAGGTGCTCGCGATCCTCCAGCACGAGATCGCCTCGATGACCCTCGGGCTGGACGCACCGCCGCCGGTGCTCCAGGCCAGCCAGCCGGTGCTCGGGGTGGACGCGTGCGTGGCGGGCTGGGTCGGGGTCCTCCTGGGCCCGGACGGCCGCCTGACCGTGCACGTGGCCTCGAGCATCACCGCGCTCGTCGGCCAGGTGCGCGAGGGCGCGGACGTCGCCGTGGTGGCGATCGACATCCCGATCGGTCTGCCCGACAACGGTGTCCGCCAGGCCGACGAGCAGGCCCGCGCTGCCCTGCCGGGCAAGGCGTCCTCGGTGTTCAGCACGCTGACCCGCTCGGCGTACTCGGCCGACAGCTACGCGGGCAGCCGCGAGGCCAATCTCGACGCGACCGACGGTGAGCGCAGCGCGAGCGCGCAGGCCTGGGCGCTGGGGCCGAAGATCCTCCAGGTCGACGCCTGGGTCCGGGGCGACCCCGGCGCGGTCGTCATCGAGGTGCACCCCGAGCTCTGCTTCGCGCGGATGGCCGGGTCGCCGCTGCTCGCCGGCAAGCGCACCGACGAAGGCGTGGCGCTGCGGCGCGAGGCGCTCGGTCGGGCCGGTATCGCAGCGCCGAGCTGGTACAGCGGCTCCGGCTTCGGCGAGGACGACCTGCTGGACGCGTGCGCCGCGCTGTGGACCGGCGTGCGGTACCTCAACGGCGAGTCCGAGAGCCTGCCCGCCGAGGCGGAGGTCTTCAGCGACGGGATCCCCGCGGCGATCCGCGTCTGATCGCCCCATCCCGGGGGTGGGGCGGTGATCCAGGACCGACCTGGGAGACTGGTGGGGTGACTTCGACCGTTCCCGCACGCACCGACGTGCTCGTCGTCGGTGCCGGCCCGGCCGGTTCCGCGGCGGCTGCGTGGGCGGCGCGTGCCGGTCGCGACGTGGTGCTCGCGGACGCCGCGGTCTTCCCGCGTGACAAGACCTGCGGTGACGGCCTGACCCCGAGGGCCATCGGCGAGCTGGCCCGCCTCGGGCTGGACGACTGGGTCCGGGCGCACACCGTCAACCACGGGCTGCGCGCGCACGGCTTCGGCCAGACACTGCTGCTGCCCTGGCCGGGGGGAGGCTCGCTGCCGGCGTACGGGTCCGCGGTGGCCCGCACCGAGCTCGACGACCACCTGCGCACCACGGCGATCAAGTCCGGTGCCACCGGCATCGACGGCGCCCGGGCGGTCGACGCCCGCCTGGAGAACGGCCGCGTCGTGGCCGTCGTCTTCTCGTCGGGGGACGAGACGTTCGAGATCGCCTGCGAGCGGCTGGTCGTCGCTGACGGCGTCCGCTCGGGACTCGGCAAGGTGCTGGGCCGGGAGTGGCACCGCGACACCGTCTACGGTGTCGCCGGTCGTTCCTACGTCGACTCGCGGATGGCGGACGACCCCTGGATCTCCTCGCACCTCGAGCTGCGTGGCCCGTCGACAGGCTCAGGGACCGCGGGTCCCGTCCTCTCCGGCTACGGTTGGATCTTCCCGCTCGGCGACGGGTCGGTGAACCTCGGCGTCGGCACGCTGGCGACCGCCAAGCGTCCGGCGGACATCGCCCTGCGTCCGTTGATGAAGCACTACGCAGCCCTGCGGCGCGAGGACTTCCAGCTCGAGGGGGACCTGCGGATGCCGACCTCGGCCCTGCTGCCGATGGGTGGTGCCGTCTCGAACGTCGCCGGGCCGAACTGGGCCCTGATCGGCGACGCCGCCGCTTGCGTGAACCCGTTGAACGGCGAGGGGATCGACTACGGGCTGGAGACCGGCCGGTTGGTCGTCGACGTGCTCGACGAGGACCTCGCCGAGCTCTGGCCGACCCTGCTGCGCGAGCACTACGGGGAGGCGTTCTCGATCGCCCGCCGGCTGGCCGGGATCGTCACGGTGCCGCGAGCGCTGGCGGCACTCGGACCCGTCGGCATGCGCTCGGACTGGATGATGACGCTCGCCCTGCGCTGGATGGGGAACCTGGTCACCGACGAGGACCGCGACCGTGCAGCACGGATCTGGCGCTGGGCCGGTCGCCGCAGCGTGAAGCTGGACAATCGTCCGCCCTTTTCGTGACGAAGCACAGGCATGGGTGACGGGGTCTACCGCGCGGTGAACGCGCTCGGTCGTCTGGCGCTGCGCGCGCTTCGGGTGCAGGTCGTGCCCCACGGCCTCGAGCACCTGGCCCGCTCCGGGGCAGTGATCCTGGCGGCGAACCACGTCGCCTACCCGGACTTCGTGTTCATCGAGAAGGCCGCGGTCCAGCGCGGCCGCTACGTGCGCTTCCTGACCCGGTACGACGTCTGGCGGCCGGGCCCGGTCGCCCGGGCGATGGACGCCATGCAGCACGTGCCGGTCGACCGCGCGGTCCCGGTCGCGGCGTACCTGCAGGCGCGGAACCTGCTGCGCGCGGGGGAGGCCGTCGGGATCTTCCCGGAGGCAGGGATCAGCTACTCCTACACGGTCCGCTCGCTGATGCGCGGGGCCGCCGCGCTGGCCGCCGAGACCGGCGCGCCGATCGTGCCGGTAGCGATCTGGGGATCCCAGCGGATCTTCACGGTCGGCGACCCCGAGCCGCCGGCAGACCTCACCCGCGGCCGGCGGGTGGACGTCGCGTTCGGGACTCCGTTCTCCGTGATGCCGTCCGCTGACCTGGTCACGGTGACCACCGACCTCGGGCTCACGCTCACCCGGATGCTCGAGGAGCTGCAGCAGCTGCCGGCGCACCGCCCGCGCCCGGGGGAGCACGCGGCCTGGTACCCGGCTCACCTCGGTGGTCACGCGCCGACCCGCGAAGCCGCGCGCACGCTCGACGTCGTCCCGCCCAGCGCGGTCCGGCCGACCTGGGGCCCGTAGTCCGCTCAGGTGCGGACGGCCTCGACCAACGACTGCCGGCGCTCCTCCAACCAGTGGATCGGGTCGACCGGGATCTTGAGCACGCGGGCCACCGGGGGAGCGGCCAGGCCGATCGCCAGGCCGACGGCGCCGACGGTGACCAGCGCGAACCCGACGACCGGGTGGTCGACGGTCCACGAGCGGAGGCCGAGGTACTCCGCGGTGAGCACGAAGAACCCGTGCCACAGGTAGACGACGAGCGTCGCGGTGCCCAGCCGGGCGAACCAGGAGCCCGCCTTCGGCACCAGGACGAAGAACGAAGCGGTGCCGACCAGGCCGAGGAGCAGGACGAATGCGCGCGTCGCGAGCGCCTGGCCGGTGCCGACGCCGAGCTGGTCGTAGGTCGCGTTGTAGTAGAACCAGTCGGTCTTGCCCCACGCCGCGGTGTAGCGGGTCACCAGGGCGATCACCAGGAAGCCGAGGACTGCGTACGGGACCAGCCTGCTCGAGCGCAGCCGCTGCCAGTCGACCTCGTGCAGCAGCAGGCCGAGAACGAAGAAGGGCAGCAGGCCGAGGATCCGCGCCGAGTCCAGGAGCTGGCCGGCGAACAGGCCGGCGGCGAGGCTCGTCGCCACCGCCAGGGGCAGAGCGACGCGGCGCGGGACCGCGAGGATCGCCGGCGTCGCGAGGCGCCAGAAGAAGAGGGCAGCGAGGTACCACATCGGCCAGTGCGGGTCCTTGAACAGGTCGTTCAGGGCGACGCCACCGAAGTGGTACCGGAACCACGCGAGCGCGGCCTCGAAGATCAGGTACGGCACGGCCACGGTGCGGACCAGCGACCAGAGCTTCTGCGGGGTCCAGCGGAAACCGCGGGAGAGGTAGCCGGTGATCACCACGAAGGCCGGCACGTGCCAGGTGTAGAGGAAGTCGTAGGCCCAGGTGGTACCGGTGTCGGCGGGCAGCAGGCCCTTCCAGGAGTGGCCGACGACCACCAGGGCGACCAGCGCCATCTTGATGGTGTCGAACCACGGGTCACGCTGCCGGGCCACGGGCGGCTTTCCGTCCAACCGCTCGCGCACGGTCGCCTCGTCGAGGCGCTCGAGCTCGCGGCTGCGTAGAGTCGTCATGTGCCCGACGTACCCGGCGACCCTGTGGATCAAGCGTCAGGGGCTCGTGACCTGCCTCGCAGGCAGCGTGTCGCCGCCTACGCCGTGGTTCTCCGCGACGAGAAGATCCTGCTCGCGCGACTGGCTCCCTACCTCGTCGACGGGGAGGTGTGGACGCTGCCCGGCGGGGGTATCGACTTCGGGGAGGACCCGCGCGACGCGGTCGTGCGCGAGGTCCACGAGGAGACCGGGCTCGACATCCAGGTCGGCGCTCGGGCCTGGGTGGACTCGGTGCGCCGGTTCACCCCGATCAGCGCCACCGACACGCACTCGGTACGGATGGTCTTCGAGGGCTGGGTGCCGGTGGACAGCCCGGAGCCGCGGGTGGTCGAGGTCGACGGCTCGACGGTCGATGCCCGGTGGGTGCCGCTGGCCGCGGTGCTCGACGGCAGCTGGCCGGTCGTGGGCTGGGTCCGGACCGCCGTCGAGGAGCACGTCGCGCACCAGGTGCAGCGGCTCGCGGTGAAAGCGGTGGTGCGGCGTGGCCCGGAGCAGGCGCCGGAGATCCTGCTGGCCCGGCTGAGCCGGTACGCCGTCGAGACCGGTCACTGGACGCTGCCCGGCGGCGGCGTCGACCACGGGGAGCGCCCGGCGGAAGCGCTGGTCCGGGAGATGGCCGAGGAGACCGGTCTGGTCGCCGAGGTCGGGGACCTGCTCGGCGTCCACGACCTGCACCTGACCGGGACCGCGCCGAACGGACGGCACGAGGACTTCCACGCGGTGAACCTGATCTTCGCCGTCTCCGTGCCCGATGGAGCCGAGCCCCGGGTGGTCGAGACCCAGGGCACGACCGATGCCGTGGCCTGGGTTCCGGTCTCGGAGATCGTCTCGGGAGCTGTCGAGGTCACCGACGTGGTCCGCTACGCGTTAACGTCTGCGCCATGACTTCTGCTGAGTCGGTCTTCACCTACGGTGCTCCGGGCCTGAAGTTCGGCTCCGGCGCGTCCGACGAGATCGGCTTCGACCTGTCGCAGTACGGCGTGCGGCGGGTCCTGGTGCTGACCGACCCCGGCGTCGCCGCGACCGGCCACCCGCAGCGGATCGCCGACCAGATGGGCTCGTTCGGGATCGAGGCGCGGGTCTACGACGGGGTTCGCGTGGAGCCGACCGACGCGAGCTTCGAGGCGGCGATCGGGTTCGCCCGCGACTCCGGCCCGTGGGACGCCTACGTCGCGGTCGGGGGTGGTTCCACGATCGACACCGCCAAGGCAGTCAATCTCCTGACCACCAACGACGGTGAGCTGATGGACTACGTGAACGCGCCCGTCGGCAAGGCACGGGCGCCGCAGCACCCGCTCAAGCCCTTGGTCGCCGTGCCCACGACCACCGGCACCGGCGCGGAGTCCACCACGATCTGCGTCCTCGACGTGCTCGCACTCAAGGTGAAGACGGGGATCAGCCACGCCCGCCTGCGCCCGACCCTCGCGGTCGTCGACCCGGCCCTGACGATGACCCAGCCCGCTGGTGTCACCGCCGCTGCCGGGATGGACATCCTGTGCCACGCGCTGGAGTCGTACACGGCGCGTCCGTTCAGCTCTTACGAGCGTAAGACCCCCGAGCAGCGGGTGCCCTACTGCGGCTCGAACCCGATCTCGGACCTGTGGTCCGAGCAGGCGATGTCGCTGCTGGCGACCTCGTTCAGGCGTGCCGTCGAGCACGGCGACGACGTGGCTGCGCGCGAGCAGATGGCGCTGGCCGCGACGATGGCCGGCCTCGGCTTCGGGAACGCCGGGGTGCACATCCCGCACGCCAACGCCTACCCGATCGCCGGCCGGGTGCACGAGCGCTGCCCCGACTTCCGACCGGCCGGGTACGCGGCCGACGAGGCGATGGTCCCGCACGGCATGGCGGTCTCGCTGACCGCGCCGGAGGCCTTCCGGTGGACGTTCTCCTCCAACCCCGAGCGGCACCTGCGGGCGGCCGAGCTGCTCGCCCCGGGACACGGCTACGACGCCGGCCCGGATGCGCTCCCGGCGGTGCTCGCCGACCTGATGCGCGACATCGGCATCCCCAACGGTCTCGGTGAGGTCGGGTACGACGAGGGTGACGTCGACGACCTGGTCGAGGGCGCCATGAAGCAGCAGCGGCTGCTCGCGACCGCTCCCCGCGAGGTCACCGAGGAGGATGCCGCCGGCATCCTCGGACGGTCGCTGGAGCTCTGGTGACGACGCAGGAGGTCCCGCAGGCCAGGTCGGCCGGCAGCGGGGTGGCCGCGGCGCTGCGCCAGGCCGGGCTCGAGGTCGACGACTCCCGGTTGGCCCGCACCCTCTACGCCAGCGACGCATCCCTTTACCGGATCCCGCCGCAGGTGGTGGCGTTCCCGCGCGACGGCGACGACGTGCTCGCAGTGCTCGCCGTCGCCCGTGAGTTCGAGTCGAGCCTGACCATGCGCGGCGCCGGGACCTCGATCGCGGGCAACGCGATCGGCCCGGGCATCGTCGTGGACTGCACCCGCCACCTGAACAAGCTGGTCCGCATCGACCCGGAGGCACGCACGGCCACGGTGCAGCCGGGCATCGTGCACGCGGCGCTGCAGAAGCTGGCGGCGCCGCACGGACTGAGGTTCGGCCCGGACCCGTCGACGCACACCCGCTGCACCATCGGCGGGATGATCGGCAACAACGCCTGCGGCTCCCGTGCGCTGGGCTACGGCCGGACCGCCGACAACGTGGTCGGGCTCAAGGTCGCCCTCGCCGACGGCGAGATCGTCGGACCGCGCGGTGCCAAGCACAGCCTCGGCTTCTCCGTCGACGAGGAGCGCAGGCTGCGCGGGTTCCAGGTCGAGCAGAGCCTGGCCTCACCGCTGCTCGCCGACCTGAACCAGCTCGTGGACGACAATCTCGGCCTGATCCGCACCGAGTTCGGCACCTTCGGCCGTCAGGTCTCCGGCTACTCGCTCGAGCACCTCCTGCCCGAGAACGACCGGAACTTCGAGCGCTTCCTCGTCGGCAGCGAGGGCACGCTGGCGGTCGTGCTCGAGGCGACGGTCCGTCTCGTCGAGGACGCACCCTTCCGCGCCCTGGCACTGCTCGGCTTCGCCTCGATGGCCGACGCGGCCGACGCGGTACCGAGCGTGCTCGCGACCGGGCTGCCCGGGCACGTCGAGCTCACCGCCTGCGAGGGCCTCGACCAGCGGATCACCGACCTGGTTCCCGGAGCGCCGCCCCTTCCCGAGGGCCGGGGTTGGTTGTTCGTCGAGGTTTCCGGTGTGTCCCAGCGTGACGTGGAGGCTGCAGCCGACCTGATCGCCTCGGTGGTCGGTGTCCCGTCCCGGGTCGCGACCGACGTCCGCGAGCAGGCCGCGCTCTGGCGGATCCGCGAGGACGGCGCCGGCCTGGCAGCCAGGTCGTTGTCCCGTCCGGCCCACTCCGGGTGGGAGGACGCCGCGGTGCCGCCGCAGAAGCTCGGCGACTACCTGCGCGAGTTCGAGGCGTTGCTCACCGAGCACGGCCTGGACACCGTCCCCTACGGGCACTTCGGCGACGGCTGCGTGCACGCCCGGATCGACTTCGAGCTGGAGAAGGCCGACGGTCGGGCGGTGTTCCGCCGGTTCACCGAGGACGCGGCCGACCTGGTCGCGCGCCACGGCGGCTCGATGAGCGGCGAGCACGGCGACGGCCGGGCCCGCTCGGAGCTGCTGGGCCGGATGTACAGCCCCGAGGCGATGGCGCTGATGGCCGCGGTCAAGCACGTGCTCGACCCGCGCAACGTGCTCAACCCCGGCAACCTCGTCGATCCCGAGCCGTTCGACGCCTCGCTGCGCCTCGCAGCTCCTGCGGCCGGTCCGCTGGCGCTGCTCTTCGGCGACGCCCACCGCTGCACCGGCGTCGGCAAGTGCGTCGCCGACAACACCGGCAACGGCGGGGTGATGTGCCCCTCGTACCTGGCAACCCGCGACGAGAAGGACAGCACCCGGGGTCGCTCGCGGGTGCTCCAGGACGTGGTCACCGGCCGGCTCGCGGTCGACGACCCCGCGGTCACCGACGCCCTCGACCTCTGCCTGTCCTGCAAGGGCTGCGCCCACGACTGCCCGACCGGCGTCGACATGGCCACCTACAAGTCCGAGGTGCTGCACCAGCAGTACAAGGGCAAGCGCCGCCCGCGCTCGCACTACACCCTGGGCCGGTTGCCCCGGTGGGCCTCGATCACCCCGGCTGCCGTCGCGAACCGGATGCTGCGGGTGCCCGCGCTGGCCGGCCTGGCCAAGAGGACGGCGGGCATCGACCAGCGGCGCAGCCTGCCGAGGTTCAGCGAGAAGAGGCTGCGCTCCTTCGCCCAGCCTGCCCGGGTCCGGCCCGCGGCGACACCGGACGTGTGGATCTGGGCCGACAGCTTCACCGACCACTTCGGCTCCGAGACCGGTCAGGCTGCGCTCGCGCTGTTCGCGGCGGCCGGCATCGAGGCCAAGGTCATCCCCGAGCGCGCCTGCTGCGCGCTCACCTGGGTGACCACCGGCCAGCTCGACCACGCCCGCAAGATCATCAGCGCCAGCGTCCAGACGCTCTACCCGTACGTCGCCAGCGGGACCCCGATCATCGGGCTCGAGCCGAGCTGCCTGGCCGCGCTGCGCACCGACGCCCCGGCGCTGGTCGCCGAGCCGCGGGTGGCCGAGGTCGCCGCCGGCGTGCAGACGCTGGGGGAGTACCTGACCTCGCTGGTCGCCAACGGTCGGTGGGCCCCGCCGGACCTGACCGGCACCGAGATCGTCGTCCAGCCGCACTGCCACCACGCGAGCGTCCTCGGCTTCGGTCCGGACCTGGCCCTGCTCGAGCAGGCCGGCGCGAGCGTCAAGCGCCTGGGCGGCTGCTGCGGCCTGGCCGGGAACTTCGGAGTGGAGCTCGGTCACTACGAGACCAGCGTGGCGATCGCCGAGCACACGCTGCTGCCCGCTGTCCGCGCGGCCGGCCCGGACACGGTGATCCTGGCCGACGGGATGTCCTGCCGCGTCCAGCTCGCCGACCTGGCCGGCGTACGGGCGCTGCACCTGGCCGAATTGCTGGCGCAGTCCGCAGGTCCTACCGGTGGTCGAGCCTAGTCGCGACCCGGGCCCGAGCCAGCCGCTTCATCCCTGACGCCGGCCTGATCGGCTCGGGCCACTTCGCCGTCAGGCCGTACCCCTCGGGCATCTGCCGCCAGCGCCGACCCAGCGCCGGGCGGACCCAGCCGTTCCACCAGTCCCACTCGTCGGCCACCCACTCGGCCGGCGTCCGTCGTGCCGGGGCGTCACCGAGGTCGCGCAGGGTGATCGTGTGGTCGACCTCGAGGGTGCGCAGCACGGCGGCCGCGAGGAAGCGGTGGCCGTGCCGGGACATGTGCAACCGGTCGGGCTCCCACATCCGGGGGTGGGCAAACGGACGCATCGCCCAGTGGTCGACCAGCAGGGCGTCGTGCTCGAGTGCGACCTGGCGGATGCCGCGGTTGAACTGGTTGTTGCGGATCCGCAGCGGTTCGAGCAGCGGGGAGAGCCGCAGGTCGTAGCTGGTGAACAGCAGCACCCGGGCACCGGTCGCGGCCAGCTTGGCCACGGCGTCCTCGTAGCGGGCCAGCACGTCGTCCATGTCGATGCGGATCTGCAGGATGTCGTTGCCGCCGGCGAAGAACGAGACCAGGGTCGGGTTGAGCGCGACCGCGGCATCGAGCTGGTGCTCGACGATGTCGTCGAGGACCCGGCTGCGCAGAGCGAGGTTCGCGTACTCGGTCTCCGGGTCGGCCTTGGCGAGCTGCCGGGCGACCCGGTCCGCCCAGCCGCGGACCCCGTTCGGGAAGCGCTCGTCCCAGTCCCCGACGCCCTCGGTGAAGGAGTCACCGACGGCCACGAACCGGTGCGCCATGCCGCTCAGGATCCCGGTCCGGCCCGACCGGGAGGCGAACCCGTGGTGAACAGCCAGTCCGCCCGCGTGAACCCTTGGGTCCTCGTTTTGACCCCGGCGGGCGCCCCCGGTAATCTCGTTCCTTGTGTCTGGGCATTCCCAGGCCCTTGAGCGTGCCCGCTGGGCGTCGCCCACCAGCACCAAGCACAACCTGCTCCACCACCGTGCCCGGCAGAGCGCCGGTACAGAGAGACGAACAGAAAGGGAACCACTCAAGGTGCCCACTATTAACCAGCTGGTCCGCAAGGGCCGCCAGGACAAGGTGTCGAAGAACAAGACGCCTGCCCTGAAGGGTTCGCCCCAGCGACGCGGTGTCTGCACGCGCGTCTACACCACCACCCCGAAGAAGCCGAACTCCGCCCTGCGCAAGGTCGCCCGTGTGCGTCTGTCCAGCGGCGTCGAGGTCACTGCTTACATCCCGGGTGTCGGTCACAACCTCCAGGAGCACTCGATCGTGCTCGTCCGCGGCGGCCGGGTGAAGGACCTTCCCGGTGTCCGCTACAAGATCATCCGCGGCACGCTCGACACCCAGGGTGTCAAGAACCGCAAGCAGGCCCGCAGCCGTTACGGCGCGAAGAAGGAGAAGAGCTAATGCCTCGCAAGGGTCCCGC
>JBJMIP010000043.1:0-5224 GCA_045806825.1 Marmoricola sp.
CCTGCTGACCTGCACCAGCTTCACCAAGATCCTGGTGGTCCTGGGCCTGACCCGGAACGCCCTCGGGCTGCAGCAGACCCCGCCGAACCAGGTGCTGGCCGGACTGGCGCTGTTCCTCAGCCTCTTCATCATGGCCCCGGTGCTCAGCAGCATCAACGACGCCGGGGTCCAGCCCTACCTCAAGGGCGACAAGACCAGCTCGCAGGCCTTCAACGACGGCGTCAAGCCGCTGAAGGCCTTCATGCTCGACCACACCAACGACGACGAGCTGAAGCTGCTCACCAACGTCGCCGACCGCAAGCTGCCGAAGAACCGCAACGAGGTCTCGATGGCGACCGTGGTGCCCGCGTTCGTGCTCTCCGAGCTCAAGCAGGCGTTCATCATCGGATTCATCGTGTTCATCCCGTTCCTGGTGATCGACATCGTGGTCAGCGGGGCCCTGATGGCGCTCGGCATGATGATGATGCCGCCGGTGATGGTCTCGCTGCCGTTCAAGCTGCTCCTGTTCGTCCTGGTGGACGGCTGGGCGCTGGTCATCAAGTCCCTCGTCGCCAGCTACAACACCTAGGTGCGGTGACCTGACATGACCGACACCACCGTCATCCAGCTCGCGCTCCAGACCATGCTGGTCGCGCTGAAGCTCTCTGCCCCGATCCTGGCCACCTCGCTGGTCATCGGGTTCACGATCTCGTTGTTCCAGTCGATGACCCAGATCCAGGAATTCACGCTGTCCTTCGTGCCGAAGCTGATCGGCGTCGGGGTCGCGCTGCTGGTCTGCGGCAACTGGATGCTGCACACCCTGATCGACTTCACCAACGACCTGTTCGCGATGATCCCGAGCCTGCTGAAGTGACGAGCGGTCGATGACCATCACCCTGGCCGGCGAGCCCCTGATCGCGTACCTGCTGGCGTCGGTCCGGATCGTCTCCTGGATGGCGATCGTGCCGCCGTTCTCCTCCAAGGCCGTCCCCTCGATGGCGAAGGTGGTGCTCTCCCTCGGGCTGGCCTTCGCGGTCACCCCGGGGATGAGCGGCGACGTACCGCTGACCTTCTGGGCGCTCGCGGTGAACATCCTGACCCAGGTGCTCATCGGCGCCGGGATGGGCTTCGTGACGTACCTGTTGTTCCAGGCGGTCGCCAGCGCCGGCAGCATGATCGACATCTTCGGCGGCTTCGCACTGGCCCAGGGTTTCGACCCGCTCGGGCTGACCATGAACACCGTCTTCGGCAAGTTCCACCAGATGCTGGCCACGATGCTGCTCTTCGCCAGCGGCGGCTACCTGCTGGTGATCGGCGGCCTGCTGCGCACCTTCCACTTCCTGCCCGTCGGGACGGCCCCGGACGTCGCCAAGCCCACCGACATCCTGGTCACGGCGATGGGGATGTTCTTCACCACCGCGGTCCAGATCGCGCTGCCGATGATCGCGGTGCTGTTCATCGCCGACCTCGGCCTCGCCCTGCTGACCAAGGTGGCTCCGCAGCTCAACGCCATCAACGTGATGTTCCCGGCCAAGATCGGCCTGGTCCTGCTGCTGCTCGGCTTGTCGTTCCCGGTGCTGCCCGAGGCGGTGAGCCGGCTCGTCGACCTGGCGAACCAGGGCATGGCCGCCATCGCGGGAGCGCCCTGATGAGCGCACCGGCTGGGGAGAAGACCGAGAAGGCTACTCCGAAGCGGCGCAAGGAGTCGCGCAAGGAGGGCCAGGTCGCCCGGACCCAGGAGCTCGGCGGCTGGGCGTCGATGCTGGCCGTCGGGATGGCCGCCCCGATGCTGATCAGCCACGAGATCGGCGCGCTGCGCGAGCTGATGATCACCAGCTTCAGCATGGGCGCCGATGCCACCCCCGGGAAGGCGCTGGTGCTGCTCGGCCACGCCGGCAAGCACGTCTTCATCAGCCTGCTCGTGCTGGGCTCGGCGATCATGCTGATCGGTGTCGCCTCCGCAGTGGCCCAGGGCGGTTTCTACCTGGCCACCAAGCAGGTCAAGCCGAGCCTGAAGAAGCTGAACCCGCTGCAGGGCTTCAAGCGGGTCTTCGGGCCGCACGCCCTGTGGGAGGGCGCCAAGATGCTGGTCAAGAGCAGCTTCGTCGCGCTCCTCGTCTACGGGGCCATCCGCGGGGTGATGCCGATGATCGGGGGCCTGGTACCGATGCAGTCGGTGGTCGACAACGCCTCCGCCGAGGCGCTCACCCTGATCCGCAACATCGGCCTGGCCGGCCTGGGCATGGCCGGCGTCGACTACGTGATGCAGCGGCGCCGCGTGGGCAAGCAGACCCGGATGACCAAGGACGAGGTCAAGCAGGAGCACAAGCAGGCCGAGGGTGACCCGCTGGTCAAGAGCGCGATCCGGTCGCGCCAGCTGGCTGCGGCCCGGAACCGGATGATGGCTGACATCGGGCAGGCCGACGTCGTCCTGGTCAACCCGACCCACGTCGCGATCGCGCTGCGCTACGAACCCGAGAAGGGGGCACCCCGGGTGGTCGCCCGCGGCGCCGGCGCCATCGCCGCGAAGATCCGCGCCCGCGCCGAGGAGGAGTCGGTGCCGATGGTGCGCGACGTGCCGCTGGCCCGCGCGCTGTACACCTCGACCAAGGTCGGCCAGGAGATCCCGGCGGAGCTGTTCGCCGCGGTCGCCCAGGTGCTCGCGTTCGTCATCAGCCGCCGCACCCGTGGCCAGCGCGGGGGCCAGCACCGCTCGCCGCGGGCCGAGACCGAGCTTCCGGCCGTGCTGCCCGCCGGGCGGCGGCGCCGACCCGCGAAAACAGCCCGGGTGAACCTCTCAGCCGGGGTCCACGCGAGCCGATAGGGACTCCGACGTCAGGACGACGTCCCTACTGCGCCACGGACGGTGCACCCGTGATCCACAACGGTTGGAGCGTCGTCCATGAAGCGTCTGATGCAGCTCGGTGTCCCGGTGGGCATCGTCTTCATCGTGGTGATGCTCGTCGTCCCGCTGCCCGCGATCCTGCTCGACCTGCTGATCGCGATGAACATCACCGGTGCCCTGCTCATCCTGCTGACGGCCATGTTCATCAACAAGCCGCTCGACTTCGCCGCCTTCCCCTCGGTCATCCTGGTGATGACCCTGTTCCGCCTCGCGCTGAACGTCAGCGCCACCCGGCTCGTCCTGCTCGACGGGTACGCCGGCAAGGTCATCGACACCTTCGGGCACTTCGTGGTCGGCGGCTCGCTGATCGTCGGGCTGATCGTGTTCTCGATCCTGCTGGTCATCCAGTTCGTCGTCATCACCAACGGTGCCGGCCGCGTCGCCGAGGTCGGGGCCCGCTTCACCCTCGACGCCATGCCCGGCAAGCAGATGGCCATCGACGCCGACCTCAACTCCGGGTTGATCGACGAGGACGAGGCCCGTCGCCGTCGCCTCGAGGTGCACGCCGAGGCTGACTTCTACGGCGCGATGGACGGTGCGTCCAAGTTCGTGAAGGGCGACGCGATCGCCGCGATCGTGATCACCCTGGTCAACCTGATCGGTGGCTTCGGCGTCGGCGTCGGCCAGAAGAAGATGCCGTTCGGCGATGCCGTCTCGACGTACAGCCTGCTCTCCATCGGTGACGGCCTGGTCTCCCAGATCCCGGCGCTGCTGCTCTCGGTGGCCACCGGCCTCATCGTCACCCGCGCCGTCGGCGACCAGGACATGGGTACCGACATCCTGCGCCAGCTGACCGCGCGCCGGACGCCGTTGCGGGTGGCCGGGTTCGCCGGGCTCTCACTGTGCCTGATCCCCGGCCTGCCGAAGATCCCGTTCATCCTCGCCGGTGGCCTGATGCTGCTGGCCAGCACCCGCATCGACGAGGAGGCCGAGCAGGTCAAGGCCGAGGACCCGTCGCTGGCGAACCTGCCCTCGCCGGACTCGCCGGAGGTCCTCGCTGCGGAGATCCAGGTGGATCCGCTCGGCCTCGAGCTCTCCGCCGACATCATCGACCTGGTCGACCCGAGCGCGGGCGGCGACCTGCTGGAGCGGGTCAAGGCTCTGCGGCGGAAGGTGGCCGGCGACATCGGCATCGTGATCCCGCCGGTCCGCACCCGCGACAACCTGGACCTGCCGCTGCACACCTACGCGATCAAGCTCTTCGGCATCGAGGTCGCCCGGGGCGAGTCGCCGTCCGGCACGGTGCTGGCGATCGGGGACTTCCTCGGTTCACTGCCCGGGACGCCGACCCGCGAGCCGGTCTTCGGGCTGGAGGCGAAGTGGATCCCGGCCGAGCTGCGCAACCAGGCCGAGCTCTCCGGCGCGACCGTCGTGGACCGGGCCTCCGTGATCACCACGCACCTGGCCGAGGTCGTCACCACCCACGCCGCCCGCCTGCTGGGCCGCGAGGACGTGAAGCTGCTGACCGACGTCGTGAAGCGGACCCACCCGGTCGTCGTCGACGAGCTCACCCCGGCCCAGCTGACCCTCGGCGAGGTCCAGCGGGTGCTGCAGACCCTGCTCGACGAGAACGTCTCGGTGCGCGACCTGGTCCGGATCTACGAGGCGCTGTCGCTGCGCGCCGCGGCCAGCAAGGACACCGATGCCCTGGTCGAGGCGTCGCGCGCCGCCCTCGGACCGGCCATCGTGTCGCCGTACGTCACCAACGCGACCGTGCACGTGATCAGCCTGGAGCCGCAGCTCGAGCAGCAGATGCTCGAGGACCTGCGCCCCACCGAGTCCGGCACCGTGATCGCGATGGACCCCGACCTCGGCCAGAGCGTGCTCACCCAGCTGAGCCTGCTGCTCACCGAGGCCGAGAACGAGAACCTGCGTCCGGTGCTGGTCTGCTCGCCGCCGCTGCGGCCCGCCGTCCGCCGGCTGATCCGGCCCTCGCTGCACGGCCTGCCGGTGCTGTCCTACTCCGAGCTGGTCGGCGCGGACCAGGTGCGCTCGGTCGGCATCGTTTCCGCCTCGTTCGTGGCCCCGTCCGGGATGGCGGTGACCTCGTGAGCCCGCTCTCGCCCGCGGTCCTCGGCGGCGCTGCCGTCGTCGCCTCACCGGCGCTGTGGTCCGGCCTCGTCGACGGCACCATGCCGCTCGACGTCGCGCTGACCCGGTACCTGATCGCGATCGGCATCTGCTGGGTGGTCATCAGCGTGGTCGCCGAGCTCGCCTTCCCGGCGCCCGGTTCGGTGCGGCCGACCCCCGTCGAGGTAGAAGCCCAGGTCGAGAGCGAGTCCGACCCGCCTCGGTGAGGTTCGTTACGGTTCATCCATGACTCGGGTCTTTGCTCGCCTC
>JBJMIP010000044.1:0-11045 GCA_045806825.1 Marmoricola sp.
CGACGCCACCACCCGCCAAGGTCTCGGCTGCGCTCGACCAGCGGTACTCCGGCCCGCACCCACGTCACCACCGACGGTCGAGAGGCCAGCGGTACTCCGGCCCGCAGCGACGTCACCACCGGCGGTCGAGCGCAGCCGAGACCTCAGATGTCGTAGGTCTTGCCCGGGATGGCCAGCTCGACCGGCCCGTCCCAGGTCAGGTGCGACTCCTCGAGCATGACCGCGGAGTCGTGCCACGGCGGGACGTGGGTGAGCACCAAGCGCTTCACCCCGGCCTGGGTCGCCATCGTGCCGGCCTCGGCACCGGTCAGGTGCAGGTCGGGCGGGTTGTCGGCGCCCTCGAGGAAGGAGGCCTCGCAGAGGAAGAAGTCCGCGTCGCGCGCGGTCTCGACGAGCGCGTCGCAGGTCCCGGTGTCCCCGGAGTAGGCGAGCACGCGGCCGCCGGCCTCGATGCGCAACCCGTACGCCGTGACCGGGTGCGCCACGTGGCGGGCGGTGATCGTGAACGGACCGACGGTGAACGGGCCCTCGGGGTAGACGATGAAGTCGAACTCCTCGTTCATCCCCGGGTCCTCGTCGAGGTCGTAGGCCTTCGCCATCCGCCGGTCGGTGTCCTCGGGACCCCACACCGGGATCTTCGGGCAGTGACCGTGCGGGTGGTAGCGGCGCAGCACGTAGAAACCGGTCAGGTCCAGGCAGTGGTCGGCGTGCAGGTGCGAGAGCACGACCGCCTCGACCGTCGTCGGGTCGATGTACTGGTGCAGCACCCCGAGCGCGCCGGAACCCATGTCGATCAGCAGCCGGAAGTCGCGACCCTCGAACTCCGACTCCAGCAGGTAGCAGCTGGCGGGCGAGTCCGGTCCGGGGTAGGAGCCCGAGGCCCCGATCACGGTGAGCCTCACAGGCTCACCACCTGGGCGCTGGTCCACGCGCCGGGGGTGCCACCGGCGTACTGGGAGACGGTCTCGAGCTCGGGGCCCAGGAACCGGCGACCGATGGAGGCGAACTCCCCGGGCTGGCCGGTGGTGAGGAACCGGTGCTGCGGGGTGGGCCCGCCGGGCGTGCGCTCCAGCCCGCGCGAGGTGAGGGTGCGGTAGACGTCCTTGGCGCACTCCTCGGCGCTGCTGACCAGGGTCACGTCCTCCCCCATCACGTAGGAGATCACGCCGGTGAGCAGCGGGTAGTGGGTGCACCCCAGGACCAGGGTGTCGACGCCCGCCTCGACGAGCGGGTCGAGGTACTCGTGGGCGACCGCGATCAGCTCGGAGCCACCGGTCACGCCGTTCTCGACGAACTCGACGAAACGCGGGCAGGCCTGGGTGGTCAGGGTGACGTGCGGGGCGGCGGCGAACGCGTCGTCGTAAGCCTGCGACTCGGCGGTGGCGCGGGTGCAGATGACGCCGATCCGACCGCTGTGGGTGGCCGCGACCGCGCGCCGGGTGGCCGGCAGGATCACCTCGACCACCGGTACGTCGTACCGCTCGCGGGCATCGCGCAGCATCGCGGCGCTGGCGGAGTTGCAGGCGATGACCAGCATCTTCACGCCCACCTCGACGAGGTGGTCCAGGCACTCCAGCGCGTACTCGCGGACCTCGCCGATCGGCTTCGGGCCGTACGGCTGCCGGGCGGTGTCGCCGAGGTAGAGGACGGACTCGTCCGGAAGCTGGTCGATCACCGCGCGGGCGACGGTGAGACCACCAAAGCCCGAGTCGAAGATGCCGATGGGTGAGTCAGCCACCCGAACAGGCTAGTGGCGATCGCCCGTTTTGGGGACGACCGCGACCGACATCACGTTCGGCGCGTTCCCTGGGGCACACTTCCCGACGTCCGGGTCAGGCCCGCGAGGAACACCAGGAGCCCGAGCGCGGCCAGCCCGGCGCCGACCAGGCTCGGAGCCCGGTAGCCGTGCCCGTCCGCGATCACCACGGCGCCCAGCCAGGCGCCCAGACCGTTGGCGACGTTCAGCGCCGAGTGGTTGAGCGCAGCTCCGAGCATCTCCGCGTCCCCGGCCTCGTGCATCAGCCGGATCTGCAGGTTGATCGCGAGCACCGAACCCAGTACCCCGACCCCGAGCACGACCAGCCACAAGGCCACCGGGAACCCGGCGACCACGACCACGGCCAGCAGTACGCCCACGACGGCGAGGAACCCGGCCACGATGGCGCGGACGTTGTCCCAGTCCGCCAGCCGCCCGGCGAGCCAGGAGCCGAGCACCGAGCCGATGCCGAAGGCCAGCAGGAACCACGGGATCGTCGAGCGCGACAGGTCTGCGACGTCGGTGACCAGCGGAGCCACGTAGCTGTACATCGCGAAGATGCCGCCGAAACCGATCATCCCGGCGCCGAGCGCGAACAGCACCTGCGGCTTGGTCAGCGCGGTCAGCTCGCCGCGGATCGTGGCGCCCGGGTTCCCCGGGGAGGACGGGACGAAGAGCAGGATCCCGAGCACGGTCAGGACGGCGATCGCCAGGACGGCCCAGTACGCACTGCGCCAACCGAGGCCCTGGCCGAGCCAGGTGCTGGCCGGTACGCCGGCGACGGTGGCCACCGACAGGCCGAGCATCACGCCGCTGACCGCTCGGCCCTTGCGTTCCGGCGGCACCATCGACGCGGCGATCAGCGAGGCGACCCCGAAGTAGGCGCCGTGCGGCAGCCCGGCCAGGAACCGTGCCGCCATCACCTGGCCGTAGCCGTGCGCGACCGCGGTCACCGCGTTGCCGAGACCGAGCGCGAGGACCAGCGCGACCGCCAGACCGCGCCGCGGCAGACGGGCGCCGAGCGAGACGATCACCGGGGCGCCGACGACCACCCCGAGCGCGTACGCCGAGATGATGTGCCCGGTCGTCGGGATCGACTGCCCGATGCCGTCGGCGATCTCGGGCAGCAGCCCCATCGTGACGAACTCGGTCGTCCCGATCGCGAAACCGCCCAGCGCGAGCGCCGTGATCGCGAGCCCGACATGGGGCGCCCGGACCGGGGCCTTCGTCTCCGTCGGCTGCACGGTCAGGTCACTGCTCACCACAGGACAAGTCTGCGGGCGTCGGGTTCATTCCGGCGAGTCGGATTCCCGGGTCCGGTAGAGCCACCACAGTCCGACCACCGGCAGCACCAGCGGCACCCAGCCGTAGCCCGCTCCGAAGTCGGACCAGACACTGGCCTCGGGGAACTTGTCGGTCGCCAGCAGGCTGCTGAACCCGACCGCGAGCACCCCGAGCAGCTCGAAGGAGACGGTGGCCACCGCGATCCGGCGGCGGCCGGTGGCCAGGGCCCAGGTTGCGACGACGTAGATCACCGCGGCCACGATCGAGAGCGTGTACGGGAACGGCGCCTCGGTGTACTTCGTCGTCAGCTCGAAGCTCGCCCGGCCGCTCGCGGCGAAGGCGAGGATCCCGTAGACGAAGACGATGACCCGGCCGAACCCGGTGCTGGTCGCCGCACGCCCCGCTCGCTCAGACATGCGACGCCCACAGGTCGTGCAGGCGCAGGAACAGGACGGGCAGCACGAGGACCGCGACGAGCAGCACGCCGGTGCCGCTGCGGCTCTTCTCGGACGCCGACCAGAGAAAGCCGATCGGCAGGATCAGCAGCGCCCCGACCAGGTAGCCCAGGTACGGCGCGACCGAGACGCCCTCGTGGTCCCCGAGCACGCGCGCCACGCCCCAGACGAGCTGCACCACCAGGCCGACCTCGAGCGCGACCAGGCCGAAGAAGCCGACGTTGGCCACCTGCTCGTCGCGGACGAGGTGCCAGACGAGCACGAGTGCCACCAGGGCAGACAGGATCGAGAGGACAACCTGGAGCGCGCTCATGCCCAGAGTTGGCCTTCGAGCTTCTCCTCCGCCTCGTCGATGGTGCCCTCGTAGGCGCCCGTCGAGAGGTACTTCCAGCCGCCGTCAGCCACCACGAACGCGATGTCGGCGCGCTCGCCGGCCTTGACCGCCTTGGCGGCCTGGCCCAGCGCGGCGTGCAGGATCGCTCCGGTCGAGATGCCGGCGAAGATGCCCTCGGACTCGAGCAGCTCGCGCACCCGGCGGACGGCGTCACGCGGGCCGACCGAGAAGCGCGAGTCGATCAGCGAGGCGTCGTACAGCTCGGGGACGAAGCCCTCGTCGAGGTTGCGCAGGCCGTAGACCAGCTCGCCGTAGCGCGGCTCGGCAGCGACGATCTTCACCTCGGGCTTGGCCGTGCGGAAGAAGCGGGAGACCCCCATCAGGGTGCCGGTGGTGCCCAGGCCCGCGACGAAGTGGGTGATCTCGGGGAGGTCGGCGAGGATCTCAGGGCCGGTGCCCTCCTCGTGGGCGAGCGCGTTCGCGGCGTTGCCGTACTGGTAGAGCATCACCCAGTCCGGGTGCTCGGCCGCCATCTGCTTGGCGACCCGGACGGCTTCGTTGGACCCGCCCGCGGCCGGCGAGGAGTAGATCTCGGCTCCCCACATCCGGAGCAGCTGACGGCGCTCGTCGGAGGTGTTCTCCGGCATCACGAAGACCGCGCGGTAGCCCTTGAGCTTCGCGGCCATGGCCAGCGAGATACCGGTGTTGCCCGAGGTCGGCTCCAGGATCGTGCAGCCGGGACGCAGCAGCCCGTCCTTCTCGCCCTGCTCGATCATCTTCAGGGCCGGGCGGTCCTTGATCGAGCCGGTCGGGTTGCGGTCCTCGAGCTTCGCCCAGATCCGCACGTCAGGGCTCGGCGACAGCATGGGCAGCCCGACGAGCGGCGTACCGCCCACGGACTCCAGCAGGCTGTCGAAACGCATCAGGACCCGCCGGCCACCGCGGGCAGGATGACGACGACGTCACCGTCGGCGAGCTCCTTGGCGAGCCCACCCTCGAAGCGCACGTCCTCGTCGTTCACGTAGACGTTGATGAACCGGCGCAGCTCGGCGTTCTCGAGCAGGCGGTCACCCAGCCCCGGGAAGCTCGTGTCGAGGTCGGTGATCAGGTCGCTCAGCGTCGCGCCGTCGGCGTCGACGGCCTTCTCGCCGTTCGTGTACGTGCGCAGGATCGTGGGGATCCGGACCTCGATGGCCATGGCTTCCTCTACTTCTTCGAAAGTCGGTGCTCGCCGACGACGACGTCTTCTTCGGTGACGACCGCGTCGATGATTCTGTAGGACCTGAACTCCACCGGGCCCTCACTATTCCCGTGTTCGCGTGTGGACACCAACACGTAGTGGGCGCCGGGCTCGTTGGCCAGGCCGATGTCGGTCCGGCTCGGGTAGGCCTCGGTCGCGGTGTGGGAGTGGTAGATCACCACCGGCTCCTCGTCCTTCGCCCACATCTCCTTGTAGAGCGCGAGCAGCTCGGAGGAGTCGAACTCGTAGAACGTCGGCGAGCCGGCGGCGTTGACCATCGGTACGTGCCGGACCGCGGTGTCCGAGCCCTCGGGCCCCGCGACGATGCCGCAGGCCTCGTCGGGGTGGTCCCGCTTGGCGTGCGCGACGATCGCGTCGTACGTCGCCTGGTCGAGTCTCAACACGTGGACAAGCCTAGGCGACAGCGCCGCCCGGAAGGCACGAGGCCCACCCTCCGGACGGCGCTGCGGTGCTGCTGGGGCCCTGGATTCAGGGCTGGTTTCAGGGCAGGTAGTACATCGGGTTCGGGACCTTGAACGTCCGGTCCGCGAAGCCACCCTTCAGGTCGCTGTACTGGTCGCCGAAGTTGGCGACGATGTCGTAGCCAAGCGACTCGATGTGCTGCCGGGTCAGCGACTTGTACTGGATCGTCGTGCAGACCGGCGTCGACGTCGCGCAGCTGGAGAGCCAGGGGGCGGAGAGGTCCTTGAGGTAGACCTGGCCCGAGGGGACCGCCGGGTAGCCGACGTTGGTCAGGTTCGCGATCGTGCCGGCGCGCTGCGACTCCGGGCGGCCGGTCAGGAAGAAGACCGTGTACCCGTGCGACTGCGCCCAGCTCACCAGCGCCGGCATCCCCGGGACGGCCGGGAAGGCGCCGGAGTTCACGAAGGCGGCGTTCGTCGTCGGGTTGTAGACGAAGTTGCTGTAGATCTCGTAGTTGTACGTGTTCAGCGTGGTGTCGTCGACGTCGAACAGCACCGCCTTCTGGCCCGGGGCGTGCCGGTGGTGGTTCTGGCCGCGGAACGGGTTCGCCAGGTAGCGCTGCGCGCCGGCCTGGATACCGGCCAGCTCCTGGGCGTAGGCGCTCGTCGAGGAGAACGTGTGCAGCGCCTTGTCGCCACCGTCGATGGCGTTGTCGACCGGGTCGACCTGCGTGGTCGTGGTGTCGCCGTAGTAGGCCTTGATGGCGGTCTTGACCTGATCGATGTTCTGGATCTGGTCGGCACTGGTCGGGTTGGCCGGCGGGGCCGGTACCGCGAAGTGACCGCCTGCGACGGCCGAGCCGGTCAGCGTGAGACCGAGGGCGGCGCCGGCCAGGGCGAGCGCGGTGACCGTGCGACGGGAGCTGCGTGTGATCGCTTGGGCGATCCGGACCCGAGTGGACAAGAGAACCTCCGAGAGTGGTGGGGAACCGAGGCAGTCATACCCCGCCCACTCTCCCCCGGAAACCTCGGATTCCGGTCAGGTCGCTGCCTGGACCAACGTCTCCTGCAGGTAGCCGACCCACTCGTAGATGTCGTGCACCTGGGCCTCGGGGTCCTCGTCGGGCAGGGAGTACCAGCGCTCCTCGTCACCCTCCTCGATCCCGAGCCGGGTCGCGATCGCCAGCCGCATGTCGGTGAACGAGCGCATCCAGGTGATCGCCAGCGCCGGGTCGAGCTCGACGTCGATGAAGGTGCCGTCCTCCGGCTGGTCGCCCAGACCGGCCTCCTCGAGGGTGTCGATGATCGCCGCGGCGCCGGCTGCCTTGCCGTTGCGCAGGTCGGACTCGGTGTAGCGGCGGAACTCGGCCGCGGCCTCCTCGTCCTCGGGGTACGCCGTCGGGAACAGCCGGGCTAGCACCGGGTCCTCGGGCGCCAGCGTCGGTCCGGAGAAGTCGAAGAGCTCCTCGAGCGGGTCGGCGTCCTCCTCGGGCGGTCCCGGAGGCGCTGCCACCTCGTTGCGGAGCAGCTCGATCAGCTGGCCGGCCAGGGAGCGCAGCAGGTCGGCCTCGAAGGCGCTGAACGTCGCGACGCAGGCGCCCGACCGGCGGTGCCGGGTGAAGCCGCTCACGGAGCGTCGGCCTTCTGCATCGTCGCCCAGAGGCCGTACTCGTGCATCGCCTGGACGTCGCGCTCCATCTCCTCGCGGCTCCCGGTGGAGACCACCGAGCGTCCGTCGTGGTGCACCTCCAGCATCAGCTTCTCCGCCTTCTTCCTCGAGTACTTGAAGTACGTCGTGAAGACGAAGGTCACGTACGACATCAGGTTCACCGGGTCGTTCCAGACGATGGTGACCCACGGGGACGCCAGGGACGTGATGTCGTCGGTGACCGGCTGGTCGAGCTCGACCGGGCTGGGCGCGGACATGGGGTCAGGGTATTTCAGTCGACCACGGCGCGGAGTTCGGCGATCCGCCCCTGGTCGTCGACCTTGATCTGGTCGATCACACGCACGACCATGGTCTCCTCGCCGAGCGGGACCCTGATCGTGAAGTGGAACGCCGCGTAGTCACCGGTGACGAGCACCGGACCGGTCAGCTCGGTGCTGAACGGCATCCCGAAGGACTTCTCGAAGAAGCCGCGGACCGCGTCGATGCCGACGTTCGGCGTCGTGCCGATCGGGTCCTCCTGGTGGACGTCGTCCGCGAACACCGCGAGCGTCGCCTCCAGGTCCTGGGCGCCCACCGCCGCGACGTACGTCTCGACGAGCTGGGTGATCTCTTCCTTGGTCGCCATGGCGACAGACTGTCAGACCTGGTGGATAGCGTGACCACGTGCCCACCCACATCGGATTCCTGCGCGCCGTCAACATCGGCAAGCGCCAGTACAAGACCGCCGACCTGCGGGCGGCGCTGACCGGAGCCGGGTACGGCGACGTCGACACCTACATCCAGACCGGCAACGTGCGGATCAGCTCGCCGCTGCGTGCCAGCGCCAAGGTCTCGGCCGAGCTCGAGGCCCTGTTCCTGGCCGATCGTGGCTTCGAGGTGCCGACGATGGTCTTCAGCCCGGCCGAGCTGCGGACCCTGGTCGAGGAGGCAGCCGCGGTGCCGGAGCGGACGCCGGAGTACGCGCACTACGTGAGCCTGCTCAAGGAGCCTGCGACCGCAGCGGTCGCGAAGGCCGCCGCCGGGCTCAGCCTGCCCGGTGAGACCGTGGTCGTGCGCGGACGCGCGGTGCACCTGCTCTACGACATCCCCTACGGTCAGGCGAAGCTGTCCAACCCGAAGCTGGAGAAGGCCGTGGGCCCGGCGACGAACCGCAGCCTGAAGGTGCTCAGGGAGATCGTGGATCGCTGGTGCTGAACTGAGCCTTGCGCGCGGCCCGGCGAAGCGTTGCCAGGATCGCCGGCCCGGTGACCAGGATCAGCACCACGTTGGTCAGCCCGCGCACCAGGTCCCAGCCCAGCGACGTGGAGAACGAGAAGACGAAGAACCGGTGCAGGTTCTCGGTGACCGGCGCCCCGGCGATGAAGCTGAGCGAGGTTCGCTCCCCGAGCCCGAACGGCCAGAACGAGAGGTTCTGCAGCACGCCGTACGCGACCCCGGACACGGCCCCGTAGACCGTGAGCATCGCCAGCTCCCAGCGCCCGCGCAGGCCTGGCAGCAACCCGGCGAACAGACCGACGATCGCCGCACCGAGCATCTGGTAGGGCAACCACGGTCCGACGCCGCCGGTGAAGAGCGCGGATCCGAAGAGCGTGGTCGCGCCGAGCACGAAGCCGAACCCGGCCCCGAACACCCGGCCGCCGAGGATCAGCAGGAAGAACACCGTCTCGATGCCGGCGGTGCCGGCTCCGAGCGGCCGGATCGCGGCGCCGATCGCCGAGAGCACGCCGAGCATCGCCACCGCCTTCGGGTCCAGCCCGCCCTCGCTGATCTCGAACAGCACCACGGCCAGAACCACGGGGAGGAGCGAGCCGAGGATCAGCGGCGCGGCCTCGTTGCCGGCCAGCGACGACTCCGGCGCCACCAGCAGCGGCCAGGCGAAGGCGATCAACCCGGCCGCCACGGCCAGCCCGATCGCGACGGTAGAGCGCGGACGCAGCGCGATCGCCGGCCGACCGACCAGGCTGCTCACTGCTGCTCCCCGAAGCTCCGGACGACGTCGCCCATCGACAGCAGTCCGCCACCGAGCACCTTGCTGATCTGAGGGGCGAAGGCCGGGCTGGAGGTGACCACCTCGGCGGTCGGGCCGTCGGCGACGATCTCGCCCCCGGCCATCACGACCACCCGGTCCGCCGCGATCGCGGTGAACTCGACGTCGTGGGTCGAGAGCAGCACCGCGTGCCCCTCGGCCGCCAGGTCCCGCAGGACCTCCGCCAGCGCAGCCTTGCCCTGGTAGTCCAGACCCCGGGTGGGTTCGTCGAGCATCAGCACCTCGGGCCGGGCGGTGAGCTGGACCGCGAGCACGAGCCCGAGCCGCTGCCCCTCAGACAGGTCGCGCGGGTGGGTGCTCGGATCGATGCCGGGCAGGATCCGCCCGAGCAGCGAGCGACAGGTTCCCGCGGGCGTCCCGGTCTCGGCGTCGGCCTGGTCGCACTCGGCCTGGACGCTGGGCAGGTAGAGCAGGTCGGTCGGCGTCTGCGGCACCAGTCCGACCCGGGTACGTCGTACGGCCGGTGTCAGGTCCGCCGGGTCGGCACCGCCCACGGTCACGGTGCCACCTGCGCGCTTCCCGGAGCCCTGCAGCGCCCACATCAGGCTCGACTTGCCGGCGCCGTTGCGGCCCATCAGCGCGACCACCTCGCCGGTGCCCAGGGACAGGTCGACCTCGCGGACCGCGACCAGGTCGCCGTGCCGGACCGAGACCCCGCGAGCGGCCAGCGCCACCGGTGGGGCTCCGGTCACCGGGTTTCGAGGCAGGCGCTGGGGCGCCTGCACCTCAACCAACGTGTGCGCCAGCCGGCGCGCGTCCCGCACCGACAACGGCAACGGGCTCCAGCCGGCCCAGCGACCGAGCTCGACGACCGGGGGCGCGACGGTCGCGGTGCTCATCACCTCAGACGGCTCGCCGGCCTCGACGCGACCGTCGACGACGTGCACCACCCGGTCGGCGTACGCCAGGACGCGCTCGACGCGGTGCTCGGCCACCACCACCGTGATGCCCAGGTCGTGCACCAGCCGGGTGATCGCAGCGAGCACCTCCTCGGCTCCGGTCGGGTCCAGCGCCGAGGTCGGCTCGTCGAGCACCAGCACCCTCGGGTGCGCGGTCAGCACCGAGCCGATCGCGACCCGCTGCTGCTGGCCGCCGGACAGGTCGGCCAGCGGGGCGTCGCGCAGGTCGGCGATGCCGAGCAGGTCGAGCGTCTCCTCGACCCGCTTGCGCATCACCTCCGGCGCCAGCCCGAGCTGCTCCATCCCGTAGGCGAGCTCTTCCTCGACCGTGTCCGTGACGAAGCCGGCCAGTGGGTCCTGCCCGACCACCCCGACCAGGTCGGCCAGGTCGCGGGGGCGGTGCTCACGGGTGTCGCGGCCGTGCACGGTGACCGTGCCGGAGACCGTCCCGCCGGTCGAGTGCGGCACCAGACCGTTCAGCAGCCCGAGGAGCGTGCTCTTGCCGGACCCGGTCCGCCCGACCACGAGCACGAGCTCGCCCTCGTCGATGTCCAGCTCGACACCGCGAAGCACCGACGCGTCGGCGTCGGCGTAGGTGACGGTGACGTCGCGCAGCGAGAGAGCGCTCATGCGGCCACCTCGCTCGGCTCGCGGCGGGTCTCGTCCGTGCGGCCGCGGTGGCTGCTCGGCGTCGGCGGGGTCAGGTACGCCGGCAGGGCGGCCAGCAGGATCCCGGCCACCGCCAGGAGCGGCAGGGTCGGAGCCGCGATCGGCTGCAACGGCATCACCAGTCCGTGGCCGTCGGTGCTGCGACTGACCGCCATCGCGACGGCCGCCAGCACGCCCGCGGCGACCGTCAGGGTCTCCGGGAACCGCCAGGGGTCCGAGCGGTAGCTGGTCACCCGCACCTCGCGGCCCCCGAGCACCATCCCGCCGATC
>JBJMIP010000045.1:0-4785 GCA_045806825.1 Marmoricola sp.
CCCGTCAGGCGTCTCGATGTAGGGCCCGTAGCGGCCCACCCGCAGGTCGATCCCCTCGGCGATGGGGAAGGTGGCCAGCTCCCGGGCGTCGATGTCGCCGAGGTCGGTGACCAGCTGCTTGAGCCCCTCCACGTCGCCGGCGCCGAAGTAGAAGCTCGCCAGCTCGGTGTTCCGGTCCCGCCGGCCGCCGGCGATCTCGTCGAGGATGTCCTCCATCCCCGCGGTGAACTCGTAGCTCACCAGCCGCGCGAAGTGCTCCTCCAGCAGCCTGATCACCGAGAACGCCAGCCAGGCGGGGACGAGAGCGGTCCCCTTCTTGTAGACGTAGCCGCGGTTCAGGATCGTGCCGATGATGGAGGCGTACGTCGAGGGGCGACCGATCTCGCGGCCCTCGAGCTCGCTGATCAACGAAGCCTCGGTGAAACGGGCCGGCGGCTTGGTCTCGTGGCCGCTGGCACGCAACGACGCGGCGCTGACCCCGGCGCCCTCGGTCAGGTTCGGCAGCTTGCTCTCGGCATCGTCACGAGCCGCGTCCGCGTCGTCGTTGCCCTCGACGTAGGCCTTCAGGAAGCCGTGGAAGGTGATCGTGCGACCGCTGGCGGAGAAGACCACGTCCTCGCCGTCGGCCGAAGGGCCGCCGAGCCGGATGGTGAGCGAGTTCCCGGCCGCGTCCTTCATCTGGGAGGCGATCGTGCGCATCCAGATCAGCTCGTAGAGCCGGAACTGGTCGCCGGTGAGACCGGTCTGCCCGGGGGTCCGGAAGTTGTCGCCGGCCGGGCGGATCGCCTCGTGGGCCTCCTGGGCGTTCTTCACCTTGGAGGCGTAGACGCGGGGCGCGTCCGGCACGTACTCCGCGCCGTACAGCTCCCTGGCCTGGGTACGGGCGGCGTTCAGCGCGGTGTCCGACAGCGTGGTCGAGTCGGTACGCATGTAGGTGATGAAGCCGTTCTCGTACAACCGTTGCGCCACCGACATCGTCGAGGAGGCGCTGAAGCCGAGCTTGCGGCTGGCCTCCTGCTGCAGCGTGGTGGTCCGGAACGGCGCGTAGGGCTTGCGGGTGTACGGCTTGGACTCCACCGAACGCACCGTGAACGCGGTGTCGTGCAGGGCCTCGACGAGCACCTGGGCGCGCGCCTGATTGAGGTGGACGACCTTGGCGTTCTCCTTGAGGGCTCCGTCGTCACCGAAGTCGGTGCCACGGGCCACCCGGACGCCGTCGATGCTGTGCAGCTTGCCCGGGAACATCCGCTGCTCGTGCTCGGCGCCGGCGTCGAAGGTGCCCTCGAGGTCCCAGTAGGAGGCCATCCGGAAGGCGATCCGCTCGCGCTCGCGGTCCACGACCAGCCGGGTCGCGACCGACTGCACCCGACCTGCGGAAAGGCCGGACATGACCTTCTTCCACAGCACCGGGGAGACCTCGTAGCCGTAGAGGCGGTCGAGGATGCGGCGGGCTTCCTGGGCCTCGACGAGGTCCATGTCGATCTCGCGCGGTGTTTCCACGGCGGCCTGGATCGCCGCCGGGGTGATCTCGTGGAACACCATCCGGCGGACCGGCAGGTCGGCCGGCGGCTTCAGCTCGTCGAGGAGGTGCCAGGCGATCGCCTCGCCCTCGCGGTCCTCATCGGTGGCGAGGAAGAGCTCGTCGGCGTCCTTGAGCAGGCCCTTGAGCTTGGTGATGTGCGCCTTCTTGTCGCGCGAGACGACGTAGACGGGCTTGAAGCCGTCGTCGACGTTGACGCCGAGGCGGGCCCAGGGCTCGCCCTTGATCTTCGCCGGGATGTCAGCGGCGGTCTGCGGGAGGTCGCGGATGTGCCCGATGGACGACTCCACGACGTAACCCCGGCCAAGGTAACCCTCAATGGTTCGGGCCTTGGCCGGTGATTCCACGATCACGAGTTTGTGTGCCACAGCAGCTGCTGATTCCTTCGCTTGCAGGGGGCTTGCGCGCCAACAAGGTAGCGCGGACTGTCTACAACAGCGTCACGTAGCCGTCCTGGACCAGGCTCCGGACCTGCTCCAGGCGCTCCGGTACGTCGACCTCGCCGACCAGCTCGCCGATGGCAGCGAGCAGCTGCCCGGTGCTCAGCTCCCCGTCCGCGGCACCCGCGAGAGCAGCCGTCACGGTGTCCACCTGCACGGCCCGGCGCATGCCGGTCTGGCGCCGCAGGACGATCTGGCTGGGGTCCTCGGCACCGGCCGGACCGAAGGTCTCCTGGACCACGTCGGCAGCGAGCACCGGGCGGCTGGCGAGCAGCGCGTCGTCGGTCAGGTCGCGCAGGTCGGCAGCGCGGGCAAAGTGCCGGTCGATCTCCGGGCCGAGCGGCTGCTCGACCTCCCAGCGCCACTCCTCCAGGCGGACGTCGCCACCGGTCGAGCCCAGCGGTGAGCGCAGGTTGAACCAGCCGAAACCGACCGCCTCGATGCCGAGCTCCTCGAACCAGGACAGCCAGGTGTCGTAGCGGGTCGCGTACTCGGGCGCGCCGTGCAGGCCGGCGTCCTTGAGCCAGAGCTCGACGTAGGAGGGCAGGTCCAGGACCTCGCGCTGCACCACCCAGGCGTCGCAGCCGGTGCCGGTGAGCCAGCCGGCGAGCCGTTCGTCCCAGGGTTGGTCCTTGCGGATCGCCCAGTTGGCGAGGACCTGGCCGGTGCCGCCGGGATTCAGGTGGTCGGGGATGGCGCGGACGATGTTCTCCACCACCCGGTCGCCGGGGATGCCGGAGTCGCGGTAGACCAAGCGCTGACCGGTCGCCGGGGAGATCACGAACGGCGGGTTGGTGACGATCAGGTCGAACGTCTCGCCGGCCACGGGCTCGAAGAAGCTGCCGTTGCGGATGTCGAGGGTCACGCCGTTGAGGTCGGCGTTCAGCTGGGTCAGCCAGAGTGCCCGTGCATTCACGTCGGTGGCGACGACGTGCTTGACGTGCTCGGCCAGGTGCAAGGACTGCACGCCGCAGCCGGTGCCGAGGTCGAGCGCCTTGCCGGCCGGCGTACGGACGGTCAGCTCGGCCAGCGAGGTGGCCGCCGGGCTGATCCCCAGGACGTGGTCGGGACCGACCTTCTGCGGGCCGCCGTCCAGGCCCGGGGTGAGATCACTGGCGACCCAGAGGTTGCCGCCGTTCTTGTCCCCGTCGGTGCCGTAGGGGCGCAGGTCGATCCGCGCGGCGACCTCGCTGAACGAGCGCTCGAGGATGCCGGCCGCGCAGAGGTCGTCGACGAGTCCGGGCAGCGCTGCCTCGGCCGCCGCCGCCGGGACCGTGGCCTGCAGCAGCCAGATCCGGGTCAGCGTCTCCAACGGACTGCCGCCGGTGGTCGCGCGCAGCCCGGGCATCGTCTCGTTGCGCCCGAGTGCTGCCTGGGCCGTCGGACCGATCAGCTCGGCGACGGCGTCGTAGGTGTAGTCAGCGGCCGTCAGCGCGTCGCGGAGCCGGGCAGCAAGGGGGTCGGTCACCCGGCGAGATTAGTACCGACCGGGAAGCCGGACGTCGAGCGCGTTCGGCAGACCGGCCTTGAACAGCGCTGCGTCGACCTGCTTGATCCCGCTGAGCCACGGGTTCTCGTAGAGCTGGTACATCGTGGCCCGCGAGGCGTTGGAGCCGACCGAGTCGAGGATCGCGTTCGCCGCCATCCGGCCGGACTCGTTGGCTCCCTCCATGGTCGCGAGGTCGATGTTGGTGCGCACGAAGTCGCCGGTGAGGAAGAAGTTCGGCAGCTTCGTGGCGACGCCCGGGCGGTCCTTCCAGGACCCGGCGGTGTTGACCAGCAGCGGGGTGTCGTTGGTGTTGCGCCGCGTGGTCGCGTTGTACTGCACACCCGGGTCGAGCACCCAGGATCCGATGTCGCCGGCGCTGAGCACGTCCCCGACGGTGTGGTGGTAGCGGATCTGCGCGAACACCTCGTTGGCGACCTCCTGCGGCGAGCACTCCTTGGCGGTCTTGCCGTAGAGCATGCCCTTGGCGTCCCAGTTGGAGATGTCGACCGAGAGGCAGTCGACCGCCGAGCCGTCGCCGTAGGCCGCCGGGAAGTTGCGCGAGGTCCAGAACTGGCCCTGCGTCAGTGCGGTGAGCGCCCACGGGGAGTCGATGAAGGTGATGTGCCCGAAGGTGATGTCGATCTTCTTCTTCAAGAAGTACTGGATGCCGACCATCCAGTCGGTCTGCAGCCGGTTGAGGTTCGCGAAGCTCGGGTCGCGGGCGAGCATCGGGCCACCCAGGAACGCGGTCGCCTTGTCGACCGGCATCGCGGAGATGAACCAGTCCGACTCGTGCCGGGTGGTGGCGCCGTAGGCGTCGACGAGCTGGACCGCGCTGACCTTGCCGTTCGTCACCTCGTACGACGCGAGCCCCTGACCCAGCACGAAGCGGACGCCGAGGCCGCGCAGGTAGGTGGTCCACGGGTCGATCCAGGCCTCGTTGGTCGGCAGGTTCAGCACCCGGTCGAGCGCACCGTCGTTGCCGACGCCCATGATGTTGTAGACGAACGCCTCGCCCATGTTGCCGATCGTGCGGGTGCTGGCCAACGTCTCCTTGGCGGCCACCAGGTTCCGGGTCAGGCCGGCAGCGAGGACGTGCTGGTAATCCGTCGAGCGTGTCGCCGCACCGACGAAGTCCCACCAGCTGGTGTTCTCCCACTGGCCGAACCGGCGCTCGTTGCTGGAGGTGAAGAACACGAGCAGCCGCGTGACGAAGTAGGCGAGCTCGTCGGGCGGGACGTCCTGGCCCTTGAGGTTCTCGGTCAGGTAGCGGCGCAGACCGTCGACGGTCAGCAGCGCCTGGGGGTCCGGGCCGA
>JBJMIP010000046.1:0-7847 GCA_045806825.1 Marmoricola sp.
ACCGGCAACGGCGGGCACACGTCGCGCCCGCACCTGACCGAGGACCTGACCTTCGCGCTGGGCAAGCTGATCACCGAGCTGCCCGCGGTGCTGTCCCGACGCCTCGACCCGCGCGCCGGGGTCAGCGTGGTGTGGGGCCTGGTCCGCGCAGGGTCGGCGATGAACGTGATCCCCGCGATCGGACGGGCCGCCGGCACCGTGCGGATGCTCGACGCGGTCGCCTGGGCGGACGCCGAGACCCTGGTGCGCACCATCATCGAGCAGCTCGTCGAGCCGTACGGCGTCAAGCCCGAGGTGATCTACGTCCGCGGCGTCCCGCCGGTGATCAACGACCACGCCGCCACCGGCGTGCTGGGCGAGGCGATCCGCAGGGTCGTGGGGGACGAGGGGTTGCAGCCGACCACCCAGAGCCTGGGCGGGGAGGACTTCGCCTGGTACCTCGAGCACGTGCCCGGGGCGATGGCCCGGCTCGGTACCCGGACCCCCGGAGGGGCGACGTACGACCTCCACCAGGGGAACCTGCGGGTCGATGACCGCGCGGTCACGATCGCGGCCAAGGTGCTGGCCGTTGCGGCACTGGAAACCCTGACCCGGGACCTTTGACCCAGGAAGATTCGCGGTCGACTACCCGAATAGCGGGTGTGATGGTCACCGATAGGTAACAAAGCAGGCAGACCTTCGAATCGTTCTATCGCAGCCGGGCGAGCGCCCGTAGGGTGACGGCGAATCCGCGCCGTGCCGAGCGGTGCGTCCCAACCCCCGAGGAGGGCATCTTGCGCCGCTTGAGCAAGATCGCTGTCGTCGCAGTCGTCGCGTCACTCGCGCTGACCGGCTGCGGCAAGAACAACGACAAGTCCGGCAACGACGGCAAGTCGACCGCCAACGAGGACGTCTGCAAGACCGCCAGCGGAGACGGGCCCAAGGTCGGGCTGGCCTACGACGTGGGTGGCCGGGGTGACCAGTCCTTCAACGACTCCGCGTACGCCGGCCTCAAGAAGGCCGTCCAGGACCTGAAGGCGACCTGTGTCGAGGGCGAGGCTGCTGACGGCGAGGCCGAGTCGGCCCGCGAGACCCGCCTCAAGGACATGGCCGACCAGGGCCTCAACCCGATCATCGGTGTCGGCTTCGCCTACAGCGAGGCTGTCAACGCGGTCGCCCCGAACTACCCGAAGATCAACTTCGGCGTGATCGACGGCTTCGACCCCGACACCAAGGCCAACGCCAACGTCGCCTACCTCGGTTTCGCCGAGAACGAGGGCTCCTACCTCGTCGGTGCCGCGGCTGCGCTGAAGTCGAAGTCCGGCACGATCGGCTTCGTCGGTGGCGTCCACAACGACCTCATCAAGAAGTTCGAGGCCGGCTACGTGGCCGGTGCCAAGGCTGCCAAGCCGGACATCAAGGTCGACGTGAAGTACATCGAGGAGAGCGACCTCTCCGGTTTCGGTGACCCGGCCGGTGGCAAGGCTGCTGCCGCTGCCGAGTACGACGCTGGTGCGGACGTGGTCTACCACGCTGCAGGTGCCTCGGGCTCGGGTGTCTTCGAGGCCGCCACGGACGCCGGTGACGGCAAGTGGGCCATCGGTGTCGACAGCGACCAGTACCTGACCGCTCCGGCCAACGAGCAGTCGCACATCCTGACCTCGATGCTGAAGCGGGTCGACGTGGCCACCTTCAACATGATCAAGTCGGTCGCCGACGGTCAGCCGTTGACGAGCTACCAGACCTACGACCTGGCGCACGACGGTGTCGGCTACTCGACCTCGGGTGGCTTCATCGACGACATCAAGTCGCAGCTCGACGACTACGCCGCGAAGATCAAGTCCGGCGAGATCAAGGTCCCCGTCAAGCCCTGAGCTGACGGGAGAAGTTTCACCGCCTAGGTGAAGCCGGGCCCGGATCCAGACGCTACGTTTGGGTCCGGGCCCGGCCCGTCTTGCGACCAGCCATCTGCGACCAGGAGGATCAGTGAGCGCTGCTGCCACCGAGGAACCCGGCGGCGGGATCGTCGTGCGCGACATCCTCAAGCAGTTCCCGGGCGTGGTCGCGAACCACGACGTCAACATCACCATCCGGCCGGGGACCGTGCACGCGCTGATCGGCGAGAACGGCGCCGGCAAGTCGACGTTGATGAAGATCCTCTACGGGGTGCAGAAGCCCGACGGCGGCACCATCGAGGTCGACGGCACCCCGGTGCACTTCTCCTCGCCGACCGACGCGATCAAGGTCGGCATCGGGATGGTCTTCCAGCACTTCATGCTGGCCGACAACCTGACGGTGCTGGAGAACGTGGTTCTCGGCGCCGAGAAGCTCTTCGGTATCGGCGACAAGGCGCGCGCGGAGATCCGCCGGATCTCCGACGCCTACGGCTTCGGCCTGGACCCCGACGTGCTCGTCGAGGGCCTCGGCGTCGGCCAGCGCCAGCGCGTGGAGATCCTGAAGGTCCTCTTCCGCGGCGCGAAGATCATCATCCTCGACGAGCCGACCGCGGTGCTGGTCCCGCAGGAGGTCGAGGCGCTCTTCGTGAACCTGCGCGAGCTGCGCAACTCCGGGCACACCGTGCTGTTCATCTCGCACAAGCTCGACGAGGTGCTCGCGATCGCCGACGACATCACCGTGATGCGTCGCGGTGAGACCGTGGGGGAGGCGGACCCTGCGACCGCGACCAAGAAGCAGCTCGCTGAGCTGATGGTCGGCTCCGAGCTGCCCTCGCCGGAGACCGAGGAGTCCACCGTCACCGACCAGGTGATGCTCGACCTCACGGACGTCGGGCTGGTCGACGAGAACGGTCGCGCGCTGCTGGCGAAGATCTCCTTGTCGATCCGCCGTGGTGAGGTCCTCGGCATCGCCGGGGTCGAGGGGAACGGCCAGGACGAGCTGGTCGAGACGATCATGGGGATGCGCAAGGGCACCGGCACCATCCACCTCGACGGCCAGGACATCGCCTCCTGGGACACCCGCGACCGGCGTGAGGCCGGCATCGGCTTCATCCCCGCCGACCGGCACCGCCACGGCCTGCTGCTGGACGCCCCGCTCTGGGAGAACCGGGTCCTCGGACACCAGACCCGGCCGCCGTCGAGCAACGGCTTCCTGATCACCGCCGGTGACGCCAAGACCGACACCGAGCGGATCGTCTCCGAGTACGACGTGCGCACGCCTTCGATCACCACCCACGCCCGGGCGCTCTCGGGCGGCAACCAGCAGAAGCTGATCGTCGGCCGTGAGATGAGCGGCAACCCGGTCCTGCTGATCGCCTCGCACCCGACCCGCGGCGTCGACGTCGGCGCCCAGGCCGCGATCTGGGACCACATCAAGCGCGCCCGACGCGAGGGTCTGGCGGTGCTGCTGATCTCCGCCGACCTCGACGAGCTGATCGGGCTCTCCGACACCATCGAGGTGATCCTGCGCGGCGAGCTCGTCGGCCGGTTCGACCCGCGGACCGTCACCCCGCAGGACCTCGGCGAGGCGATGACGGGAGGTCGGTCGTGAACGGCACCAAGCTGCTGCGCTCGGTGGCGCAGACCCTGATCGCGCCGCTGATCGCCGTGGTGGTCTCCGTCCTGGTGACGAGCGTGGTCGTGGTGATCGCCGGAGCCTCGGTCTCGGACTTCTGGAACGTCATCCTCACCGTCCCGAGCCACCGCAACATCGTGAACATCACCAACCAGAGCTCGATGCTGTTCCTGGCCGCGCTGGCCGCGGCGATCGGGTTCCGGATGAACCTGTTCAACATCGGTGTCGAGGGTCAGTACACGCTCGCGGCGTACGTCGGGGCGCTGGTCGCCGGGGCCGCGTTCTTCCCGGGCAAGCTGAACATCCTGGTCGCGCTGCTGGCCGCGATGGCCACCGGCGCGCTGTGGGCCGGCATCGCGGGCCTGCTGAAGGTCACCCGCGGGGTCAGCGAGGTCATCTCCACGATCATGCTGAACGCGATCGCCGGGACGCTGATCGGCTACCTGCTCAACAACCACGGCCAGCAGTACGGCCAGGGCCGGCGCACCACGCCGCTCCCGGAGTCCAGCCAGCTCGCCGGCTGGACGCCGTGGACCGCGGGCGACGGCTCGATCTGGACGCTGACGATCCTGGCCGTGGTGGCCGGGGTGGTCATGTCGGTGGTGATCAACCGGACCCGCTTCGGCTTCGACCTGCGCGCGACCGGCCAGAACGAGGACGCGGCGGTCGCGTCCGGCGTCAAGGTCAAGAAGATGGTGCTGATCTCGATGCTCATCTCCGGTGCGATCGCCGGTCTGGTCTGGATGCCGGCACTGTTCGGCGGCGCCGACTACTACGGGCCGCCCTTCCAGCACCAGCTCGGCTTCACCGGCATCGCGGTGGCGCTGCTCGGTCGCAACCGGCCGCTGGGCATCGCGTTCGGCGCCGTTCTGTTCGCCTGGCTCTCCGAGCAGGCCAACCCGCTGGGGCTGGTCGCCGACATCTCCCCGTCGATCGTGCAGATCACCCAGGGTGTGGTCGTGCTCGCGGTCGTGGTCGCCTACGAGGTGGTCCGCCGGTGGATGGCCGCACACGAGCAGCGCGAGCTCAAGGCCGCACTCGGAGCGGAGGCCCGCGCATGAGCACTCCCACCGCGGTGAAGGCGGTCAGTGACGCCGTGCGTGCCGGCGCAGGCGTCTCCCGCTGGAAGCTGTACCTGGTGATGGGCCTGTTCTCGCTGGCCCTGGTAGCGGCGGTGCGGGTGACGACCGGCGCCAACGAGCTCGACTCCAAGGGCAGCCTGCAGGCCGCGATCACCGCGACCTGCCCGATCCTGCTGGCCGCCCTCGGCGGCCTGTGGAGCGAGCGCTCCGGGGTCGTCAACATCGGCCTCGAGGGCCAGATGCTGCTCGGCACCTGGGGTGGCGCGTACTGCACCTACTGGTACGGGCCGACGATCGGTCTGCTCGGTGCCGTCGCCTTCGGTGTCCTGGGCGGCCTGATCCACGCCGTGGCGACCGTGACGTTCGGGGTCGACCACATCGTCTCCGGTGTCGCCCTGAACACGATCGCGCTCGGCCTGACCACGTTCCTGGCGGAGGCGTTCTTCTCCGACCTGAACTCCGAGTTCGGCCACGGCGGCGCCCAGCAGCTCACCGGTATCCAGAAACCGCCGGTGCTCGACCACATTCCCTGGTTGTCCTCGGCGGCCCAGGACCTGGCCGACAAGCACTGGTTCATGGTCTCCGACGTGGCGGCGTTCGTGTCCGCGGCGACCACCCAGGTCTCGGTGGTCACCTACCTGGCGTTCGCGCTGGTCGCGGTCACCGGGTTCGTGCTCTGGCGGACCCAGTTCGGCCTGCGGCTGCGCTCGTGCGGGGAGAACCCGCAGGCGGCGGAGAGCCTCGGTGTGAACGTGATCCGGCACAAGTACGCCGCAGTACTGGTCTCCGGCGGCCTCGCGGGTCTCGGTGGCGGGTACCTGGCGATGGTCTCCTCGCCCGGCTTCCACACCAACCAGACCAACGGCCGCGGCTACATCGGCCTGGCGGCGATGATCGTCGGCAACTGGCGTCCCGGTGGTGGCCTCGTCGGGTCGCTGATGTTCGGCTACACCGACAGCCTGCGGCTGCGGGCGCCGGCCACGATCCACGCGCTGCTGCTCCTGATCGGCATCGCACTGCTGCTGTTCGCGTTGTGGCGGCTCTTCAAGCGCAAGTACGTCGCGGCCGCCACGATCGGCGTCTTCGGCGCACTGTTCCTGCTCTGGTTCGCCCTCACCGACGAGGTGCCGCGCGACTTCACCAGCATGACCCCGTACGTCGCCACGCTGCTCGCCGTGTCGCTGTTCGCCCAACGACTACGCATGCCCAAGGCCGACGGCCAGATCTACCGGAAGGGGTCGGCCGGGTGAACTTCGACTGGGACGCCCTTGTCACCGCGGCGACCGCGGCCATGCGCAATGCCTACGCGCCGTACTCGAAGTTCCCGGTGGGGGCGGCCGGTCGGACCACCGACGGGCGCTTCGTCACCGGGTGCAACGTGGAGAACGCGGCGTACGGGGTAGCGCTGTGCGCCGAGTGCGGCATGATCTCGCAGCTCGTGCTGTCCGGAGGCGGTCGGCTGACCCACTTCGTCGCGGTCAACGGCAGCGGAGAGGTGCTGATGCCCTGCGGTCGCTGCCGGCAGCTGCTGTGGGAGCACGGCGGCCCGGAGCTCGAGGTGCTGACCAGCAAGGGCGTGAAGCGGATGGATGAGGTGCTGCCCGATGCGTTCGGTGCCGACGACCTCGCTTGACCTGAGCTCACCCGACGTCGTCGCCGACCCGTACCCGTTCTTCGACGCCGAGCGCGCGGCGCACCCGGTGGCCTGGCACGAGGGCCTGGGGATGTACCTGGCGTTCGACCACGCCAGCGTCAGCGCGGTCCAGCGTGACCGGCGTCTGGGGCGGATCTGGACGGACAAGCAACCGGCCGACCAGCTCGAGCCGTTCAACCTGCTGCACCGCAACCAGATGATGGAGAACGAGCCGCCCGAGCACACCCGGTTGCGCCGCCCGGTCGCGCAGGCCTTCGGGCGCGGACACATCGAGCGCCTGCGGCCGCGGGTGCGCGAGCTGGCGGCCGCGCTGCTCGACGAGGTCGACCCCGGCGGCTTCGACGTGATCGCCGACTTCGCCGAGCCGCTGCCGGTGCTGGTCATCGCCGAGCTGCTCGGGGTTCCGCGCTCCTACGCCGGCTCGCTACGGGACTGGTCCCAGGCGATCGTGCGGATGTACGAGGTCCCGCCCGGCCCCGGGGTCGTCGAGGCCGCTGTGGCCGCTGCCCAGGACTTCGCCGACCTGGTCCGGTCACTGGTCGCCGAGCGTCGGAGCACGCCGGCCGAGGACCTGATCACCGACCTGGTGGCCACCGAGCTGAGCGAGGACGAGGTCGTCGCCGCCGTGGTGCTGCTGCTCAACGCCGGGCACGAGGCCTCGGTGAACGTGTTCGGCAACGGCCTGGTGGCGATGCTGCGGCGCGGTCTGGTGCCGGGCGGTGACGTCGCCCTGACCGTGGAGGAGATGCTGCGCTTCGACTCCGCGCTGCAGCTCTTCGAGCGCACTGCGACCGAGGACGTCGAGGTCGGCGGCCTGGTCGTCGAGGCGGGCCAGAAGATCGGGGTGCTGCTCGGGTCGGCGAACCGCGACCCGGGCGTCTTCGACCGCCCCGACGAGTTCCGTGTCAACCGCACCCCCAACAACCACGTGGCCTTCGGCGTCGGCGTGCACTTCTGCCTGGGTGCACCGCTGGCCCGGATGGAGCTCGTCGAGTCGGTCACGCACCTGTTCAGCAGCTTCACGACGCTCGCGCTGGCCGGCGAGCCCGAGTCCCGGGGCACCTTCGTGCTCCGCGGGTACCACGCCGTCCCGGTCGCTGGTGCGCGGGCGGCGACCACCGGCGATCGCGGACCAACCACCGGCGACCGGGCGGCAACCACCGGCGACCGGGCGGCAACCACCGGCGATCGGGCGGCAACCACCGGCGATCGAGCGTAGTCGAGATCTAGGAGCCTTCATGGAACAGCACGACGCCGTCGAGGTGATCATCGCCAAGCGTGGCGGCGACACCCTCACCGACTCCCAGATCGACTGGGTCGTCGACGCCTACACGCGGGGCGTGGTGAAGGACGAGCAGATGTCGGCGCTGGCGATGGCGATCCTGCTCAACGGGATGAACCGTCACGAGATCTCGCGGTGGACCGACGCGATGATCGCCTCGGGTGAGCGGATGGACCTCTCCGGGATCTCCCGGCCCACCGCCGACAAGCACTCCACCGGCGGCGTGGGCGACAAGATCACCCTGCCGCTCGCGCCGCTGGTCGCGGCCTGCGGGGTCGCGGTCCCGCAGCTCTCCGGGCGCGGCCTCGGCCACACCGGC
>JBJMIP010000047.1:0-2767 GCA_045806825.1 Marmoricola sp.
CACGTGCTCCGTGGCGAGGACCTGCTCTCCAGCACCCCGCGGCAGATCGCCCTGTACGACGCGCTCACGGAGCTGGGCATCGCCCGGCAGACGCCGCAGTTCGGGCACCTGCCCTACGTGATGGGCGAGGGCAACAAGAAGCTCTCCAAGCGCGACCCCGAGGCGGACGCGCTGGCCTACCGCGACCACGGCTTCCTGCCCGAAGGTCTGCTCAACTACCTGGCGCTGCTCGGCTGGGCCATCGGGCCGGACCGCGATGTCTTCTCCCTGGAGGAGATGGTCGAGGCGTTCGACATCGCCGACGTGAACCCGAACCCGGCGCGCTTCGACCTGAAGAAGGCCGACGCGATCAACGCCTCGCACCTGCGGCTGCTGCCGATCGAGGAGATCACCCACCGGGTGCTGCCGTTCCTGAAGGCGGCCGGAGTCGTGGGCGACCCGGTCTCGGACTCGGACGCGCAGCTGCTCGAGCTGGCGATGCCGCTGGTCGGCGAGCGGATCAGCAAGCTCACCGAGGCGAGCGAGATGCTCGGCTTCCTGTTCGCCAGCGAGGTCGCGTACGACGAGAACGACGTCGCCCAGGTCCTCAACGAGGACGGACGACGGGTCGTCGCGGCTGCCCGGGAGGCGCTCGGCGGGCTGACCACCTGGAGCACCGCTGCCATCGACGAGGCGCTGCGGGCCAAGCTGGTCGACGAGCTCGGCATCAAGCCGCGCAACGCGTTCGGCCCGGTCCGGGTCGCGATCACCGGCCGTCGGATCTCGCCGCCGCTGTTCGAGTCCCTCGAGCTGCTCGGCCGCGAGGAGACCTTGCGCCGCCTCGACGCCCTGCCTGCCTGAGCCGTCCCACGATGAGCCAGGAGCACCCGCACCCGGAGCCGCGCAGCTACCCGCTGATGCTGCGCACCTGGACCTACGACTGGTGGCGCCCGGTCGTCGGGCTGGTGTCCCTGCCGCTCGCGATGTTCGTCCTCGCCCCGTTCGCGGTCCTCCCGGTCCTCGCCCTCAGCGTCGAGCTCGACCACACGGGCAGCTTCAGCAAGGCGATGGAGAACGCGGTGACCCTGGACCCGGTCACCTGGCAGGGCCTGCTCTACCTGAACCTGTCCCTGGCGGCCCTGGTGCCGGCGACCTGGCTGATCCTGCGTTCCCTGCACGGGATGCGGCCCAGGTGGCTGATGTCGGTGAAACCGGGTATCCGCTGGCGGTTCTTCCTGGCCTGCCTGGGCCTGTCGGTGATCGCGATCCTCGCCCAGCTGCTCGTCGGCGCTGCATTGCCCGGCGACCCGAACGACCTCGGCAGCGGAGCCAACCCGATCACCGGGACCCTGGTCGCGATGGCGGTCGTGGTCGCGATCACCACCCCGCTCCAGGCGATGGGGGAGGAGTACGTCTTCCGGGGCTACCTGCTGCAGGCGGTCGGGTCGCTCTCGCGACGGCCGTGGGTGGCGATCCTGGTGAGCGGCGTGCTGTTCGCGCTCGCGCACGGCGTCCAGAACGCGCCGCTGTTCGTCGACCGGTTGACCTTCGGCGTGCTCGCGGCGTACCTCGTCTACCGGACCGGTGGGCTGGAGGCCGGCATCGCGCTGCACATCTGGAACAACCTGATCGCCTTCGGGTTCGCCCTGTTCCTCGGCGACATCGACACCACGTTGAACGTCACCGAGGTGTCCTGGTCGAACCTCCCGCTGACGATCACGCAGAACGGCGTGTACCTGCTCCTGGTGCTGAACCTCGCTCGCAGGATGGGGATCACATCGCGAACCACGCCGCCCGTTTTGCCGCCTGCAACCACGTCCGTGTAAGGTTTCTCTTCGGTTCGGACCGTCGCGAGGCAAGTCCGAATCGGTGGGATATGGTGTAATTGGCAGCACTACAGATTCTGATTCTGTCAGTCAAGGTTCGAGTCCTTGTATCCCAGCGAGGAACGCCACACTGTTTCGATTTGGCCCGGTTCCGGACCAACCGATAGAGTCGCGTTCGCTCCAGGCCCCCGTTGTGTAGTGGCCTAGCACGCCGCCCTCTCAAGGCGGTAGCGCGGGTTCGAATCCCGTCGGGGGTACAGATCCAAGAGCCCGGTCCTGCGGACCGGGCTCTTGGGCTTTCTGGCCCCTTGCCCGGCTACTCGAGAGCACCTGGCCAGTCGACGTCGCCATGTGCGACGACGACGTCGCCGCAGGCATCGCGCCACAGGTCCAGGTAAGTGGCGCAGGCATTGCCCTCGCGGAGCACCGGCTTGCCCTTCTTCGCGGCCGCGCGCGCTCGATCCGGGTCGATCCACAGGGGCGGGAAGTCGCAGCATCCGCACGGGTCCCAGGCCAGAGGGACGCCGTCGAGAACCAGCTGTCGAACCGAGGCAGGACGTAGTTCTCCGACCAAGGACAAGTGGTGACCGGCCTGATCGCTCAACGGCTCTGGTTCCCGGTTGGCGAAGTCGCTCCCGTGGGGATTCGGGTTCGCGTCCTTGACCTCAGCCAGGATCTCCGCGAACGACTTCTTCTCCATCCACCCATGGTGCCTCCACGCGGGCCTGACGGCCTCGAGCTTTTCGTCCACTTGGTGCACACAAGGCGGGTCGTCCAGATAGTTCTCCACAGATTCCGGGGAGCCCTTGTATCGAACAAGTGTTCGAACAAGAATTGCCTCATGACCTCGCTCCTGGCCCCGCCGATCGCAGACCCTCTTGCAGGGGTGCATGCAGATCTGGACGCGCTGGCCGAGATCGATCTCGAGCAGTTCGCGGGTGATCGGTTGGCGGGGCTGTTGG
>JBJMIP010000048.1:0-9642 GCA_045806825.1 Marmoricola sp.
CGGGCGGCCGGGATGATCGGCACCCTCGAGGCCTCGGGCCTGATGAAGGAGATGTCGGCCCGGCTGGCTGAGGACGCGGAGCTCGCCGCGGCGTACCGGGTCGCGCACGAGCGCTACCTCGCGGCGCGCGCGGAGATCGGCGAGGCCAAGGGCCAGAGCGTCGAGGAGATCGCCGGTATCTCCGCCGGCGGCATGCCCGACCGCGTGAAGTGCCTGCACGTGCTGGCCGGTCAGTCGCTCGCCCAAGGGCGCGGCGTCAACCCGCTGGGCGACGAGGTGCTCGACGTCCTGGGGGACTGGTGGGCATCCGGCCCGTGCGTCGACCAACCTCCTGCGGAACCGTGACGGTCCGCGTTGCCGCGTTCGACTGCGGTACCAACTCGCTGCGGCTGCTGGTCGCCGACCTCGAGCCGGAGACGGGCAGCAGCACCGAGCACGTCCGCGAGATGCGCATCGTCCGGCTCGGCCAGGGGGTCGACCGCACCGGGCGGATCGCCGAGGAGTCGATGCAGCGTGCCTTCGCCACCCTCGACGAGTACGCGATGCTCGTCGAGGAGTACCGGCCCGAGCGGATCCGGTTCTGCGCGACCTCGGCCGCCCGGGACGCCGAGAACGCGGCCGAGTTCACCGACGCCGTCCGGGCGCGGATCGGGGTCGAGGTCGAGGTGATCGCCGGCGGCGAGGAGGCGCGCGCGTCGTTCGACGGGGCCACCCGGGTGCTCGGGGACGTCGAGGGCCCGGTGCTGGTGCTGGACATCGGCGGCGGCTCGACCGAGCTGATCCTGGGGACTGCGGACGGGCGGATCACCGCCGAGCACTCGTTGGACATCGGCTCGGTGCGGCTCAGCGAGCGGCACCTGCACGACGACCCTCCGACCGCGGAGCAGGTAGCCGCGGTCTCGGCGGACGTGGACGCGGCGCTCGACTCCTGCCGGGTGGACCCCGGGCTGGCGGCGACCGTGGTCGGCGTTGCCGGCACGGCCACCACCGTGGCGGCCGGTGTTCTCGGCCTGGAGGCCTACGACCGGTCGCGGGTGCACCTGGCCCGTCTGGACGTGGCGCAGGTGCGGGCGACGATCCAGGACCTGGTCACGATGACCGTCGCGGACCGGCGTGCGCTCGGGTACATGCACCCGGGGCGCGCGGACGTGATCGGCGCCGGTGCGCTGATCCTGGACCGGATCCTGCGCCGGACCCCGGTCGACACCCTGATCGTCTCGGAGTCGGACATCCTCGACGGCATCGCCTGGAGCTGCGTGACATGAACACACTGATCACCGCGACCAAGAACTTCCTCCGCCACGACGACACCGACCTGGCGGCGATGCTGACGTACTACGCGGTGTTCGCGATCTTCCCGGGCGCGCTGGCGCTGTTCTCGCTGATCGGGCTGCTGCACGATCCCGACGGGACCGTGGACACCGTGCTGGACATCCTGCGACCGCTGATGTCGGCGGACCGGCTGGACTCGATCTCGCCGACCGTCACGAAGCTGGCCACGGCCAGTGGTGCGACCTGGACCTTCGCACTCGGCACGCTCGGCGCCCTCTACTCGGCGTCGGCGTACGTCGGGGGCTTCTCGCGCGCGATGAACCGGGTGCGCGAGGTCGAGGAGACCCGTCCTTTCTGGAAGCTCCGTCCGCTGATGCTGCTGATCACTCTGGTGTGCGTGGTGCTGCTCGTGGTGGCACTGGTGATCCTCACCGTCACCGGCCCGCTGGCGAACTCGGTGGGAGCCAAGCTCGGGGTCGAGCAGTCGGCCGTGGACACCTGGGAGATCGCCAAGTGGCCGGGCCTCGCGCTGGTCGTCGTGATCGTGGTGGCGCTGCTCTTCCACGCGACCCCGAACGTGAAGGTCGGCCGGATCCGGCTGCTGTCGCCGGGGGCGTTCCTGGCCCTGCTGATCTGGGCGTCGGCCTCGACCGGCTTCGCCTTCTACGTCGCGAACTTCAGCTCGTACAACAAGACCTACGGCTCGGTCGCCGGCGCCATCGTCGCGCTGCTGTGGCTGTGGCTGACCAACGTGGCGCTGCTGTTCGGTGCCGAGGTCGACGCGGTCCGCGACGGTCGGGTCGCTGAGCAGAGAGCCGCCCGCGCTGCCGCGGCAGCCGACCTGGACAGCCTGGACCCGGCCAGGTACCTCGAGCCTCCGCCGGACCCGGTGCTCGTGGAGAAGCTCGTCCTGCGTGAGTCGTACCCGGTCAAGTCCGGCCGCCCGCCGTACGGCCCGGTCACCCAGCCCGTCCCCGAGGAGGACTGACGGTGCTGCCGCACCCGGTCACCGGGGACCTGTTCGAGAGTCCGGTTCCTCCGGGCACCGGATGGCCGGACGACCCGGCGTCCCCCGACACCCCGGTCGCCGGTACGCCGGCCGAGGTGCTGGCGCTGGCCGACGTGGACAGCCTCGGCGAGCTGGACGCGCGGGTCTCGGTCTGCCGCGCCTGTCCGCGGCTGGTCCGCTGGCGCGAGGACGTTGCGGCGACGAAGCGGGCGTCGTTCGCGGACCAGCCCTACTGGGGACGGCCGATCGCCGGCTGGGGTGCCGCGGACGCGCGCATCCTGATCGTCGGTCTCGCCCCCGCGGCCAACGGCGGCAACCGGACCGGGCGGATCTTCACCGGCGACTCCTCGGGCGACTGGCTCTTCGCCGCGCTGCACCGGGCCGGGTTGGCCGAGCAGGAGACGTCGCTGCACGCCGGGGACGGGCAGGGCCTGATCGGCGCGCGGATGGCGGCGGCGGTCCGCTGCGCACCGCCGCAGAACAAGCCGACGACCGAGGAGCGCGACACCTGTGCACCCTGGATCGCTCGCGAGGTCCAGCTCGTCGCTCCCACGCTGCGCGTGGTGGTCACCCTCGGGGCCTTCGGGTGGGGTGCTGCGCTGAGCTCGTTGCGCGCCGCGGGCTTCGACATCCCCAAGCCTCGACCCAAGTTCGGTCACCTCGCGGAGGCCGAGCTCGGCGGCCCGCACGGCACCGTGACGTTGCTCGGCAGCTATCACCCGTCGCAGCAGAACACCTTCACGGGCAAGCTGACCCACGCGATGCTCGACGACGTCTTCGCGCGAGCACGGGCACTGGCCGACTGACCGGCACGTCCAGCGCTTCGCGCGCCGAGTTGGCGGTTCGGCCGCGCTGTTGCTCGAGCAGCTAGCGAGGACGACGAACAGCTCGGTGACGACAGCGCCGCACCGTGCCAGACTTCCGCGCGTGACCTTCCTCGCCATCACCGTCCTCGGCCACGACCGCCCCGGCATCATCGCCGAGACCACCGGTGTCCTCGCCGAGCTCGGCCTGAACATCGAGGACTCCACGATGACGCTGCTGCGCGGTCACTTCGCGATGATGCTGATCACCGACGGGGACGCCGACGCCGCAGGCGTCGAGGAGTCGCTCGCCGGGCTGACGGCGGACGGCTCGCTCTCGGTCTCGGTGCGCGAGGTCCCGGCCGAGAGCGTGGTCAGCCGCGGCTCGGCGTACCTGCTCAGCGTGCACGGTGGGGACCGCCCGGGGATCGTCTCGAACGTGGTCGCCGAGGTCGCGCGGGTCGGGGGCAACATCACCGACCTGACCACCCGGCTGGCCGGCGAGCTGTACGTGCTGATCGCCGAGGTCGACCTGCCCGGCTCAGCCGACCCGGCAGTGCTGCAGCACTCGCTCGAGACGGCGGCCGGACAGCTCGGCGTCGAGGTGACCCTGCGTCCGCTGGAGAGCGACGACCTGTGAGCGAGGACGCCACGTTCTACGGCGTCGTCGGGAAGGTCCTGGACGTGGTCCGGGCCCCCGACCCGGTGCTGTCGCGCCCAGGGGAGCCCGTCGATCCGACCGCGCCCGAGGTCGTGCAGCTCGCGGCCGACCTGATCGCGACCATGCGGGTCTCACCCGGGTGCGTCGGGCTCGCTGCACCCCAGGTCGGGGTGAGTGCGAAGGTCTTCTGCGTCGACGTCTCCGAGCACCCCAAGACGCGCGGCCACCACGGCACCTTCGCGCTCTGCAACGCCGAGGTCGTCAGCGCGAGCCGCAACGAGAAGGCGCGTGAGGGCTGCATGAGCGTGCCCGACCTGACCGGCGACGTGAAGCGTGCCTCGCGGCTGGTCGTGCGCGGGCAGGAGCCCGGGACCGGCGCCGAGATCGTCCTCGAGACGGAGGCTTTCGAGGCCCGTGCTCTGCAGCACGAGATCGATCACTGCGACGGTCTGCTGTTCCTCGACCGGGTGGCCGGCGCGCACGCGCTGCACGCTCGAAAGACCTATTTGTAGGGCGAATTCGGCCCCCGGTGTGATCCAGGTCAACCCGGTGGGCTGGCTCACAGTCCACGCGGGGAACGGTCAGGAGCTACTGGCGGGTTCGGTTCCACTAGTTGTGCCCCGTTCACCGACGGAGGCCACCTGACTGCTCACGCTGAGGCCCGTCATGAGCCAGGTGTACACGACGCGAAAGCGAGTGTTTGGCGGGCGCGGAGGAACCAGCAGTACGTCCCAGCCGAAAGATGGGACTTGGGGTGAAGCCACCACACCGGTGGCCGGGCAACGGTAGCCCGAATCCGACAGGTCAACCCTCGCAAGCGTGACCGTTCAGGTTCCATCATGTCGACGTACATCCGTCGTATCTTGGCGCGCGCCCTCACCCTCGTGGCCGCGCTGTTCACCATCACCACTCTGGTCGGCGTCCCGCTCTCGAGCGCGGATGCCTCTGGCTCCACGACGACCTTCGGGTCGAAGGTCGTCTACACCGCCGCCAGCCGCAAGGGATCGCCGTACATGTACGGCGCCGACGGCCCGACGCGCTTCGACTGCTCGGGTCTGACCCGGTGGACCTTCGCCCGGCTGGGTCACTCGTTGGCGCACTCCGCGGCGTCCCAGTACCGGCAGGTCAAGCACATCCCGCGCGAGTACCGCCGCAAGGGCGACCTCGTGTTCTTCCACAACAGCGGCGGCATCTACCACGTGGGCATCTACGTCGGTAACGGCTACATCTGGCACTCGCCGTACTCCGGCGCCCACGTGCGCATGGAGCGCCTGTGGACCAGCTCGGTCTACTACGGCCGGATCGGCTGACCCAGCAGCGCCGGGCTCAGCGAGCCCGGCGCTGCGGCCGGCCTCACTTCCAGATGCGTACGTAGTCGACCTGGGTCGTGACCTTGTCCGGGACGACGTTCGGGTCGTACTCGTTGCCCGTCGTCCCCATCGCCTGGGTCAGCGCGAGGAAGAACGGCTTGTCGAACGGCGAGTACTTGCCCTGGACGAACCCGATCGCCGAGGAGTAGTCGTCGGTCATGCAGACGGTGCCGTTGAGCAGGATCGTCAGCCGCCCGGGGGTCCACTCGAGGCCGTAGGTGTTGAACTCGCCGACCTTGATCGGGCACCTGGCGGTGGTCACGTTGTTGTTGGTGCCCGTCGCCGTGGTGCCCGGGTAGTAGTGGATGTAGGGCTGGTCGATGTCGGCGTACCGGCTGTAGAACTCGGCGAAGTCGATCTCGCCGGAGCCCGGCCAGGATCCGTAGCCGTTGGTGTTCGGCCACAGCCAGAAGGTCTCCTGGGCACCCGGGCTGGTGAGGTCGGGGATCTTCGCCCGGACCTCGTACTTGCCGTAGGTCTGGGAGAACGTCTGGTAGTGCATCACCTGGCCGAAGGCGTACTTCGAGTACCTGCCCTGGCCGCAGCTCACGACCGTCGGCAGCTCGACCAGGGAGAGCTCGAGATTGCCGCCGGTGACGTTGATGGTGTCGGGCGTGTCCGCGCCGCAGGCGTACATGGTGGAGGTGCCGGTGGTGAACCCGCTGCTCGCGGTGACCTGCGGCACCCAGAGCCGTCGGTCCAGCGTGCTGCCGTTGAACTCGTCGTCGTAGCTGCACACCCACGGCCGGCCGTCGCTCTTCACCTGGTCCGGAGCGTCGCCGCACGTCGGCGCCGGCGGTGGAGCGGCGGGCGTGACCACGACCGTGAAGGTGGCGCTGTCGCTCTGCTGGTAGCTGCCGGTGGCCGGCAGCGACGCCCAGTAGTTGTAGGAACCTGTGTAGGGCCGCCCCGGGATCGGCAGGCTGGCCCGCAGGTTCGCGTCCAGCACCGCACGGCTGACGTTGTTGTACCCGAGCCCGTAGGCGCCGGCGGTTCGCAGGTAGATCGTGGCGCCCGGGGTGGCCGGTGCCTCGGCCTGGACCTCGGCGGTGCCGGCCGCGCGGACCTCGAGCTCGTCGGGAGAGGACAGCACCCGGATGGCGGGCCGGGTCCACCAGCCGGTGGACGCGGTCCGGGCCGTGGTGCTGACCAGGTTGCTGGCCGTCTGGTCGGCTTCGAGAAGCACGCTCGGTCCGCCCGCGATGTACAGGGCGACCGAGGCGGTAGCGAGCAGCATGAAAACTCGGAACATGGGGAAGTCCTGCCGTCCTCGTCAAGGGGGGAAGTGGGAGGGTGGCGAGCGGTCTGTCTGCCGATGCTATTGAGAGCGCGTGCTCGAAATCCCGTTCTGGCTCCTTTCGCGCATGGGCGTGTCGCAACGGCCCTCCGGTCGCCGCCGTCCGGCGTAGCGTGACGCCGTGCCTGATTTCTTCGAGGCGTACGACGCCGTGCTGACCCCGCTGTTCACCGCGAGCAACACGCTCAGCCTGCTGGCCGGCGCCGAGTCGGCCGGCGTGATCGAGGCATTGCGGCAGCGGCGTACGGCCGCAGAGCTCGCGGAGCTCGCCGACCAGGACCCCGCCACGGTCCAGGCCTGGTGCCGCGCGCTCGAGACCTGCGGCATCACCGAGGGCTCGGACGAGGGCTACGTCCTGACCGAGCACTGGCTCGCGCTCACCGAACCGTCCGCGTTCGTGCCGCTCGCCACCGCGCTGGCGGGGAACCGGGTCGAGGGCCGGCTGCTGGCGGGTCTCGCCGACAGCACCTACTGGTCGATGGCGACCGAGGACCGGCTGGCCTACGCCCGCGCCGTCTCGCCCGACCCGTTCTCGGACGCCCTCGTCGCGGCCTTCCGCCAGCAGCTGGCGAACGACCCCGACCGGGCGCCGATGCTGGCCGGCGGACGGTTGCTGGAGATGGGCTGCGGTGTCGCCGGTCGGATCCTGACCACCCTCCGCGCCGCCCCGGACCTGACCGCCGTCGGCGTCGAGCTCAGCGAGGACCTCGCTGCCGAGGCACGCCGACGCGCGAACGAGCTCGGGCTCGCGGACCGCTTCACCGTCGTGTGCACCGATGCGAGCGCGTTCAGCACCGACGAGCCGTTCGACCACGGGTTCTGGAGCCAGTTCTTCTTCCCCGCCGAGGCGCGTCAGGGCGCGCTGGCCGCCCTGATGGCGGCGCTGCGACCGGGAGCCGGCCTGGACGCGCCGATCGGCGGTGACTTCGATGCGATGGCAGCCGACCCTGCAGGGCCCGAAGCCAGGGAGTACGCCGTGGGCCGGGCGATCCTGCAGTCCTGGGGCGTGCCGGAGCGGACGCCGCAGGCCCTGGTGGCCGAGCTGGAGGAGGCCGGCTTCGTCGACGTGCGCGTGGTCCCGCGTCCGGGGAGCGCGGTGGTCCGGGGCGTCCGTCCGTGACCGGTTCCGGGTCAGTGGACCGTGACCCGATGTTTTGCATTCATGTGCGCGACACGAACACGCAGCAGCGCGGCGATTCCATGGGCCGGCCCGGGCAGGTTCGATAGATCGGTCCGGGCGATCCCCGGCCCCACCGGCTCGGTGCCTCTCTCGGGCACAGCCACCGAACCCAAGGAACCACCATGCTCCTGCGTCCCCGCGCGGTCTCCGCGCTCGGCCTGGCCCTCGTCGCCGCCGCCCTGTACGTCGCACCCGCCTCGGCGAACCCGGCCGGCACCGGCCTGGTGATCAGCGAGGTCTACGGAGGTGGCGGCAACGCCAACGCACCCTTCCGCTCGGACTTCATCGAGCTCTACAACCCGACGGGTGCGGCCGTCCCGGTCGCGGGGCTGAGCGTCCAGTACCGCTCGGCCAGCGGCAGCGCCGGCGGTGCCGCGGTGGCACTGACGGGCAGCGTGCCGTCCCACGGGCACTACCTGATCAAGGCGGCGGACGGCGCGAACACGGCGCTCCCGGCACTGCCGACCCCGGACGCCACGACCACGTTCACGATGAGCGGTACGGCCGGGCAGGTGCTGCTGATCAACGGCACCAGCTTCTCCGGAACCGGGAACGTGGCCGGCAACGCGAACCTCGTCGACATGGTCGCCTACGGCACCGGCAACAACACCTTCGAGGGCGCGACGATGAGCGCGAACCTCACCAACGCCACCTCGGCCAATCGCAGCGCGGGCGGTGCCGACACCGACAACAACAACGCCGACCTCAGCACTGCCGCCCCGACCCCGGAGAGCTCGGCCAGCACCGGCGGCGGGGGCGACGCCGGGGACAAGACGATCGCCGAGATCCAGGGCACCGGCGCGACCAGCCCGCTGGTGGGTCAGACGGTGACCACGAAAGGCATCGTCACCGCGACGTACCCGACGGGTGGGCTGAACGGCATCTACGTCCAGACGCCCGGAACCGGTGGTCCGGACGACGCCACCCCCGGAGCCTCCGACGCGGTCTTCGTCTTCGGGAGCAGCTCCGGTGCGGCCAGCGTGCAGGTCGGCGACTACGTGCAGGTGACCGGCCCGGTGAGTGAGTTCGCCGGCCTGACCGAGATCACCCCGGCCGCTGGTGGCGTCGTTGCGGCCTCCGGGTCGGCCGCGCCGGTCACCCCGCTCGCGATCGCATACCCGACGACGACGGCTGCCCGCGAGGCGCACGAGGGTGAGCTGCTCGCGCCGACCGACCACTTCACCGTGACCGACACCTACTCCACCAACCAGTACGCCGAGATCGGGCTGGCGACCGGCGACCGGCCGCTGCTGGTCCCGACCGAGGTCGCGGACGCCCAGGACAGCGCCGCCGTGGCGGCCGTCGTCGCCGACAACGCGGCCCGCAAGGTCACGCTCGACGACGGCTCGAGCATCAATTTCCTGACCGCGTCGAACCAGGGCATCCCGCTGCCGTGGCTGGCAGCCTCCAACCCGGTTCGCGTCGGTGCCCCGGCGACGTTCAACGCGCCGGTCATCCTCGACTACCGCAACAGCACCTGGAAGTTCGAGCCGCAGCACCGGGTGACCGGGACGGGCACCGACGTGGTGAGCATCGCGAACACCCGGACCCCGGCCCCGGCGGCCGTGCCCGGCAACCTCCACCTGGCCACGTTCAACGTGCTGAACTACTTCCCGACGCTCGGTGTCGACTACGCCGCCGCCGGCCACACGTGCAGCTTCTACGACGACCGGGCCGGCAACCACAACACCGTCAACGACTGCGGTGCGACCGGTCCGCGCGGGGCGGCTGAGGCCGACGACCTGAACCGGCAGCAGGCCAAGATCGTCGCGGCGATCAACGCCCTCGGCGCCGACGTCGTCTCGCTCGAGGAGATCAAGAACTCCGCGCAGTTCGGGCAGGACCGGGACGCGGCTCTCGCCACCCTGGTCGACGCGCTCAACGCCGCGGCCGGCTCGACCCGGTGGGCGTACGCCCCCTCGCCGAACGCGGCCGACCTGCCTCCGCTCGCCGAGCAGGACGTGATCCGGACGGCGTTCATCTACAACCCGAGCACGATCTCGCTGGTCGGTGCCTCGAAGGTGCTGGTCGGCAGTCCCGCGTTCAGCAA
>JBJMIP010000049.1:0-3640 GCA_045806825.1 Marmoricola sp.
GAAGGACGTTGCCTGCCCCTCGGCGACCTGCGACCCGGACTCGTCCTCCACGAACGCGCCGACGCCACCCTCGGTGCCGTCGGTGGTGCCGGACCCGAACAGGAACAGCGACCGCCCCTCGCCGAGGTCAGCGACGCAGCTGATGTCCCAGTACTCGGCGTTGACCCGGGTCGGCGCGCCGGCATCGGCCGGGGCCGCGACGGTGAGCAGGGCGGTGGCCGCGGCGGCAGCGAGCAGGGCGGTGCGGGTGGTGCGGATCATCGGTTCTCCTGGGAAGTAGTCATCCTGATCCTGGACGCGACCAGCGCCGAGAAGGTTGCACGGCCTCGCGGAAACCCTGACCGGCCCAGACCACCCGGGTCGTCGCAGCCCTGTCCTGGACGTCACCGGATGTGCGATCTTGGAGCCATGAGGACGTCTTCTCGGGCGGTTTCGGCCCTGGCCACCATGGTGCTTCTTCTCGCCACCGCGCTGCAGTCGGTTCCCGCCGGCGCGGCGACCTCCCCGGCCGCGAGCTTCTACCCTGCGGTCCTCTTCGGCAACGCCGCGACCGAGAACGTCACCCGGGTCATCGGCAGCTCCGGCAAGCCCGACTACACGATCCTCGGCACGACCACGGGCGCGCTGCCCGGCAAGACCAGTGCCGGCGGGACCGACGCGTTCGTCCGGCGCTACACGAGTGCGGGGCAGCTCACCCGGCAGTTCGGCACCGCCGGCGACGACGTCCCATACGCCGAGGCCGGAACCGTCGAGGTCGGCTCGACCACCGGTGCCCTCCCCGGCCACACCAACGCCGGCGGGACGGACGGGTTCGTCTGGGCCTTCAAGGACGGCAAGACCGCGTGGGTGACAAGGCTGGGCACGCCCGGCGAGGACAAGGTCGTCGGCATCGCCCAGGGTCGCTCGTTCTGGTACGTCGTCGGCACCACCACCGGCACCTTCGGGGGCGAGACCAGCAAGGGCGGGATCGACTACTTCATCGCCAAGCTCAGCTCCACCGGCGCGATCGTCTACATCCACCAGCTCGGCACCGCCGGGGACGACCGGGTGGTCTCGATGTCCGCCTCCACGGAGTACGTCGGCCTGTGCTGCGGCTACGAGACGTCCGTGACGGTGGCCGGTGACACCACCGGCACGTTTCCCGGCGAGACCAGCAAGGGCGGCCGCGACCTCTTCACCATGACCACCGGGAACTCCGAGGGCGGCGGTGGACTCGCCCAGTTCGGCACCGCGGGCGACGACGTCGCGATCGCCGGCGACGGACGCACCGTGGCAGGTTCGACCACCGGCGCGTTCCCGGGCAAGACCAACCGGGGCGGCACCGACGCCTTCATCGCCCAACCGGAGTGGGCCTACGAGTTCGGGTCCGCGGGTGACGACGCGGCCACCGGCCTCGCCCGGTCCAGCACCGCCTACGACTACCCGTTCACCTACGGGTACCTGGTCACCGGCGACACGACCGGCACGCTGCCGGGCAAGCAGAGCCACGGAGGCACCGACGCGTTCGCGCTGCGCGTCGACCTCAACGGCACGGCCCTGCGCTGGCGCCACCAGCTCGGCAGCCCGGGCAGCGACCACGCCGGCGGGATCGCGTCGACCTCGCGCGGCGCGATCTACGCCGGACAAGCGAACGGTGAGCTCGACGGCCAGCCTGCCCTCGGGGGCGGCGACGGCTACATCGGGCGCGCGACCTGGACCCGCCCCGACGTGTCGTTGTCCTTCACCTACTCCGGCCCGCCGCACGGCGGCCAGAACGTGTTCGGCGGCCCGACCATCGCTTTCTACCTCGGCAACCAGACGCGCAAGGTCTCGATCCACGCGAACAACGACGGCGAGCAGGCCGACCCCCAGCGGGTCCTGGGCTGCAAGAGCACGACCGTGTTCACGGTTCGCTACTACCGGAGCAGCACCGGGGCGGACGTCACCAGCAGCGTGCTCGCCGGGACCTACAAGGTCACCCAGCCCGACCTCTATTCCTCACGCGGCGACGTCACCGCCGTCCTCAAGCCCAAGGCCGGAGTCAAAGCCGGGACCGCGTCGTACTGCACGGTGAAGACCTTCTCGACCCGCACTCCCTCGGTCTACGACAACGTCGCGCTGCGCGTGGTGCGGTGATGTCACAAACCTGAGCCGGCCGGTGTCTTCATCTCGATGCGCCCCGCAGTCGCGGGACAACGACCGAGGAGACGAGATGAGCACCCAGATCTACGCCACCACCGAGGAGCGCCGCCAGGCGGCCCGGGTCCCGCTGGTCGAGGACCAGGACCTGTTCAGCAAGGCCGTCGGCTGGTACTCCCGCCGGACCTACGGCAAGGTCCTCGACAACGGCCTGGCCCTGCTGCACCACAAGCCGATCCTGTTCGCGATCCTGAAGTTCGAGGGCAAGGTCGCCAAGTGGAACCGCCTGGACCCCGACCTGAAGCTGCTCGCCCAGGCCGGCAGCGCGGCCGTGATCGGCTGCAGCTGGTGCATGGACTTCGGCTACTGGGCCGCGCAGAGCAAGGGCCTGGACACCAGCAAGCTCGAGCACATCCCGGGCTGGCGCAGCTCGACGGTCTTCAGCCCGCTGGAGCGTCGCGTCCTGGAGTACGCCGAGGCGATGAGCGTGACGCCGCTCGAGGTCACCGACGAGATGACCGAGGCGTTGCGCGCCGATCTCGGTGAGGATGGCTTCGTGGAGCTGACGATGATGATCGCCGTGGAGAACGAGCGCTCGCGCTTCAACAGCGCCATCGGCCTGACCAGCCAGGGCTTCAAGGAGCAGTGCGAGCTCGCAACCCCAGCCGGTCGGGCGCAGCCGAGACCATGACCCCCGAGGACACCTTCGCCGAGCACCGCGGGCTGCTGTTCACGGTGGCCTACGAGATGCTCGGCAGCACCGCCGACGCCGAGGACGTCCTCCAGGAGTCCTGGCTGCGCTGCGCCGCGGCGTTCGACGGACCGGGGCTCTGGGACGAGGTGCGCGACCCGCGCGCGTACCTCGTCCGGGTCGTCACCCGGCAGAGCCTGAACCGGCTGCGCACGCTGCAGCGCCAGCGCGAGACGTACGTCGGCACCTGGCTGCCCGAGCCCCTGGTGACCGCGCCGGACGTCGCCGAGGACGTCGAGCTGGCCGACTCGGTCTCGTTCGCGATGCTGGTCGTGCTGGAGACGCTGACCCCGCTGGAGCGCGCGGTGTTCGTGCTGCGGGAGATCTTCGGCTTCTCCTACGACGAGGTCGCCGCGGCGACGGACCGTACGCCGGGAGCCGTGCGCCAGCTGGCCTCGCGCGCCCGCAACCACGTCGAGGCGCGACGCCCGCGGGTCGAGCTCCCGGAGAACAGCCAGGAGATCGTGGCGGAGTTCTTCCTCGCCGCCTCGACCGGGCAGGTCGAGCCGCTGCTCGAGCTGCTGGCCCCGGACGTGGTGCTACGGACCGACGGCGGCGGCATCAAGAAGGCCGCGCTGAACCCGATCACCGGTGCCGCCAAGGTGGCTCGCTTCCTGGCGGCCGTGGTCCCGACCGGTGCCCAGCTCGACGTCGACTGGGGCACCGTCAACGGCTCCCCGGCGCTGTTCCTGATCATCGACGGCGAGCTCGACGCCGTCGGCACCGTGGTCGCGGAGAACGGGAAGGTCAAGGAGATCTACCTGGTCCGCA
>JBJMIP010000050.1:0-3883 GCA_045806825.1 Marmoricola sp.
CAGGCCGATGGCACCGGCCAGGCGGACCAGCGGCAGGATGCCGTCGCGGTACTGGACCGCCTCGGCGCTACCGGAGCGCTCGATCCGGTCGACCGAGAACTCCTCGAGCCGAGAGACCTCGCGCAGCGGCAGCGCTGCTCGACGGCCTCCGCCGACCTCGAGCACCAGCAGGGCGGTGCTGTTCTCGTCGGCGCTGGCGCGGACCTCCCCGGTGTCCCGGGTGACGTTCTGGGCGAGCGCGTGCCGGTGGGCGATCCCGGGGACGTCCAGGATCAGTGCGACCCGGCCGTCTCCCATGATCGTGGCTCCGGCGTACGTCGGCAGTGCCTTGAGCTGGCGTCCGATCGGCTTCACCACGATCTCCTGGGTGTCGTGCACCTCGTCGACGCAGATCCCGAACCGGAGGTCGTCGGCCTGGACCACGACCACGGTCAGCGGACCCGGCTCCGGACGCGGTCGCCCGAGCACCTCGGCCATCGACACGAGTGGCAGCAGGTGACCGCGCAGCCGCAGCAGCGGAGCCCCGGCGACCTCCTCGACGTTCTTGGCCAGGTCCTCGTTCTCCAGCCGGACCAGCTCGACCAGGTTGGCCTGCGGGATGGCGTAGGTCTCCTCGCCCTCACCGATCACCAGGGCCGGGATGATCGCCAGGGTCAGCGGGATCCGGACCCGGCACGTCGTGCCGACCCCGACCTGGCTCTGCATGTCGACGGTGCCGCCGATGCGTTCGATGTTGGTCCGGACCACGTCCATCCCGACCCCGCGCCCGGAGACGTTGGTGACCTCCGTGGCCGTGGAGAAGCCGGGCCGGAAGATCAGGTTCACGATCTCGCGGGTCTCCATCCGCGCGGCCTGGTCACGCGTGATCACGCCACGCTCGATCGCGACCCGGGCGATGGTGTCGGGGTCGATGCCCTTGCCGTCGTCGGAGATCTCGACGACCACCTGGCCGGACTCGTGGAACGAGCGCAGCTGGAGGCGACCCCTGGGGTCCTTGCCGGCAGCGGTGCGGTCGGCCGGGGTCTCGATGCCGTGGTCCAGGGCGTTGCGCACCAGGTGCGTCAACGGTCCCTTGAGCGCCTCGAGCAACGAGCGGTCGAGCTCGGTGTCGTGGCCCTCCATCTGCAGGTCGACCTCGCGGCCCAGCTGGTGGGACAGGTCGCGGACGATCCGGGGCATCTTCGACCAGACCTGGCCGATCGGCTGCATCCGGGTCTTCATGATCCCTTCCTGCAGCTCGCTGGCGACGAGGTCGAGGCGCTGGGCGGCGCGCACCAGGTCGGTGTCCGCCGAGCTCTCGGTGCGTTGCATCACCTGGTTGCGGGTGAGCACGAGCTCCCCGACCAGCTGCACCAGGCTGTCCAGGAGGTCCACGTCGACGCGGACGGAGGAGTCGACGACGCCACGCTTGGCCTCGCCCTCTTCGTCGTCCTCGCGGCGGTCCCCGGAACGGCGGCCGCCCTGACGGCGCTCGACGAACTCCTCGACGACCTCCGCGGTGTGCTCGACCGCGTGCTCGACGGCATGCTCCACGGCGTGCTCGATCTCGGCGACCGCCTCAGCGACGGCCTCGGCCACCGCCTCGGCGACGACCTCCGCCTCGACCTCTGCCTCGACGGCGGGCTCGACCTCCGGCGCGACTACCTCGACCGCCGGCACGGTGGTCGTGGCGGTCGCTCCAGGCTCACTTCCGGACGGTTGCTGCGCAGCATCCTGCTCGCTGGCAGCAGCGGCCGAAGACCCCTCCCCGGTCTCCGACGTACCTTCCAGAACGGCCCGGAGCGCCGCCACGACTACCTCGACGTCGACGTCGCCGGCGGTGTCCCCGCCCGTGCTCTCGACGCTGTTCAGAAGTGCGCGCACCGTGTCGACCATGCGCAGCAGCACCTCGGTGGTGCCGACGTCCATCACCATCTCGCCGTCACGCAGCCGGGAGAGCAGGTTCTCCCCGACGTGCGTCAGCGCCTCGAGGCGGTTGAACGCCAGGAAGCCGCTGGTCCCCTTGATCGTGTGGATCGTCCGGAAGATGCTCGACAACAGGTCCCGGCTTCCCGGTTGCTGCTCGAGCTCGACCAGGTCACGGTCCAGCTGATCCAGGTTCTCGTGGCTCTCCACGAGGAACTCGGCGATGATCTCGGCATCGTCGTCCACAGGCCCTCCCTCTGACGGACGTGCACATCGGCACCCGTGGGAGGGACCTGAGGATTCCGGCTGCTGGCCGGACCAGGCCCAATGAGCGGACTAGCCCAGCTGCTTCATCACCGAACGGAACTGGCTCGCCGCACCAGCCGAATTCGGGTGCGCCGGCACCGCGATGGCCGGTCCGTTGAGCGAGAGGACGCCCAGTCCCTCCACGTACCGGACGGTCGGCAGCTGGCAGACGTCGTGCCCGTGGGAGTCGTCGTAGGTGTCCACGAACTCGGCTCCGCCTTCGGCAGCGGCCTGCTTCACCATCGCGTTCAACTTGATGAAGGTGTCGTGCAGGTAGGACATGTCGGAATCGGTGATCGGGACCAGCGGGTAGCAACCCTTGGCCGGGATCCCGTCGAGGTAGTCGACCATCAGCACCCGGGCGTTCGGGGACCGCCGGTGGATCTCGGCGAGCGCGGCGACCAGCTTCGGCTTCGAGGCGGCGATCCGCTCGGCGAGCAGGTCGTGGCCGTCCTTGACGAAGTTCTGCTTGCAGCCGCCGACCGGCAGCCCGGACCCCAGGAACGGGACCGAGAACGGCAGCGAGAGCCCGCTGAACGCCGAGGTGTTCGTGGGGAGCAGGTTGATGCAGCTCACCGCGGCGCCGGCGAATCCGGCGTCGTTGCCGCCGATGCCGACGGTGACCAGGTCCGTGGTCGCGGTGAGCCGGTCGAACTGGGCCGGGTTGGTCTCCCCCGTGGGCAGGCCGCCCTGCGGGGCGTAGAAGTCGTCGGTGGTGGCCGACCCGCAGGTCGCGTCGCGGAACGTGGGCACGCCCAGCGCCTTGGCGACCAGCTTCGGGTAGTTCGTGTGCGACTGGGCGCACCCGGTGGGTGCGTAGGTCGCGTCCGGGAGGCCGTTCAGGTCGGCGATGACCACGTCAGCCGACCAGGAGTCGCCGAGGGCGACGTACTCGCGGTACCTCGGTGCGTCGGCACCGGCCGAGGAGAGCGGGACCAGCGGGAGCGCCAGGACGGCGAGTGCGCAGCCGGCGGCAGCCAGGCGGAGTCGTGACATGGGAGGACCTCGTTTTCGGGCGACTGAACCCTCAACTCCTGCGAGCCGGGGAGGTCACGCCCGGCGATCAGTCCGCAGAGCCCCCGCGCAGGGCCTTCGACAGGTTCGCCACCGCGTCGTCGCTGGGCGAGGCCGCCTCGCGGTTGCTGTTCTCGAGCTGCTGCAGCAGCTCAGCCCGGTGCACGCTCACGGACCGGGGCGCGTCGATGCCGACCCGGACGATGTCGCCCCGCACCTCGAGAATGGTGACGGTGACGTCGTCGCCGATGACAACGCTCTCGCCGACCTTGCGGCTCAGGACCAGCATGCAGGTGAGGTTACGCGAACGAACGGAGCAAAGTGCGAGCTTGCTCGCATGTTTGCGTAACGAGGAGCGTTGAGGAGCGCAGCAAAGTGCGAGCTTGCTCCGAGATTCACCCGACGAGCGTGGCGACGCTCACGCGACCAGCGGTGCCGCGATGGGCAGGTCGGGGTCATCGAGGATGACCTGGCTCGCCCGGTGGGTCGCGGTGTTGACGACAACGGGGGCCAGCAGGTTGGCCGTGGTGGTGCTGAGCGAGTCCCCCGCGTTGAGGACCAGCAGCACCACGACGTCGTCGACGTCGGTGATCTCGAGGTCCCCGACGACGTCGTCGTTGACGACCGGCGCGTAGTCCGGGAAGAACGCGACCGGGGG
>JBJMIP010000051.1:0-12140 GCA_045806825.1 Marmoricola sp.
AGCGCGGCCGCGGTCGGCTCGTTGACGATGCGGCTCACGTTGAGGCCCGCGATCTCGCCGGCCTCCTTGGTGGCCTGACGCTGTGCGTCGGAGAAGTACGCCGGGACGGTGATCACCGCGTCGGTGACCGTCTCGCCGAGGTAGGCCTCCGCGTCGCGCTTGAGCTTCTGCAGCACGAACGCGCTGATCTGCTGGGGGGTGAAGTCCTTGTCGTCGATCTTCACCTTCCAGTCGGTGCCCATGTGGCGCTTGACCGACCGGATGGTGCGGTCGACGTTGGTGACCGCCTGACGCTTGGCGACCTCGCCGACGAGAACCTCGCCGGACTTGGCGAACGCCACCACCGACGGGGTCGTCCGCGCACCTTCAGCGTTCGCGATGACGGTGGGTTCGCCACCCTCGAGGACGGAGACGACGGAGTTCGTCGTTCCGAGGTCGATGCCGACCGCACGTGCCATGTTTCTTTACCTCCGTGGTGAGCCCGTGGATCCGGGCTGGTGGGTTGAGCAAGTCTCGGGTTGCGAGGCCATCGTGGTTCGCGGAGCCGAGTTTGACAAATAAGTTGAGTCGAATCAACTCAACTCTTGTCATAGGGCTCAACGCATGACCGGGCGGAGAATGTTCCCGATCCCACCAAAGAATGCCGAATGGGGTCCGACACCCCGGCGAGTGGGGCCGAACACCCCGGCGAGTGGGGCCGAACACCGCGGCAAGTGGGGCCGAACACGCCGCAGCGCTCGTTCAGACCGACGGCCGCCTCGACCGATCACGACCGCTCGGCGGGTTTGGCCCCACTCGAGGGGGAGTCAGGACCCATTCGGCGAGGGGTTAGGGCTCGAGAAACAGCAGCAGCTTGCGGAGGCTCGAGATCAGGGTCGCTCGTTCACCCGGGGAGAGCGGGGCGAGCAGGCGCTCCTCGTTCGCCCAGTGCTTCTCCACGACCCTCTCGACGACCTCGACCCCGGACGGGGTGAGCTCGATCAGCCGGCTGCGGCCGTCGTGCTCGGCGACGCTCCGGCTGACCAGGCCCATCGCCTCGAGGCGGTCGATCCGCTTGGTGACCGCGCCGGAGGTGACCATCATCGTCGCGGTGAGCTCGCTCGGCGTGAGCCGGTACGGCGCCCCGGCGCGGCGCAGCGAGGCCAGCACGTCGAAGTCGCCGTTGCCCAGGCCCTCCGCGGCGAACGGCGGCCGCAGCGCCGCGTCCAGCAGGTCGGCGACCCGGTGGATCCGGCCGACGACGGCCATCGGGCTGCTGTCGAGCTCGGGGCGCTCGGCGGCCCACTGGGCGACGATCCTGTCCACGGCGTCCTGCTCGGCTCGGGGGGTCATGGGGTTGATCTTATCTTCCATGGAAACTATTATGTTTTCCATGGAAGGTAAATCCCCGGAGCAGGTCCACGGCTACGGCGTCGGCACGGTCCTGCTTACCGCAGTCGCACCGATGGCCTGGGGATCGACCTACATCGTCACCGAGAACTACCTGCCCCCGGACCGGCCCCTGTTCGCGGCGCTGGTGCGTGCGCTCCCGGTCGGTCTGGTGCTGCTCGCCCTGCGCCGCGAGCTCCCGCCGAAGGGCTGGCGGCTGCGCGCAGTCGTGCTCGGCCTGTGCAACATCGGCCTCTTCTTCCCGTTGATCTTCCTGGCCGCCTACCACCTGCCCGGCGGGCTGGCCGCGACCCTGCAGGCCACCTCTCCGCTTGCAGTGATGGCGATCGCGTGGCCGCTGATCGGCGAGCGCCCGGCACCGGTACGGGTCGGCGCCGGCCTCGTCGGCATCGTCGGCGTCGCGCTGCTGGTGCTGCGCAACCCGGGCCACATCGACACCCTCGGGCTGGTCGGAGCCTTCGGGTCGGTGCTCGTCTCAGCGCTCGGCTTCGTGCTGGTCAAGCGCTGGCCGGCGCCGACGGACCTGCTGACCCTGGTTTACTGGCAGCTCGTGGTGGGCGGCCTTGCCCTGCTGCCGGTCGCCCTGCTCGTCGAGGGAGCGCCGCCGGCGCTCGACGCCCAGGCGGTCGCCGGGTTCAGCTGGATCGCCATCGCCGGTACCGGGCTCGCCTACTTCTGCTGGTTCCGCGGCCTCTCCCGGATGCCCGCCGGAGCCGCTGCCCTGGTCGGCCTGATCAATCCGGTGGTCGGCACCGTCCTCGGCATCGCGTTCGCCAGCGAGGCCTTCGGCCCCACCCAGGCCCTCGGCATGGCCCTGGTCCTCGGCGGCGTGCTCGCCGGGCAACGGCTGGCCGCTCGTCCGCGACCTACGGGAATAGCCGCAGCCGCCTCGGTGTCGTCACCTGTATGACCTCCAGCAACCACGACGCAGCGATCCCGAACCTGACCCTCAACGACGGCCACCAGATCCCGCAGCTCGGCTTCGGCGTCTTCCAGGTGCCGCCGGCGGACACCGCCCGGGTCACCCTGGACGCCTTCGAGGCCGGCTACCGGCACATCGACACCGCGGAGATGTACCAGAACGAGAAGGGCGTCGGCGAGGCGCTGCGCTCCTCGGGGCTGGCCCGTGACGAGGTCTACCTGACCACCAAGCTGAACAACGGCTTCCACCGTCCCGACGACGCCCGCCGCGCCTTCGAGACCTCGCTCAGCGACCTCGGCACCGACCACGTCGACCTGTTCCTGATCCACTGGCCGCTGCCGACGCAGTACGACGGCGACTTCGTCTCGACCTGGAACACCCTGATCGAGTTCCAGCAGGACGGTCGCGCGCGCTCGATCGGTGTCTCCAACTTCCAGGTCGCGCACCTCGAGCGCCTCGCCGCCGAGACTTCGGTGGTGCCGGCCGTGAACCAGATCGAGGTGCACCCCTACTTCGGCAACGAGGACGTCCGCGCCGCTGACGAGGCCCGCGGGATCCTCACCGAGGCCTGGTCCCCCATCGCCCAGGGCGCGGTCCTCGACGACGCGGTGGTCACCACGATCGCCGAGCGGGTAGGCCGGACACCGTCCCAGGTCGTGCTGCGCTGGCACGTCCAGCGGGGCGACATCGTCTTCCCCAAGACGCTCTCGCCCGAGCGGATGCGCGAGAACGCGGCGATCTTCGACTTCGAGCTCTCGGCCGAGGACCAGGCCGCACTGACGGCACTGGATCGTGGCGAGGACGGACGTCGCGGGCCCAACCCGGACGTCTTCGACTGGATCCCTTAACCGCTGCCGACGGTGACGGAGACCTCGTTGGACGCCGAGCTCGTCTCCGGGTCGAAGACCCGGAACTTGTTCTCGCCCTCGCGGCCGGTCATCACGTAGGTCTCGAACGTGCCCACCTGCACGTTGACCTGGACGCCGAAGTCGACCCACTCGCCGTTCTCCTGGCGCTGCACCAGCAGGGAGACGTTGTCGTGGCCGGGCCACTGGCCGGTGAGGTTGATCCGCTCCATTGCGTTCACCATGACAGGTGCCGCGTTGAGGAAAAGCTGACCGTCGCCGACGGTCGGGGTGACGATGTCGGTCGGGTAGTCGGTGGGCCCACCGGTCTCCGGGCTCGAGCTCTGGTTGCCCTGCGGCAGCGCCTTGGTCGGGAGCGGGTTGATCGGCGTCACCGGCGGCGGCCCGACGCTGGAGACGTCGGTGGTGTCCAGGCCGAGCGACTTCACCATCACCCAGGTCCCCAGCCCGATGGCGAGGCCGATGACCACCGCGACGCCGACGACCTTGACCACGGCGTTCGCGATCCGCTCGTTGCGGTCCGCCCGCTCGGCGTCCGGCTCCCGATCACTCACGGTCCCAGGATAGGCAACCGGCGGGTAACCGCGCCTCCCGTCTCGTCGCAACCGGACTCAGCGGGGTTCGAGCACCACCACGGGGATCTCCCGCTCGGTCCAGGACTGGTAGCTCGCGTAGTCCGGGTAGAGGTCGACCAGGCGCGGCCAGAGCACGGCGCGCTCGGCCTCGTCGGCGACGTGCGCCCGCATCGGTCGGCGGTCGCGACCGATCACCACGGCGACGTCCGGGTTCTCGCGCACGTTGAGGAACCACATCGGGTTCTCCGGCCGCCCGGCCTGCGAGGCGACCACGACCACCCGGTCGCCGTCGGCCAGGTAGACCAGCGGCGTCGTCCGGGTCTGGCCGGTCTTGCGGCCGGTGTGCTCGACCAAGCAGATCGGCACCGGGTTGCGGAAGCCCGCGCCGATGCGCCAGTGCGACCCCACCCGGCCGCCGGTACGCCGGTAGAGCCAGACGTTCGCGGCGGCCATCACCTTCATGAACCGGACGGTGCCCGGGTCGTCGAGCCCCTTCGGCTTCTTGTCCACGTCACATCCCGAGGGCTTCGAAGCCGCGCTTCCAGAGCACGGTCTCGTGCAGCTTGCGCGAGCGCCAGCCGGCCTCGGTCCGGGTGAAGGTGTGCCGGTAGATGCCGGTGACCTCGACGGGGAACTTCGACTCGGGGCCGAAGTCGAAGGTCATCGGGTTGTGGAAGTAGGCGTTCGCCTGGATCTCGCCGTCGGGCAGCGCCTCGAAGTCGATCTGGCCGATCATGTGCACCCGGCTCGGAGCCACGGCGAGGTTCTCCTCGAGCCACGGCTTCACCTCGGCGTACGTCGCCTCGATACCGCCGGACTCGACGTAGTTGATCGCGGCGTCCGCGGTGAAGACCCGGTCCAGCCGGTCCCACTCGCCCAGGTCGATGCCGAACGTGTAGTTCGTGATCGCGTCGCGGATCTCGGTCCGGTCGAGGATGTCCTGGAGCTCCACGGGGTGCCTCCTGCGATAGGTGCCTTCAGAAAAAAGACGGGGTTGTGTGACGCTTCACTCTAGCCATGAAACTGGAACACGTTCTAGTCTCGACGGCATGCGATTCTCCTTTGCCGAAGGCATGACCAAGGCCGAGTACTACGCGCCGCTGGCGCAGGCCTGCGAAGCCGCCGGGTACACCTCGATGACCATCGCCGACTCCCTGATCTTCCCCAAGGAGTCCGACTCGAAGTACCCGTACACCGACACCGGCGACCGCAACTTCCTCGACGGCAAGGAGTTCATCGAGACGATGATCCTCTGCGCCCACCTGTTCGCGGTGACCGAGACGCTGCGCCTGACGCCGTTCGTGCTCAAGCTCCCGATCCGGCCGCCGGTGCTGACCGCGAAGCAGGCGTCGTCGCTGGCGTACCTGTCGAACAACCGGCTCGGCCTCGGCGTCGGCATCTCGCCGTGGCCGGAGGACTTCGACGCCCTGGGCGTCGACTGGGCCCGCCGCGGCAAGCGGATGGACGAGTGCATGGACATCCTGCGCGGCCTCACCACCGGCGAGTACTTCGAGTACCACGGCGAGTTCTACGACATCCAGGCGCTCAAGCAGTGCCCGGGCGCGACCGAGAAGATCCCGCTGCTGGTCGGCGGTCACGTCGACGCAGCGCTGCGCCGGGCCGTCGTCAAGGGCGACGGCTGGATGCACGCCGGTGGCGACGGCGAGGAGCTCGACCGCTTGCTGGTCCGCCTCGCCGAGATCCGCAAGGAGGAGGGCGACGAGCGCGACGACTTCGAGGTGCACGTGATCTCCTACGACGCCTACACCCTCGACGGCATCAAGCGCCTCGAGGACAAGGGCGTCACCGACTGCATCGTCGGCTTCCGGGTGCCGTACATCATGGGTCCGGACACCGAGCCGCTGCAGACCAAGATCGACAACATCAACCGGTACGCCGAGGACATCATCTCGAAGGTCTCCCTGTGAGGTCTCGGCTGCGCTCGACCACCGGTGGTCGCCATGAGTGATGACGTCACCAAGCCCTTCCGCGATGCCGTCGCGGAGGCGGAGGCGCTGATCGCGAACCCGCCGTTCGAGATCACCGAGCAGGAGCTCGCCGAGGGGTACGACTACCTCGCCGGCTCGATCCGCAGCTCGCTGCAGATGGCGTTCGACTACGACCTGGTGCACCCGGTGCTGATCAACCCCACGCACCAGTACGCCCGCCAGGGTCTGGACAACCCGGACGCGATCTACTTCAACGCCTACCTCGACGAGGGTGCGTCGTACGAGGTCTCCGGGGTGCGCGGCACGACGACCGACCTGTCCTTCCAGGTGATGGACGGCAGCTACTCCGCCGACGGGTCGCCGACCTCGCTGGCGGCTTTCGACGACCGCGAGCTGGACGTCGCGGCAGACGGTTCCTTCAGCTGGCGCTTCGGCCCGGAGATGGGTCTGAAGAAGGGTTCGACGCTCATCGTCCGCGAGGTCTACAACGACTGGACCAGCGAGAACCGGGGCACGCTGCGGATCCAGCGCCTCGACACCGCGGGCGTCCCGCGCGAGCCGTTCGCGACCGACAAGGTCGCCAAGCGGTACGGCGTCGCGGCCAAGATGCTGATCGGCAAGATCAAGACCTGGTTCGCGTTCCCGGAGTGGTTCACCTACAAGGAGCCGGTCAACACCCTGACCGTGCCGAGGTCGACGCCCGGGGGTCTGGCGAGCCAGTTCTCCTCGCTCGGCCACTACGCGCTCACCGACGAGGAAGCCCTCGTGATCACCGTCCCGGTCAGCGACGTCGCGCCGTACCAGGCGATCCAGATCGGCTCCAAGTGGTACGTCTCCACCGACTACGAGCACTACCAGTCCTCGCTCACCGGGGCGCAGAGCCAGGCAGACCCCGACGGCAAGTTCCGCTACGTGATCTCCACCCGCAACCCGGGGATCGCCAACTGGCTGGACACCACCGGCCACGACAAGGGTGTGATCATGCTGCGCTGGCAGCGCGTCGCCCGGGACCTCACCGAGCAGGACGGCCCGAGCGTCGAGCTCGTCGCCTTCGACGACGTCCCGAAGCACCTGCCCTACTACGAGGACAACCGGGTCACCCCGGAGCAGTACGCCGCCCGAATCGCCGACCGCCAGGTCGGCATCGCCAGAAGGATGATCTCTTGAGCCACGAACTCGGTTACGCCGAAGCCCACGACACCTCGATCGAGGAGCGCTACCAGCCCGCCCAGGTGCTGGCCGGGAAGGTCATCGTCATCTCCGGCATCGGGCCCGGCCTCGGCCTCTCGCTCGCGGTGGAGTCGGCCAAGATGGGCGCCGACCTGGTCATCGCCAGCCGGACCGCCTCCCGCCTCGACGAGGTCGCCGCGATCGTCGAAGGACTGGGCCGCAAGGTCGTCCCGGTCGTCACCGACGTGACCGACGAGGACTCGCGGGTCAACCTGCGCGACAAGACCCTGGAAGCCTTCGGGCGCGTCGACTGCGTCATCAACAACGCCTTCGCGATCCCGCCGATGGACCCGATCACCACGATCAAGCCGTCCGCGCTGGCGAAGGTCAACGAGACCAACGTGTTCGCGCCGCTGCGGCTCTCGGCCCTCTTCGCCGACGCGCTGGCCGAGTCGAAGGGCTCGATCATCATGCTCAACTCGTGCGTCTCGTTCTCCTCCCAGCCCGAGTACGCCGGCTACAAGCTGTCCAAGGGCACGCTGGCGCACCTCGCCTCGTCCCTGGCCACCGAGCTCGGCCCGCGTGGCATCCGGGTCAACAGCGTCGCGCCGTCCTACATCTACGAGGACGTCAACCGCGGCTACTTCGACTTCCTCGGTGCCGTCGAGAACAAGACCCACGAGGAGGTCTACGCCGAGAAGGCAGCTCCCACCGACCTCAAGCGGCTCGCGTCCTCGGAGGAGGTCGCCCGCGCGACCCTCTTCCTCGCCAGCGACCTGGCCTCCGCAGTCACCGGTCAGATGCTGACCGTCGACTGCGGCGAGTTCCACGACTGACCACCACCGATGGTCGAGCGCAGCCGAGACCACGTGAGGAAAGCAGCAGCATGAACGACAACATCATGACCCGGGAGCGCCCGGACGTCGGCAGCTACGAGGACATCGCCGCCGCCGCCGTCCGGACCACCGGCATGTCGGACTTCGGCGGGACCTTGCACGAGGAGGGCCTCCGCGTCCTCACCGAGGACCTGGCGTCCCCCGAGGCCGGCCTGACCCCGCGCGGCAACTACTTCCACCGCTCCGAGGTGAAGAGCGCGCTGGTCGGCGTCCTGCTGACCCAGGCGCAGTTCACCGCCCACCCCGAGCACGCGGACGTGAAGATCGAGCGCCCGATCTTCCTGATGGGGCTGCCTCGTACCGGTACGACGATCCTGCACCGGCTGCTGCACGCGGACCCGGCCTCCCAGGGCCTGGAGATGTGGCTGACCCAGTACCCGCAACCGCGTCCGCCGCGGGAGACCTGGGAGTCCGACCCGATCTTCAACGCCATGCAGCAGGCGTTCACCGCGCACCACGAGGAGTCCCCGGACTTCATGGGCATCCACTACATGGATGCGACCACCGTCGAGGAGTGCTGGCGGCTGCTGCGCCAGACCGGTAAGTCGAACTCGTACGAGTCGCTCGCCAACCTGCCGCGCTACTCGCAGTGGCTCGCGGCCCAGGACTGGACCGACGCCTACGCGCGGCACAAGCAGAACCTGCAGCTGCTGGGCCTGAACGACCAGGACAAGCGCTGGGTGCTCAAGAACCCGTCGCACATGAGCGGCCTGGACGCACTGATGACGGTCTACCCCGACGCGCTGATCGTCTACACCCACCGCGAGCCGGTGACCTGCATCGCGTCGTCCTGCTCGCTGTCCGCGGAGACCACCGTCGGCCAGTCCGAGACCTACGTCGGTGGCGTCATCGGGCACACCCAGCTGGACCTGTGGTCGCGCGCGTTCCACACGTTCCACGACGCCCGCGGCAAGTACAACCAGGACCAGTTCATCGACATCCCGTTCGGCGACCTGGTCAAGGACCAGGTCGGCACGGCTCGCCGCGTCTACGAGCAGTTCGGCCTGGACTGGACGCCGCAGACCCAGGCTGCCGTCGAGGAGATCGACCGCGAGGCCAAGGAGGGCAAGGCGGCCCCGAAGCACTCCTACGACCTGAAGGACTACGGCCTCACCGAGAAGCAGGTCCTGGACGCGTTCGACCGGTAGTCAGGTCGACGACGGCGGACGACTACGCTCGCCTGATGCTGCTGTTCCGCAATCTCAAGGTCGCGTTCGGCGAACTCTTCACCGAACGGCGCAGCCAGGTGTCGATGGTGACGCTGATGCTGCTGATGGCGGCCATCCCGGTGGCCGAGCTCGGCGTCATCCGCCAGTTCGCCACCCTGATCATCGACGGGCCGAAGGAGTACAAGACCGACCGGCCCCAGATCGTCCTCGACGCCACGATCTTCTTCGTCGGCTTCGCCGTCACCCGGGGCCTGCACCACCTGGTCCGGTTCTGGCGGGTCCGGGTGTTCAGGAAGGGGTTCCTGGCCTCAGGACTGCAACGCACCCACGGCACCGCGTCGTGGGAGTGGGCGCAGTCCTTCGAGCTGTCCACGGTGTCGGTCGGCCTGATCCAGGTCGTCACGTTCAGCGTGCTGTTCTTCTTCCTGAACATCACCGTCGCCGTGGTCAACGTGGCGACCTGCATCGTCGCGGTGACCCTGGTCGCCGGCCTGTACAAGCAGCAGCTCGCCAACCAGACGCGGTACGCCGCCGAAGGCATGAAGCCGGGCTCCACCCCCATCAGCGACCGCATCGCCTCGCGCGTGTTCGCGGCCGAGTTCGGCTCGGTGACCGCGACGTCCTCGATGGCGCTGCTGATGATCGTCGTCCTGTGGCGCACCGTCACCGGCCACATGGCCCCGAGCAGTGCGGTCGTGCTGTTCCTCGGCCTGCGCCTGCTCTACGGCCACCTCGCCGCGCTGGCGCCGAGCGTCATGCGCTTCGCCCGCGACTCGGTACGCCGAGAGACAGCGCGCGTGCGGGCCGAGGCGACCGCGCTCGACGTCGCCGAGGAGGCGATGAACGCCCTCGAGGGCAACGAGGTCGGCGAGGACAACGTGCCGGCCAACCCCAAGCTGACCAAGCGGCGCGGCCAGGTCATCACCCACATGGTGATGGCCGGCCAACGCGGCCAGACCTCCGAGGTCCAGGAGCTGACCGCACGCCTGGCGCGCATCGGCCCGCTCTCCAGGAAGGAACGCCAGGCCGCGCAGGTCTCCTTCGCGTTCGCCGACTACATGACCGGTCCCGAGGACAAGGAACCGGTGTCGCTGCTGTGGTGGCCTCGGCCGTTCCCGGGCAACTTCGGCGACTGGCTGAGCCCGTTCCTCGTGCAGCGTTCCGCCGGGGCCCGGGTCCAGTTCCAGCCGCCTACGGCGACGTCCCACGCGCCGAACCTGGTCGCGGTGGGGTCGATCGGCCGCTACGTCCAGTCGCGCTCGGTCGTCGTCGGCACCGGCATCTCCCGGCCCGACACCACGTTCGACACCGGCGCCCAGTACATCTCCGTGCGCGGCCCGCTGACGGCGCAGGCGCTGCGGAAGAGTGGCGGACCCGGCATCGACAGCGTCGGCGACCCCGGCCTGCTGCTGTCCCGGGTGCTGCCGCTGACCCGTGGCGAGACGAACGGACGAATCGCGCTCGTCCGCCACACCGCGCACGCAGACGTGCCGGTCACGCTGCCCGACACCATGGACGAGCTGTCCGTGCTCCGGTCCCGGCCGGCCGAGATCGAGCAGTTCCTCTCCACGCTGATCGAGTACGACGGCGTCGTGACGAGCGCGATGTACGTGATGATCGCCTGCCACAGCTACGGCATCCCGTGCGAGCTCGTCACGTTCAGGGGCGCCGAGGACGCGGTGGACGGCACCGGCCTCAAGTACCGTGACTACGCGCTCGGTGCCGGCCTCGACGAGGCCGTCGAGCCTGTGGTCGTCGACGTCGACCTCACCGGCGAGACCTGGTCGGAGCGGACGAAGCTGATCACGGTGGGCGGCGACAAGCTCGACGAGATCCAGGACGCGATGAGCCGTGCGCTGAAGGCGTACGAGGTCGCCCTGGAGGAGTACGCCGAGGAGTCCGACGACGATGACGACGACGACGACACCTGACCGTGCTCGGCGACCGCTGACCAGTTCATCCGGACTATGGGCGACACGTCAGATGAGGCGCACACTGAGCGGGTGAAGAGGAAGCTCGCCGTCGTCGCGTTCGCGATTCTGTTCGTGGGAAGCATGTCCACGGCTGCCGTCGCGATCGCCTCCGCTGACGACCAGGCGGGCCCCGGACACAGCAAGACCAAGGCCGACAAGGGCGACGGAGACACTGAGAAGCAGGGTGACCACGGCAACGGCCCGCCACCCTGGGCCCACCACGGCAAGGGCGGGAAGCCGGACCAGGCCTGGAAGGACGCCTGGAAGAAGCTGACCCCGGCCGAACGGGCAGCCAAGATGGCCGAGCTCGCCCAGCAGCACGCCGACGGCATGAAGAAGTGGGCCGCCTGCGTGAAGGACGCGAATGACGACTCCGCTGCCCGGGCCAAGTGCACGAGGCCGGTCCCGCCAGGGCTGGCGAAGAAGCAGTCGGCGAACTAGGCGCCTGCGTCGGCCCTGCCGCCGCGAGTAACGTGCTGACATGTCGCACGAAGGTTCGGTCAGCGCCGCAGAACCGCTCGACCTGCGCGAGCTTTTCGCACGGCCGTGGAGCGGCCGGGTGAGCCTCTGGCGCCCGTGGTGGCTGCGCTGGCTTCCGCTGGCTTCTCCGGTGCACTTCCGCACCGAGATCGCCGACGCGCACCTGGCCGAGACGACCGGGTTGATCGTCAGGGACACGATGACCTTCTCGAACGGCAAGCTCTGGGAACGCACGATGACGGCCCAGCTGGTTGGCCCTGGCCGCTGGCGCGTCAGCGCCGAGGACATGCCCGGCGGTGCCGAGCAGACGGTTGGCCCCGACGGGTTCGCGTTCACACCGTTCACGATTCTCGCGCCAGTCCTCGGGCCGCTCCGGGTACCGCTTCGGTGCACCGACGAGATAGTCCTCCTCGATGCCCGGACCATGGTCGACACGAGCGAGATGCGGTTCCTCGGTGTGCGAGTCGGCAAGATGGAGATGCGCCTCGAGCAGAACTAGTCGGGGCGGTCGTCCCACGCCACGCAGGGTTCGAAGGATTTCCCCGGATGCGGACCGACTAACCCGTCACTCCTCCGCGATCCCGCTCTCGAGCACAGCGGCAAGGCTCGCCGCGAACTGCTCGGGTGCGTCATGCGGTGCGAAGTGCGACGCCCCGGGAACCTCGCGCACGGGGTAACCGAGGTGCGCCTCGAGCGCATCTGCTGCCTGGTGACGCACCGGCGGCGAGAGCTGGCCGACCGTGACCACGAC
>JBJMIP010000052.1:0-6703 GCA_045806825.1 Marmoricola sp.
GGACTTCTTCAAGGCCGAGACCGCGGACACCGTCGAGGAAGCCGACGCCTGGTACGAGGACAAGAAGAACAACCGGCGTCCTCCCGAGCTGCTCCCGCGCGACGAGGTGGCCCGGGCGATCAACTCCGAGATCAAGGCCGGCCGCGGAACCCCGCACGGCGGCATCTACCTGGACATCGCCTCGCGGCGTACGCCGGAGTTCATCAAGAAGCGGCTGCCCTCGATGTACCACCAGTTCAAGGAGCTGGCCGACGTCGACATCACCGCCGAACCGATGGAGATCGGGCCGACCTGCCACTACGTCATGGGCGGCGTCGAGGTGAACGCTGACACGCAGGAGAGTGCGGTCACCGGCCTGTACGCCGTCGGCGAGTGCTCCGGTGGCATGCACGGTTCGAACCGCCTCGGCGGCAACTCGCTCGGGGACCTGCTGGTCTTCGGCAAGCGTGCCGGCGATGCCGCGACGGCGTACGCGAAGGGGCTCGGGGAGAACCGGCCCCGGATCGACGACGCGGACGTCAAGGCGGCCGAGCGCAGCGCCCTGGCGCCGTTCGAGGTCGAGGGCGGCGAGAACCCGTACTCGATCCAGACCGACCTGCAGCAGTCCATGAACGACCTGGTCGGCATCATCCGCGACGGGTCCGAGCTGGAGGCCTCGCTGGTCGCCATCGAGGGCTTCAAGGAGCGGGCCAAGACGATGAAGGTCGAGGGCCACCGGCAGTACAACCCGGGCTGGCACCTGGCGCTCGACCTGCGCAACATGCTGGTCGTCAGCGAGGCGATCGCGAAGGCGGCGCTGACCCGGCAGGAGTCCCGCGGCGGTCACACCCGCAACGACTTCCCGGCCACCTCGCCGGAGTGGGGGACCAAGAACCTGGTCGTCACGCTGAACGCGGCCGGCACCGGGATCGAGCTCGCCGAGAAGCCGTTGCCGGTGATGCCAGAAGAGCTGACCAAGTACTTCGCGGCGGCAGCGCCGATGGCCAACGTCAAGCCCGAGGAGGGGAAGAACTGATGGGATACACCCTGAAGCTCCGCATCTGGCGCGGCGACAAGACCGGCGGCGAGATCAAGGACTACCCGGTCGAGGTCTCCGAGGGCGAGGTCGTGCTCGACGCGATCCACCGCGTCCAGGGCACCCAGGCCGGCGACCTCGCCGTGCGCTGGAACTGCAAGGCCGGCAAGTGCGGCTCCTGCAGTGCCGAGGTCAACGGCAAGCCGCGGCTGATGTGCATGTGCCGGCTCTCGGACTTCGAGGAGGACGAGACCATCACGGTCACCCCGATGCGCTCCTTCCCGGTGATCCGCGACCTGGTCACCGACGTCTCGTTCAACTACGAGAAGGCCAAGGAGCTGCCGAGCTTCTCGCCGCCGCCCCGGGACGCCGACGGCAAGCGCCGGATGGCCCAGGTCGACGTCGAGCGCGGCCAGGAGTTCCGCAAGTGCATCGAGTGCTTCCTGTGCCAGAACACCTGCCACGTCGTGCGTGACCACGAGGAGAACAAGCCGGCCTTCGCCGGTCCGCGCTTCTTCCTCCGGTACGCCGAGCTCGACATGCACCCGCTGGACACCCACGACCGGCGCGAGCTGGCCCAGGGCGCGGCCGGCCTCGGCATGTGCAACATCACCAAGTGCTGCACCGAGGTCTGCCCCGAGGGCATCAAGATCACCGACAACGCGATCATCCCGATGAAGGAGCGCGTCGCGGACAAGAAGTTCGACCCGATCGTGTGGCTCGGGGAGAAGATCGGGATCCGCAACAAGGACAACGACGGCCGCACCCCGGTCTGAGCGCGCACACCGAGGGGCACAACACCGTTCCGTGGCCGTTTGAGAGGTCGTGGGACGACGTTGTGCCCCTCGTTGTGTCCGCCGACATTTGAGTATCCGCACTCACGCGCGACCGGACCCGGACAGGACAGGCTTGGCCCATGATCGAAACCACGACCTTCCGCCGGGTGGCGGCCACCCTGACCATCGGCTCGTTCTCCGTGGCTGCCCTGATGGGCATCGCGGCTCTGCTCGGCGGAGGTGACTTCGGCGAGGGCGAGGCCAAGATCCTGCTGACGACCCTGATCGTCGGAAGTGCGAGCATCAACCTGCTCTGCTACCTGGCCACGGCCGGGACCCGGTTCGCGAGCGCCGGTGCACTCGGTGCCGCCGTGGTCGTCGTCCCGGTCGCCACCTCGTTGCACCTGGTCTGGCAGGACTGGAACGACGTGCCCGAGGGCGAGCTCAAGGTCTTCGGCATCGGCGTCGTCGCGGCCGTCACGCTCGCGCAGGTCTGCCTGCTGCTGGCGCTGGCCGGCGAGCGCGAGAACCTGCGGGTCGTGCTCTGGGCCACCGTCGCCCTGGCCGCGCTGGTCGCCGTCGTCGTCGGCGGTCTGATCGTCGGCGAGATCGAGGCCGACGGCGTCTGGCGGGTGCTCGGCGTCAGCGCGATCCTCGACGTCCTCGGCACGCTGGTCACGATCGCGCTCTCCAAGTTCGGCGGCCACGGTGCGCCGACAGCACCGGCCGCCTACGGGCGGCGCCAGGTCACGTTGTCGGCCGCGCAGACCGCCGAGCTCGAGCAGTTAGCCCGGAGCACCGGCCGGTCGGTCGACGAGCTGGTCGCCGAGGCGCTGGCGGGTTACCTGCACACGGCTCAGACGGCGACCGGCGCAGCTGCCGAGTAGGTCAGGAGCTCCTCGACCGCGTCGGTCCAGCTCCGGTCGCTGACCGAGGCCCGGGCGTTGGCCGCGAGCCGCGCCCGCAGCGCCTGGTCACCGGCCAGCCGGCCGACCGCGGTCACGAGGCCGCCGGTCCCCGAGCCGACCAGCAGCCCCGTCTCGCGATCGCGGACGACCTCGGCGATCGCGCCCTTGTCGAAGCCGACCACCGGAACCCCGCTGGCCAGCGCCTTGCGGATCGGGCCGAGGCTGCTGTCCTGCTTACGGGGCTGCACTAGGACGTCCAGGGACGCGATCGCCCGGGCCAGCTCGAGGCCGCCGGCGTCGCCGACGATCTTGGCGCCGACCTCCTTCAGCGCCGCCGTGCCGGGGCCGCAGCCGAGGACGACCAGGCGGACGCCGTCGAGCGCGGCGATCCGGGACAGCCGGCGCACCCGCTTGCTGGTGACCAGGCCGACCGGGCCGACGTACCCGACCACCGTCAGGCTGCCCGAACGCGACCAGCGTCCGTGCAGCTCCTCCGAGCGCAGGCCCGGGTGGTGCTCGTCGGCGCGGACGCCGGGTCGCCAGACCTCGGCCTTGATCCCGGCCGCGGCGAGCACGCGTGCAGCGGAGCGGCTGGTCGCGAGGACGATCCCGGTGCGCGGGTGCAGCGGCGTCGGGTCGATGACAACCGCGGGGACGCCTGTCGGCTCGAGGGCGCGCATCGCCGCTGCGCCCATCGCGCGGGGCGCCAGGAACCAGGCGACGTCCGGTGCGAAGGACTCGGCGGCGGCGCGCACCTCGGCCAGGGGGAGGAGGGTCTTGGTCCGCAGGACGGTGGCGCCGCGGTAGCTGCCCTGCCCGGGTGTCGAGGAGACGACCAGCACCTCGTGCCCGGCGGCGATCAGGGCGTCGACGACGTGGCGCGCAGCATCGGCGACGGGGTCGACGGCCGGGGCGAAGGTCTCGGCTACCTGTTGGATGCGCATGGCCCCACTGTCCCTGGCGCTGATCACGGAACGTTGAACGGCGGGTAAGAGCCACGTAAACGACTCGGGTCACTCCTGAGACATCTCACACACGAGCACCGCGTAGAACCCGACCTCGCCAGGCATTTATCCTGCGAACCATGACGCAGGAGCCGCAGAACGCGCCTACGGTCGCGCTCGCAACCGGGCGTGAGCACACCCGCGAGGACTGGGAGAAGCTCGCCGCTGGCGTGCTGCGCAAGTCCGGTCGCATCGCCGAGGGCGACGACGACGCCCTGGTCTGGCACAAGCTCACCCGCCGCACCCTCGACGGGATCGCGATCACGCCGCTCGGCACCTCCGAGCTTGTCGCGGACCTGACCACCGCCGGGCGGCCCGACCGCGCCGGTGAGTGGGACGTCCGCGGCTACTTCGCCGACCCGGATGCCGCGCTGACCGCGAACGACGTGCAGACCGACCTCGACAACGGGGTCACCTCGATCTGGCTCGAGGTCGGCGCCGGCGGCATCGCGGCGGCCGACCTCGCCTCCGCGCTCAAGGGAGTCCTTCTCGACGTCGCCCCGGTCGTCCTGGAGTCCGACGACCCGGTGGCTGCCGCGGCCGCGTTCGCCGCCGTCGCCTCCGGCACGGTGCTCGCTGAGGGGACCAACCTGGGCGCCGACCCGCTGGGGTCCCGGCTGCGCTTTGCCACCGACACCGACGTCGACGCCGTCGTGGCCTCCGTCGCCGCGACCGCCGAGGAGCTCGGCTGCCGCGCGCTCGTCGTGGACGGCACCGCGGTGCACGACCTCGGCGCCTCCGACGTCCAGGAGCTCGGCTGGTCGCTCGCGGTGGGCGCTGCCTACCTGCGCTCGCTCGTCGCTGCCGGCCACCCGGTCGAGACCGCGGCCGGCCTGATCGAGTTCCGGTACGCCGCCACCGACGAGCAGTTCCCGACCATCGCCAAGCTGCGGGCCGCGCGCCGCGGCTGGGCCCGGGTCCTCGAGCTCAGCGGTGTCGCCGACCGGCACCAGCGTCAGCACGTGGTGACCTCGCGCCCGATGATGACCAAGTACGACCCCTGGGTGAACATGCTGCGCACCTGCGTGGCCGCGTTCGCCGCCGGCGTGGGCGGAGCCGACGCGATCACCGTGCTGCCCTTCGACGCGCACCTGGGTCTGCCCGACGCCTTCAGTCGTCGCATCGCGCGCAACACCTCCGCGCTGCTGATCCACGAGTCGCACCTGGGCAAGGTCAGCGACCCCGCCGGTGGTGCCTACGCGATCGAGAAGCTCACCGACGACCTGGCGATCGCTGCCTGGGCCGACTTCGGCGCCATCGAGGCGGCGGGGGGAGCGGCGGCGGTCATCGCCGACGGCTCCCTGCAAGCCCGGATCGAGCAGGTCGTCACCGAGCGGGAGCTCCAGATCGCGCTGCGCAAGCGGCCGTTGACCGGTCTCTCCGAGTTCCCCAACCTGGCCGAGACGCTCCCCGAGCGCCGTCCGTACGCCGCCGGCGCGCGCACGGTCCGCTCCTGGGGTCACGAGTTCGAGAAGCTGCGCGACAACCCGGCCGGCACGGTCTTCCTGGCCACGATGGGCACGGTCGCCGCGCACACCGCGCGGGCGACCTTCGCCAGCAACCTGTTCGCCGCCGGCGGTATCGGCTCCGTGAACCCGGGTCGCAACGACGACGTCGCCGCCCTCGTCGCGGCGTACCGGGGTCCCGACGGTGGTCAGCCGGTGGTCTGCCTGACCGGCTCCGACAAGGCGTACGCCGAGTGGGGCGCCGAGCTCGTCGCGGCGCTGCGCGAGGCCGGCGCGAGGTGGGTCATCCTCGCCGGCAAACCGGTCGACGGCATCGAGACCGACGACAGCTGCGCGATGGGCGTGAACGCGCTCGACTTCCTCAACCGGACCAGGGAGAAGCTGGCATGAGCATTCCGGAGAGCTTCGCTGGGCTGCCGCTCGCGGCGGACGGGGGTTTCGAGGCTCCCGCTAGCGCGGTCGCACCTCAACCAGCGCACGGCGCCGATAGCGCGGTCGCACCTCAAGCAGCGCAGGCCTGGGAGAGCCCCGAGGGAATCCCGGTGCTGCCGGTCTACGGCCCTGAGCACCTCGAGGGCCTGGACGCGCTGGACACCTTCCCGGGCCTGAACCCGTTCCTGCGCGGGCCCTACCCGACGATGTACACGACCCAGCCGTGGACCGTGCGCCAGTACGCGGGCTTCTCCACCGCCGAGGAGTCCAACGCCTTCTACCGCCGCAACCTCGCGGCCGGCCAGAAGGGCCTCTCGGTCGCCTTCGACCTGGCCACCCACCGCGGCTACGACTCCGACCACCCGCGGGTGCGCGGTGACGTCGGCATGGCCGGTGTGGCGATCGACTCGATCTACGACACCCGGGTGCTCTTCGACGGCATCCCGCTGGACGAGATGTCCGTCTCGATGACGATGAACGGCGCGGTGCTCCCGGTGCTGGCGCTCTACATCGTCGCGGCCGAGGAGCAGGGGGTGAAGCCGGAGCAGCTCGCGGGGACGATCCAGAACGACATCCTCAAGGAGTTCATGGTCCGCAACACCTACATCTACCCGCCGGCTCCGAGCATGCGGATCATCTCGGACATCTTCGCCTACACCTCGCAGAAGATGCCGCGCTTCAACTCGATCTCGATCTCCGGCTACCACATGCAGGAGGCCGGGGCGACGAACGACCTCGAGCTCGCCTACACGCTGGCCGACGGTGTCGAGTACATCCGTGCCGGTCTCGACGCGGGCATCGACATCGACGCGTTCGCACCACGACTGTCCTTCTTCTGGGCGATCGGCATGAACTTCTACATGGAGATCGCCAAGATGCGCGCCGCGCGCGCTCTCTGGGCCCGCCTGGTCGCGCAGTTCGACCCGAAGAACGAGAAGTCGCTCAGCTTGCGCACCCACAGCCAGACCAGCGGCTGGTCGCTGACCGCCCAGGACGTCTTCAACAACGTCGGACGCACCTGCATCGAGGCGATGGCCGCCACCCAGGGACACACCCAGTCGCTGCACACCAACGCGCTCGACGAGGCGATCGCGCTGCCGAC
>JBJMIP010000053.1:0-5630 GCA_045806825.1 Marmoricola sp.
ACCTGGGCGGAGTTCGAGGCCTACGCGCATGACCTGCAGACCACCGGCGTGATCGAGCAGATCGACGAGATCCGGTGGGACGTCCGGCCCGCGCCACGCACCGGCACGGTCGAGGTGCGCATCTGCGACGGCGTCTCGACGATCTGGGAGATGCGGGCCCTGGTGGCGCTCACCCAGTGCCTGGTCGTCAGCCTGTCCGACCGGCTCGGCCGCGGCGAGACGCTGCCCTCGATGCCTCCGTGGCACGTCCAGGAGAACAAGTGGCGAGCCGCGCGCTACGGGCTCGACGCGTGGATCATCCTCGACGGCGAGTCCAACGAGCGCCTGCTGCTGGAGGACCTCGAGGACCTGTTGGACGACCTCGCACCGATCGCGCGCCGGCTCGACTGCACGGCCGACCTGGCCCTGGTCCGCGAGATCCCCCGGCGCGGAGCGTCGTACCAGCGCCAGCGCCGGGTGGCCGAGCGCACCTACGGCGACCTGGTGTCGGTCGTGGACTCGGTGGTCAACGAGCTGAGCGTGGAGGATGTCGGCGTCACCGGTTAGCGTCCTGAGCGGGGTCGCAACCGATCAGGAGGAACGATGGGCACGCTGGAGAACCGTCCGAGGACCGCCCTGCTGGTGATCGACGTCCAGACCGGGGTCGTCGAGGGCAACCACGACCGTGACGCAGTGGTGGCGAACGTGGCCACGTTGGTCGACAAGGCCCGCGACGCGGCCGTCCCGGTCGTGTGGGTCCAGCACAACAGTGCCTACCTCGAGCGTGGCAGTGACGGCTGGCAGCTGGCCGACGGACTGGGCCGGCGCGAGGACGAATCCCTCGTCGAGAAGCAGTACCCGGACTCCTTCGAGGACACCGACCTGGAGGACGTGCTCTCCGGGCTGGGCGTGGGAAGCCTGGTCGTGGCCGGTGCGCAGAGCGACGAGTGCATCCGCTCGACCCTGCACGGTGCCATCGCGCGCGGGTACGACGCGACGCTCGTCAGCGACGCCCACACCACCGAGGACCAGAGCGAGTGGGGTGCGCCCACGCCGGACCTGGTGATCGCGCACACGAATCTGTACTGGTCCAACCACCGCGCCCCGGGACGCGCCGCGGGCACGGTGAGGACCGACGAGGTCGAGTTCGCCTAGCTAGTCCCCGACCAGCGGGATCTGGTCGGTCGCTTCCAGCGGGTCCATCCCGCTGACCGCGAGCAGGTCGGCGATCAGCGAGCGCACGCCGGCGAGGACGACCTCGGCGGAGAGCACCGTCGTCCGCTCGAGCTGCGCCGAGGCACGTCCGAGCATGATCAGCGGATCCCGCGCGGACTCGGCCATCCGGTCGGCCTTGAGCTCAGCGGTCATCTGGTCGGTGACCTCGGCCAGGTCGCGCAGGAAGGTGGCATAGCCGGGCGGCACTGGCTCGTGCCGGTACGCCGCGACCGCGACCCGGCGCGCGATCACGCGGGTGTTTCGCAGCGCAAAGTCCAGCGGCTCGACGAGCTCGACCATGCGACGCACTCCCCCGCGGTGGCGCCACCGGAACGGCGAGGACGCGAGCACCGAGAGCCCCTCGTCGGAGGCGGCGCGCAGCTCGGCGATCAACGAGTCGCTGCGGCGGGCTTCGGCCAAGGTGGCCATCGACCGCTCGACGTCACCGTCCTCGATGCTGGTCGCCGAGGCGCGCAGCAGCGCGGAGATCCGGCTCATCACGACGGCAGCCTGCTCGCGCGGGCGGCGCAGCGGGGCGCGTGGCACGACCGTGGCCGCCAGCAGGGCCACCGCGCCACCGATCAGGGCGTCGGTCCAGCGGGTGAAGGCCTTCCCCGGATCCGGGAGCAGCGTGCTGACCACGATCGCCTGGACCGCCGCCTGGGTGACGAACAGCGCGCCTGCGTCGAGCAGCAGCGCGGAGACCATCGCGAGGCTGACGATCAGCGCGATCTGCCAACCACCCGACCCCAGCAGGTGGGTGATCACGTCACCGAGGAAAACCCCGATAGCCACGCCCAGGGTGACCTCCGCGACGCGGCGCAGCCGCTGACCGTAGCTGGTGCCCAGCGCGACCACGGCCGCGATCGGGGCGAAGAAGGGGCGGTCGTGGCCGATCAGGTCCGCGGCGAGGTACCAGGCCGTCCCGGCAGCGATCGCGCACTGCCCGACCTGCCACGACTTCGACCGCAGGCGCGCGACCCGCTCCCGCAGCGAGGTGCGGCCGCGGTCCAGCGCGTGGTCGAAGTAGGTGCTGGCGCTACTTCTTTCCGCCGCGGCCATGGAGCATCTTCATCATCTTCCCCAGGGTTTGCTCGGACTTCTCGGTGCGCTCGAACGTGGTCAGCGCCAGCAGCGGCTTCATCCGCTGCTTGGTGATCGCGTGCGCGTAGGTGAACTCCTTGAGGCCCTCCGGCCCGTGGATGCGCCCGAAGCCCGAGTCACCGATGCCCCCGAACGGGAGCGACGGGACGCCGGCGAAGGTGATCACGCCGTTGATCGAGGTCATCCCGACGCGCAGCCGCTCGGCGATCTTCATACCGCGCGACTTGGAGAACACCGCGGAGCCGAGCGCGTACCGGGAGTCGTTGGTCAGGGCGACGGCCTCGTCCATGTCCTTGACCTTGGCCACGGTCATGGTCGGTCCGAACGTCTCCTCGGTCCACGCAGAGGAATCCTTCGGCACGTCGACCAGGATCGTCGGCTGGACGAACCGCTCGCCAACAGCGCCGGAGCCACCCACGAGGGCGCGGCCACCCTTGGCCAGCGCGTCGTCGATGTGGCGCCGGATGATGTCGATCTGCGAGGGCATCGTGATCGGGCCGATCGGGGCACCCGCGTTGTCGCTGGCCTCCAGCGCCTTGGCCTTGGCCACGATCTTCTCGAGGAACTCGTCGTAGACCCGCTCGTGGACGTAGACGCGCTCGACCCCGGCGCAGGTCTGGCCGGCGTTCCCGCACGCTCCCCAGACCGCGCCGTCGGCAGCGGCCTCGAGGTCGGCGTCCTCGTCGACGATCAGGGCGTCCTTGCCGCCGGCCTCGATCAGGACCGGGGTCAGCGACTCCGCACAGGCGGCCATCACCTTCTTGCCGGTGGCGGTCGACCCGGTGAAGGCCAGCTTGTCGACCCCGGCGCGGCACAGCGCAGCACCGGTGTCGCCGAGACCGGTGACGACCTGGAAGACGGGCTGGTCGATGACCTCCGCGAAGGTCTTGGCGAGCCACACACCGATGCCCGGGGTGTACTCGCTGGGCTTGAAGACGACCGCGTTGCCGGCAGCCAGGGCGTAGGCGATCGAACCCATCGGGGTGAACACCGGGTAGTTCCACGGACCGATCACACCGATCACGCCGAGCGGGCGGAACTCGACGGTGGCCTTCTGGTTGGCCATCACCAGCCCGCTGGGCACCTTGTGGCGCTTGAGCACCTTGCCGGCGTGCTTGGACGCCCAGGCCAGGTGGTCGATGGCCAGCGCGGCCTCGAGCAGTGCGTCACCGTGCGGCTTGCCGGTCTCGGCGCTCATCACGCCGGCCAGCTCGTCGAGCCGCTGGGTGACCAGCGCCTTCCACGCACCGAGGCGGTCGGCCCGCTCGGAGTAGCTCAATGCGCCCCACCAGGCGGACGCCTCGCGGGCACGGGCCACCGCCGCACGCACGTCGGCCTCGCTGCTGATCGGGTGGCTCGCGACGACCTCGCCGTTGCGCGGGTTCAACGAGTCGAACGTCGATGCGGGCCGGGTGGTCGGTTCGGTGATCGTCATAGGGCAGAAACTACTCCGCTGCCCGTCAGGGCGCATCGGTCCACAGGCGGAGTTCGCGGTACTTCACAAACGTCCCACGAGACGCAAGGATCACCGCAGGCCGCACCGTACGGCCGCTTGGAGGTTCCCGTGGCCAGCCCCATCGACCCGACGTCGCTCGGCTTCCTGCTCGCCGAGAACCGCAACCAGCCGATGCACGTGGCCGGTCTCCAGCTGTTCGAGAAGCCTGCGGACGCGGGGCCGAGCTTTGCCCGCGAGATGTACGAGGCCGCCCTGGACACCGCCGAGTTCTCACCGCTGTTCCTCAAGCGGCCGGCTCGGACGCTGGGTGCGCTGGGCCGGTGGTCGTGGACCGAGGACACCGATTTCGACGTCGAGCACCACGTCCGGCACAGTGCGCTGCCCGAACCAGGCCGCATCCGCGAGCTGCTCGAGCTCGTCTCCCGGCTGCACGGCCAGATGCTGGCCCGCGAGCGGCCGTTGTGGGAGGCGCACATCATCGAGGGACTCGCCGACGGCCGGGTCGCGATGTACACCAAGCTGCACCACGCGCTGGTCGACGGCATCTCGGCGATGAAGCTGATGCAGAACGTGCTCTCCACCGACCCGGACCGGCGCAACATGCCGCTGCCCTTCGACGCCCGGGCACTGCGCAAGAAGAAGGTCCGCGAGACCGAGGAGACGCCGCTCACCGAGGTCCCGCTCGACGCGCTGCGGACGGCCATGGGGATCACGGCGGACGCCGCGGGCATGCCGGCCGCGCTGATCAAGACGCTGACCAAGGGCGTCCGCAACGAGGCCTCGGCGCTGTCGTTCTACGCGCCCAAGTCGATGTTCAACGTGAACATCACGGGCTCGCGTCGCTTCGCCGCCGACGACTGGCCTCTCGAGCGCATCCGGGCGGTCTCCAAGGCCAGCCGGACCACGCTGAACGACGTCGTGCTCGCGATGTGCGGCGGCGCGGTGCGCAACTACCTGCTCGAGCTGAACAAGCTGCCCGACGCCTCGCTCGTCTCGATGGTCCCGGTCGGCCTGAAGTCGCGCAGCGCCGAGTCCGAGTCCGGCGGAGGCGGCAACGCGGTCGGATCGGTGATGGTGAAGCTCGGCACCGACCTCGAGGACCCGGCGGACCGGTTGGCGGCGATCAACGCCTCGATGAGGGCGGGCAAGGAAGCCCTGGAGTCGATGACGCCCAACCAGATCATCGCGATGAGCGCCCTCGGCATGGCGCCCTCGCTGGCGATCCCGATGCTGCGGCTCAACGGCATCATCCGGCCGCCGTTCAACCTGATCATCTCCAACGTCCCGGGACCGCGCTCGGTCCAGTACCTCAACGGTGCGCGGCTCACCGGCAGCTACCCGGTGTCGGTGCCGATGCAGGGCATGGCGCTGAACATCACCTGCAACAGCTACGCCGACGACATGTGCTTCGGGCTCACCGGTTGCCGCCGCAGCGTCCCGCGCCTGCAGCGGTTGCTGACCTACCTGGACGCCGAGCTGGCGCACCTGGAGAACGCGACGGGCGTCTAGCCCTCGTGGGCGCCCTTCGAGACGGTCGTGCCCGATGTCCTCAGGGACCGTAGGTCGCGGTCAGGCGGCGGAGGCGACCACGTCGCCCGAGCGGCTCGGCAGGGCCGGCACGCGCAGCGCAGAGGTCTCGGCGAGCTGCCGGGCCTCCTCGACCGCCACGGTGTCGCTGACCTCGCGCAGCACGTCGGAGAGCGGGACCTCGAGGGCGTCGCACAGCGACGCGAGCAGCTCCGAGGACGCTTCCTTCTGGCCGCGCTCGATCTCGGAGATGTAGCCCAGGCTGACCCGGGCCTCGGAGGAGAGCTCGCGCAGGGTCATCCCGCGACGCATCCGCTCACTGCGGAGCACGTCTCCGAGCTGTCGGCGA
>JBJMIP010000054.1:0-3048 GCA_045806825.1 Marmoricola sp.
CAGGCCCGGGTGCTGGCTGTCGGCGAGCGCGCGGACGAGCTGCTGGACGGTCTCAGCCACGGACGGACTCCTCGATCGCCGGCTGAGGTGCGACCGTGCTGGCGGGAGCCTCGAAACCTGGTGCCGGGCGCAGGTGCCTGGTCAGGAACCTCACCGCGTGCTGGACCGCAACCTCGTGGAACGGTCTGCCGGGGAACAGGTCGAAGTGGTCGCCCGGGTAGTGCCGCACCTCGGCCTGCGCGGCGAACGCGGCCTTCGCGGCGGCGTGCGGGGGAGCGCTCTGGTCGAAGTCGGCGATCTGCACGAGCACCGGGCAGGAGAGGTTCTTCGCGGCCTTGGCCGGAGCGCGGCTGCCGAGCTCGAGACTGACCTCGGCGGCCACTTCGTTGCGCCAGCTCGGGCCGGCGATGCTCAGGTAGTCCTCGAGCGCACCGGGCAGGGTCAGCGCACCGATCTCGCCCGGGCGCGCGACCAGCGGCATCATCCGCGACCCGCGGCCCCGCGCGACCGCGAGCTTGCTGGCGATGCCGATCCCGGTGGCCCGGGCCAGCTCGCGCGGCTTGTGCGACTTGGTGGCGTGCGCCGCCGCGGCCAGACCGTCGACCATCGGGACCACCGCGACGACCGCAGCGATGTCGCTGCGCTCCGCAGCCACCGAGATGACGTGGCCGCCGGCGAGCGAGACGCCCCAGAGCACGACCCGGCCGGGGTCGACCCCGGGCAGCTCTGCCGCGGCCTGCACCGCTGCGTGGTAGTCCGCGACCTGGGCTGCGAGCGAGACGGTCTGCCGGGGGCTGCCGGCGCTCTCGCCGAAGCCGCGGTAGTCGAAGGCCAGCACGTCGAGCCCGGCGGCGGCGAACGCCGCGGCGAACGGCTCCAGGCCCGAGTCCTTGGTGCCGCCGAGGCCGTGCGCCATCACCACGACGGGGCGTCCGGCGGCTGTGGCCAGCCGGTCGTCGTCGGCGGGGAAGTGCCACGCGGCGCAGGTGGTGCCCTGCGAGCTGAAGGTCAGGTCGTGCCGGGTCATGCGGTGCTCCCAGTGCTGTCGATGGTGCTGTAGATCGTGCTGAGCCAGAGGTAGGTGATCGCGGCGATGTGCTCCTCGCGCGGCGGTCCGGAGCCGAGCGAGTGCCGCTCCACGGCGTGGTCGTTGAGGTCGAGCAGCACCGAGGCCAGCGCTGCGGGGGACGGCCCGTCGGCGGCCCGGCCGGCGGCCCGCTCGGTCTCGATCATCCCGGCGATCACGCTGGCGAAGTCGGCCCGGCCGGCGTCCCACATCTGGCGGACGACCGGGCTGGAGGCCCGCGCCTCCAGCAGCGCGCGGTAGGTGTGCGGGCTTGCGTCGACGGAGTCGAAGAGCATCGTGATCGCGGTGCGGATCCGCTGCTCCGGCTCACCCTCGGCCTTGACGAGCAGCTCGTTCGCCTCGGCCGCCGCGTCGTACAGACCCTGCATCAGAGCCATCACGGCGATCGGCTTGTTCTCGAAGTAGAAGTAGAAGGCCGAGCGGGTCACGCCGGCGCGTTCGGAGATGTCGGCGACGTTGACCGCGTCCAGGCTCTGCTCGCGGAGCAGCTCGTCGAACGCCTGCAGCAGCGCGTCCCGACGGGCGTCGCCGCGGTTGGAGCCACGGCGGTCGACCAGCCGGTTCCAGTCGCCGGGCTCGACACTCATGCGCGGGCCCGCTGGCGGCCGGCCGGGATCTCCCGGGCACGGATGTCGTGCTCGTAGATGAAGTAGTCGACCTGCTGGGTGTGCCGGGGGGTCTTGAGCACGTGGCCGATGTACTTCTGCTCGTCCTCGAGGATGGTCCGCTCCATCTCGGCGACGTCCGGCAGTGCGTAGGCGCCGACCAGGTGGGCTGCCGCGAGCCGGGCCTGGCTCTCCACGAACGGGAAGAGCGTCGGCGTCGACTGCGCGAAGCCGATGAAGGTGAGGTCCTCCAAGCCCGGCTTGTACATCCGCTTGTAGAGCGGCAGGTGGTTCTCTGGCGCACTGATGAAGTCGCGGTCGAAGAAGGGGAAGGTGATGTTGTAGCCGGTGGCGTAGACGATCACGTCGAAGTCGTCGCTGGTGCCGTCCTCGAAGTGCACCGTGCTGCCCTCGAGCAGGGAGATGTTCGGCTTCGGGATCACGTCGCCCGAGCCGAGCCGCAGCGGCAGCTCGACGGACTGGGTCGGGTGCGCCTCGAAGAACTTGTGATTGGGCTCCTTGAGCCCGTACAGGGCGCCGTTCGAGCCGTTCATGAACTGCGCCTTCTGCATGATCTTGCGCTGCCACGACAGCGGCAGGTACGGCGTGGTCCGGTACATCGTGTCGGCGGGCTTGCCGTACACGTACTTCGGCACGATCCAGGCGCCCGAGCGGGTCGACAGCGTGACCTTGGTCTGCAGCGACTTGCTGGAGAGCTCGACGGCGATGTCGGCAGCGGAGTTGCCCAGGCCGACGACCAGGATCCGCTGGCCGAAGAAGTCCAGCGGTGCCTTGGGGTCGATGTAGTGGTGCGAGTGGATCGAGACCCCGGTGAACTCGCCCGGGAAGTCCGCGAACCGCGGGTCCCAGTGGTGGCCGTTGGCGACCACGAGGTGGTCGAAGTGCCGGGTGGCCCCGGCCTGGTCACGGATCTCCCAGCCGCCGCCGTCGAGGCGCTCCGCGTGCTCGACGCCGTTGCGGAACTCGATGTTGTCCTTGAGGTCGAACGCCTCGGCGTAGGACTCCAGGTAGTCCTTGATCTGGGTGTGGTGCGGGAAGTCGGGGTACTCCGAGGGCATCGGGAAGTCCCGGAACGACAGCCGCTCCTTGGAGGTGTCGATGTGCAGCGAGCGGTAGGCGCTGCTGTGCCCGTTCGGGTTGCCGAAGGCCCAGTTGCCGCCGATCCGGTCCGAGCTCTCGAAGCAGGTGTAGGGAACCCCGTAGTCGCTCAGCATCTTGCCGGTGGTCAGGCCGCTGATGCCCGCGCCGATGATCGCCGTGTTCTTCGCCGATGTCTTCACACCGGCCACGCTAGGCGCTAGTTTTGACACGTGTCAACCAAACCCGACAAGTGTC
>JBJMIP010000055.1:0-3228 GCA_045806825.1 Marmoricola sp.
GTCATCCCGGTCATCTTCGCCTCGAGCCTGCTCTACCTGCCGGCGATGGCGGTCCAGTTCAACCGGAACTCCGACTCGGCCCTGCTCACCTGGGTCAGCCAGAACCTGGTCAAGGGCGATCACCCCATCTACATGGCCCTGTACTTCGGCCTGATCATCTTCTTCACCTACTTCTACGTCGCGATCACCTTCAACCCCCAAGAGGTCGCCGACAACATGAAGCAGTACGGCGGTTTCATCCCCGGGATCCGGGCGGGTAAGCCGACTGAGGACTACCTCAACTACGTCCTGTCCCGGATCACGCTGCCGGGTGCGCTCTATCTGGGTCTCATCGCACTGATCCCGTTGGTCGCGCTCGTGCTGGTCAATGCCAACCAGAACTTCCCGTTCGGTGGCACCTCCCTGCTCATCATGGTCGGTGTCGCACTCGACACCGTGAAGCAGATCGAGAGCCAGCTCCAGCAGCGCAACAACGAAGGCTTCTTGCGATGAGACTGATCCTGATGGGTCCCCCGGGTGCAGGAAAGGGGACCCAGGCCAAGGGCGTGGCCGACCACTTCGGTATCCCCGCCATCTCCACCGGCGACATCTTCCGCGCGAACGTCTCCTCCGGTACGCCGCTCGGCCTCGAGGCGAAGCGTTACATGGATGCCGGCGAGTACGTGCCCGACGAGGTCACGAACCTGATGGTCCGCAACCGGATCGACGAGGAGGACGCCAAGCCGGGCTTCCTGCTCGACGGCTACCCGCGCACGCTGGCCCAGGTCACCGAGCTCGACGGGATGATCCAGTTCACCGGGCACCAGCTCGACGCCGTGGTGGTGCTGACGGTCAACCAGGACGAGCTCGTCGCCCGGCTGCTGCAGCGCGCCAAGACCGAGGGCCGGGCGGACGACACCGAAGAGGTGATCCGCCGGCGCCAGGAGGTCTACGCCGAGCAGACCGAGCCGCTGATCGAGGTCTACCGCGAGCGCGGCCTGCTGATCGAGGTCGACGGCCTCGGTGAGATCGACGACGTCTCCGGGCGCATCTTCAGCGCGCTCGACGCCGTCAAGCAGAGCTGACTGCCTGTCGCGCCATGGGTTTCCGTGACCGGGGCATCCAGATCAAGACCCCCGAGCAGATCGGCAAGATGCGGGTCGCCGGCCTGCTCGTCGGTCAGACCCTGGAGCTGCTGCGCTCCTCGGTTCGCGCCGGGATGAGCACCCGCGAGCTGGACGCGATCGCGGAGGACAACATCCGCTCGCACGGCGGGGTCCCGTCCTTCCTCGGCTACGGCCACCCGCCGTTCACCGGCACGATCTGCGCCTCGGTGAACGACGAGGTCGTGCACGGCGTCCCCGGCGACCGGGTCCTGGCCGAGGGCGACGTCATCTCGATCGACTGCGGTGCGATCGTCGACGGCTGGCACGGCGACGCGGCGATCACGGTCGCGGTGGGGGAGATCCCGGCCGAGGTCCAGCAGCTGATGGACGTGACCGAGGGCTCGATGTGGGCCGGCTTCGCGGCCGCACGCCTGGGCGGGAGGGTCAGCGACATCTCCCACGCCGTCGAGAGCCACATCCGCGCCCACGGCTCGTACGGGATCCTCGAGGACTACACCGGCCACGGCATCGGCACCGAGATGCACCAGGCGCCGAACGTGCCGAACTACGGCAAGCCGGGGCGCGGGCCGAAGCTCGAGCTCGGGCTGGCCCTGGCCGTCGAACCGATGGTCACGCTCGGCAGCAAGCGCACGCTGGTGGCCGAGGACGACTGGACGATCGTGACCGAGGACGGCAGCATGTCCGCCCACTTCGAGCACACCTTCACGCTCACCGAGAACGGGCCGTGGGTGCTCACCGCGCTCGACGGCGGCGAGTCCAAGCTCGCGGAGCTCGGCGTACCCTTCGGCGGCTCCTGAGCCTGTCGGAGCCCGGACGTTGGGCGATATATCCGGTTCATCCAGGTTCCGGGCGGCCAATTCGCGTTTGAGCGACGGCTTCGCCTAGACTGATGTGTCGGCCCAACGTGGCTTCGTTGGATGGCGCCTTACGGCTGCCCGGACTCCAGTTCTCGCAGATACTGCGGTGCGCTGGTGCGCGGGGAAATGAGGCTCGTCCGCGTTGCCACGAGGTCCACTGCCACCAGGCAGGCGGTTCCCGGGTCGAACGGTAGACAAACGGTCAACAGATTGTGGAGGACATGCCGAAGAAAGAAGGCGTGATCGAGATGGAGGGCTCCGTCGTGGAGGCCCTGCCGAATGCCATGTTCCGGGTCGAGCTGACCAACGGACACAAGGTTCTCGCCCACATCAGCGGCAAGATGCGCCAGCACTACATCCGGATCCTCCCCGAGGACCGCGTCGTGGTGGAGCTCTCGCCGTACGACCTCACGCGAGGTCGGATCGTCTACCGCTACAAGTAAGCAGCCGACACGAGCAAGAAAGGGCTGACATGAAGGTCAACCCGAGCGTCAAGAAGATCTGTGACAAGTGCAAGGTGATCCGTCGCCACGGACGCGTCATGGTGATCTGCGAGAACCCGCGTCACAAGCAGCGCCAGGGCTGAGCGAACAGCTCAGTCACACAACTGAATACATCCACTACGTGATCGCTAGGTCCCGGCTGCGCTCGACCCCAGGGTCGGCAACGAGACCGAATCACCTCCGGAACGGATGGCCGGAGCCGAGGTGCCACCTCGGACGCGACACGACCAGACCACCGTGCAACACGAAGGAACACACACATGGCACGCCTTGTTGGTGTTGACCTCCCGCGCGACAAGCGCATCGAGATCGCACTCACCTACATCTACGGCATCGGCCGTACCCGCGCCCAGCAGCTGCTCGCCGCGACCGGGGTAGACCCGAACGCGCGCGTCCACACGCTGGGCGACGAAGAGCTGGTCAAGCTCCGTGACGAGATCGAAGCCAACTTCAAGATCGAGGGTGACCTCCGTCGCGAGGTCCAGGCAGACATCCGCCGGAAGATCGAGATCGGCAGCTACCAGGGTCGCCGCCACCGCATGGGCCTTCCGGTCCGCGGTCAGCGAACCAAGACCAACGCTCGCACCCGCAAGGGTCCGAAGCGGACTGTCGCCGGCAAGAAGAAGGCCAAGTGACCCAGGGTCCGACCCTGTCTCACCCAAGCCCTTCGCACTCGAACTTTCGATAACCACAGGAGTACTGAATGCCTCCCAAGAGCCGTCAGGCTGCGGCGAAGACCAAGGTCCGCCGCAAGGAGAAGAA
>JBJMIP010000056.1:0-2818 GCA_045806825.1 Marmoricola sp.
CACTCTTAACATACACGACGCACTACCGAACTCGATCTGCTCCGACCTCGGCGCGCGAACCGTCCGCGAGGAGATCGACGCGCTCAAGGTGATGGGCATCTCGCCGGTGCAACGGCTGGTGGCGCCGCGCGTTCTCGCCGCCCTGGTCGTGGCCGAGCTGCTCACCGTCATCGTCTCGATGACCGCGATGACCACCGCCTACGTGATGAACGTTGGCGGCGGCTCGATCAGCTCCGGTGCCTACCTCGACTCGTTCATCAGCTTCAGCAACCCGATGGACTTCTTCCTCGCGGAGTTCAAGGCGTTGCTGTTCGGCTTCATCGCCACGATCGTCGCCTCGCACAAGGGGCTGCACGCGAAGGGTGGCCCGAAGGGCGTCGCCGACGCCGTGAACGAGGCCGTCGTCCTGTCCGTCATCATCCTGGCCGGCGTGAACGTCGCGATCACGCAGGCCTACGTGATGGTCTTCCCGCAGAGCATCACATGACGACCGCCGAGAACCCGACCCCGCGCCCGAACGCCGCCGACGCCGTCGTCAAGGCGGTCGACAGCACCATGACCGCGCTGGCCCAGATCGGCGACTTCGCCACGTTCACGCTGCGCACCGTCGGCTCGATCGCCATCACGATCAAGCGCTACCACCGCGAGGTGCTGCGTCAGCTCAAGGACATCTCCTGGGGGTCCGGCGCCCTGGTCGTCGGCGGCGGCACCATCGGCGTGATGGTGCTGCTCGCGCTCTCCGCCGGCACGTCGCTGGGCATCGAGGGCTTCAACGGTCTGGAGATCGTCGGACTCGCGCCGCTCACCGGCTTCATCTCCGCCTCCGCGAACACCCGCGAGCTGGCCCCGATCATCGCCGCGCTCGCGCTCGCCTCCCAGGTCGGTTGCCGCTTCACCGCCCAGCTCGGCTCGATGAAGATCGCCGAGGAGGTCGACGCCCTCGAGGTGATGGCGATCCCCCCGATCCGGTTCCTGGTCACCACCCGCGTGATCGCCACCGGCATCGCGATCCTGCCGCTCTACCTGATCGGGCTGATCGGCTCGTACATCGCCTCGATGATCTCGGTCGTGGTGCTGTTCGGGCAGTCGCCGGGCCAGTACGACCACTACTTCTCGACGTTCATCCTCGGCCGTGACGTGTTCCTCTCCGTCGTCAAGATCCTGGTCTTCGCCACCGCGATCGCGATGATCCACTGCTGGTACGGCATGAAGGCCAGTGGCGGTCCGCAGGCTGTGGGCGAGGCCACCGGTCGCGCCATCCGGGCCAGCATCGTCTCGGTGGTGCTGCTGGACATGGTGATGACCCTGCTCTTCTGGGGCAGCTCCTCCGGCTTCCGGGTCTCGGGGTGATGGGGTGAGCCAGCCCGTGCGCAAGGAGCTGACCCGTCGCGACCTCGCCATCCGTGGTCTCGCCGCGCTCGGCGTCCTCGCCGTCGCCCTGACCTTCCTGTTCATGAAGTCGACCGGAGCGCTCGGCGGACCGCGCCACGTCTCCGCCGAGCTGCGCGACGCCGGCGGTTCGTTGGCCAAGGGCGCGGACGTGAAGGTCCGTGGCGTCATCGTCGGCCGGGTCACCGGCATCGGCCCCGGCGCCCAGGGCGGAGTGCGGGTCGACATCTCGATCCCGCAGAGCGACCTGGACATGGTTCCCTCGAACGTCGTCGCCCGGATCCTGCCGGCCACCGTGTTCGGTACGTCGTTCGTCGACCTGGTCCCACCACGCGGGATCTCCGCGGCGACGGCGGCGCTGAAGGCCGGCTCGGTGATCCCCGCCGACAAGACCCAGGGCACCCTGGAGCTGCAGCAGGCCCTGGACGACATCGACTCCCTCGTCAAGGCGGTCGGCCCGGCCGAGCTCGCCTCCGCGATCGGTTCCGCGGCCCAGGCCCTGGACGGTCGTGGCATCAAGCTCGGCGACACGATCGACGAGGCGAACTCCTACCTGGCGAAGCTGAACCCGAAGCTCCCGCTGGTCCGCGAGGACGTGCGCAAGCTCGCCGAGAACCTCGAGCTCGCCCAGCAGGTCGCCCCGGACCTGTTCCAGGCCACCAACGACGCGCTCGTGACGGCGCGGACCATCGTCGACCAGAAGGCTTCCATCGCCACGCTGATCACCGGAGGGCTCACCCTGACCACGCAGGCGAACACCTTGGTCCAGCAGAACGCGGCGAACCTGATCCGGTTCATCGACAACTCTGCCCGGCTGCTCGACATCGTCTACGCGAACCGGCACGCCGGCATCACCGAGGCGTTGGTGACCAACAAGATGCTCAACGACAAGCTGAAGACCGTGCTTCACGACGGGTTCCTGAACTCGGTGACGACCTTCAACCTCGACGTGCCGCCGTACTACACCCGGGCCGACTGCCCGCAGTTCGGCAGTGCGCGCGGTGACAACTGCGCCGGCGCCGGCCGTGTCGGGGTCAGCCGGATGCTGTCGGGAGGCTCCCGATGATCGCCGGGTTCAAGGCCATCCTGGTCAAGTTCAGCCTGTTCGCCCTGGTCGCGGTCCTGCTCGGCTACCTGCTCGTCAACACGATGCTGCACGGCCTGTCCGGTGAGACCGTCAACTACCGGGCCGAGTTCAGCGACGTCTCGGGACTGCGCAGCGGTGACGACATCCGCGTCGCGGGCGTCCGCGTCGGCCGGGTCCAGAACGTGAAGATCACCACCGCGGGTGCCGAGGTCGACTTCTCCCTGGTCAAGCGGCAGAAGCTGCTCACCACGACGACGCTGGTGATGCGGTACCAGAACCTGCTCGGTCAGCGGTATCTCGCGATGGTGCAGGGCAAGGACCGCGGGGCCGTCATGAAGGCGA
>JBJMIP010000057.1:0-3474 GCA_045806825.1 Marmoricola sp.
GACCGGGTCGTCCCCGACGGCATCGTCTCCGGTGCCCACTTCGACAGCTGGTGGAAACAGGAGCGCAGGCAGCGTCCGGACCTGCTCGACTTCGACCCGAAGATGCTGGTTCACGACGCAGCGGGTGGGATCGCTCCGGGAGACTTCCCCGACGCGTGGCGGGAGGGTTCGCTAGAGCTGCCCCTGAGGTACCACTTCGAGCCGGGGGCGGCCGAGGACGGCGTCCGGGTCGACGTACCGCTGGCGACGCTGAACCACCTCGGTCCGCGGGCGTTCAGCTGGCACGTCCCCGGTCTGCGCGAGGAGCTGGTGATCGCCCTGCTGCGCTCGCTGCCGAAGCAGCTGCGGGTCAATTTCGTGCCCGCGCCCAACGTCGCGAAGGCGTTCCTGGCGGCCGTACCGCCGGGGGAGGAGTCGCTGACCGACGCACTGGCCCGCTACCTGCTGGCCTCGAGGGGGGTGGCAGTCCCCGAGGACGCGTGGGACTGGGCCAAGGTGCCGGAGCACCTGAAGCCGACGTTCCGGATCCTGGACGAGGACGGGACGCTGCTCGGGGAGGGCAAGGACCTGGAGGCGCTGAAGCGACCGCTGCGGCCGTCCTACGAGGCTGCGGTCGCCGGGGCGGCGCAGGAGTCCGGGCTGGCGGCCAGCGGCCAGTCGACGTGGACGTTCGGCACCGTGGAGCAGTCCTTCGTGCAGGTCCGGGCCGGTCACGAGGTGCGCGGCTACCCGGGCCTGGTGGACGAGGGCGGGACCGTCGGCCTGCGGGTCTTCGCCAGTACCGACGAACAGCTGGCCCAGCACCGCCTCGGGGTGCGCCGGTTGCTGGTGCTCGGGACGAGCGCGCCGGACCTCGGCGAGGGGTTGGACAACGCGACCAAGCTGGTGCTCGCCGGCTCGTCGTACCCGAACGTGAAGGAGCTGCTGGCCGACTGCGCACTCGCGGCTCTCGGCGACCTGGCCGAGCCGGTGTGGGACGAAGCTGCGTTCGCGGCCCTGCTCGCGCGAGCGCGCACAGAGCTGCCGGACCGGGCCACGACGACCCGTGACCAGGTGATCCGGGTGCTGCGGGACGCCATGGCCGTCGACCGCCTGCTCGGCGGCCGGGTGGAGCTGGCCGTGCTGCTGTCGATGAACGACATGCGCGCCCACCTGGGTCGACTCACCCGTGCTGGATTCGTCGCCGACGCCGGTGGGGCACGGCTCCAGGACTTCCCCCGCTACCTCGCCGCGCTCACCGAACGGCACCGGCGGTTGCAGGAGTCCTCGGCCCGCGACCTCGAGCTGATGGGCCGGATCGCGGCCTTCCAGGACGGCTACGAGCAGCGTCTCGCGGCTCTGCCCCCCGGCCGTCCGCCCGGAGAGGGCCTGGTCCGGCTCGGCTGGCTCGTCGAGGAGTACCGGGTCTCGCTCTGGGCCCAGCACCTCGGAACCCGTGAGCCGGTCTCCGACGCCCGGCTGCGCACGCTCATGAATCAGGTCTGAAAGCGCCGCCGCGCGGCCACGACCTCGTCGAACTGCGCCTGGTCCAGCTCGGCGCCGACCCGGCGCACGTCGTAGATGCTCACGGTGAGCGTCCGGTCCAGGCGGACCTCGCTCTCCCTGCCCTGCCGGTCCCACCCGCCGACGCCGAGCTCGAGCCAGGTCTGCCGCGAGCGTCGGGTGCGTTCGTCGCGCCGGCTGCGCAGCTCGAGCACCGAGAGCCGTGCGCCCTCGACCGCGAGCACCAGGACCGGGCGGTCCTTGCCCTCGCGGGAGTCCTGGTCGTAGGCCACCCAGGTCCACACGACCTCGCCCGGGAAGGGGCGGCCGTCGACCGCAGGGTTGTAGCCGGGCTCGGGCACGATCAGGCCCCTGTCCGCGGCAGGTAGGGCGTGGCCGCGCGAATGACCTCGTCGAAGACCGGTTTCGGCAGCGCCCCACCCTCGCGACGGACGGTGCGTGGGTCGAGCACCAGGATCCGATTGAGGCGGACCTCGCTCGGGCGACCCTCGCGGTCCCAGGGGCCCGTGCCGACGTCCATCCAGAACCGCCCTGCCCGGGCCTCCTGGGCGGCGTCGACGTCGTGGTCCTTGCTGGTCAGCGGGAGCGCGACGACCCGGGTCTGGTCGCAGGCGATCACCAGGACCGGCCGGTCCTTGCCCTGCTTCGGGTCCTCCTCGTAGGGGACCCACGCCCAGACGATCTCGCCGGGATCGGGGCGGCCGTCGCTCCTGGGCGCGTAGCGGATGCGGAGGCCGTCCGGCCGACGGGAGCGGAGCACGCGCGGGAGTCGGAACGCCATGCGCGAACGCTATCCCGGGGAGTGTGCGCGCCGGACCGGGAGCGCCTCACGGCGCGTGGCCGCTCGAAGCGGCTATAGGTGGAGCCCGGGGCTTCCGCGGCCCGGCGCGTGCAGCAATTCTAGCGGTTGAGCGGTGAACACGTCGCTCAACACAGCGTTCACCGCAGCGTGCCGGCGAGTTCCAGGTGTGCGGCCCGCTGGAGCTGCTCGGCGAGGGTCAGCAGCTTCGAGGCGGCGAGGTCGCTGTCGTAGGAGGACCCGGAGAGCGACTCGGCCTGGGCACGTCCGGCCGCGGCGACCCGGGCGAACGCCGAGGCCCGGAACAGCGTGTCGGCGAAGTCGCCGACCACCACTCCGCCGAGCACGGCGTCGACCAGCGAGCGCACCTCGTCGGGACCCGGGGGCTCCTGGACTCCTGAGATCGCCTCGGCGACCGGGGCCAGGGTGCGGCCGCGGTCGAACTCCAGCGCGGCGGTGTGCGGATCGGCGTACACCCAGGTGCGGAGCACGTACAGGCGCCACAGCGAGCCGGCGAGGCTCTCCGCCGGGGCCCCGGCCCACAGCTCGGCGAGGGTCTCCAGACCCTCGGTGTCGGCCAGGTGCACGACCCGGGAGACCAGCTCGTGATCCGCCTGGTCGCGGGCTCCACGCACCAGGGCGGTGGCCGCCCGCTCGGCCGCCTCGACGAGCACCGCGGGGTCGGCACCGTGGGCGGTCGTCTCGATCGCCTCGAAGTGCCCGGCCCCTGGCATCGCCGGTCGGTGGTGCGGTCGGTCGGTCATGGCGCCAACCTACGCCTGCGAACCAGGACGAAGGCGGCGAATCACTGCCTGCTGCCGCCGAAGCCGGCCGAGATCCGTTGGGCGGCGCGCTGCACCATCGCGACCATCGGCTCGCGACCGGCCGGGTAGTCGTAGTCCTGAGCGCTGTTGGTGATCCGGAGGACCGTGATCAGGGCACCGTCCCGCACCATCCCGATGGCCTCGAACCGGCCGGTCTCGTCGCCCTGCGGAGCCCAGGAGACCAGGTACCAGCGAGCCTGCAGGTCTCCCGCGACCGGGACCGCCTTCTCGGGTCCCACCTTCGGGAACTGCTTCGGGCCGATCGTCGCGGCGCAGCGGCCGCGCCAGGCGTCGAGCACGGCCCAGGCCTGCCGAGCGCTCTTCGGGTCGGCGAAGCCGGCGACCTGC
>JBJMIP010000058.1:0-2913 GCA_045806825.1 Marmoricola sp.
GGTCGAAGAGCGCACCCCAGTCCTCGAGCTCCATCACGCGCTCGGGAGCCTCCTGCGCGTGCAGCTGAGCCATCCGCCAGTTGTTGAGCATCTTGCCGCCACGCATGGTGTCCCGGAAGTGCACCTCCCAGTTGTCCTCGGGCCAGCGGTTGCCCATCGCCGCGGCGATGCCGCCCTCGGCCATCACCGTGTGCGCCTTGCCGAGCAGCGACTTGCAGACCACCGCGGTCCGCGCCCCGGCCTCGTGCGCGGCGATCGCCGCCCGCAGGCCGGCTCCACCAGCGCCGACCACGACCACGTCGTAGGTGTGCCGCTCCATCCCGGCAGCGGCGTCGCCGTCCATGGCGTTGCCGGTCATCGGGTGCCGCTCCTCGTGGGAAGCCCCGGCTTCGGGCGCGCTCATCAGAAGAACCTCGTCTCGGAGATGGTGCCGTTGGCCAGCAGGTACACGTAGAAGTCGGCGATGGCCACCGAGAACAGCGAGTACCAGGCGAACTTGGCGTGGTGGACGTTGAGCTTGGAGACCCAGGTCCAGAGCTGGTACCGGACCGGGTGCTTGGAGAAGTGCCGCAGCCGGCCGCCGACCGCGTGCCGGCAGGAGTGGCAGGACAGCGTGTAGAGCCAGATGAAGGCCACGTTGGTCGCCAGGATCAGGGTGCCGAGCCCGACGTGGCCGCCGTCGGCCTCCTTGAAGGAGATCGCGACGTCGTAGGTCAGGATCACGCCGACCACCACCGCGGCGTACCAGAAGTAGCGGTGGATGTTGTTGATGATCAGCGGCAGCCGGGTCTCACCGGTGTACTTGGTGTGCGGCTCCGCGACGGCGCAAGCCGGCGGGGACAACCAGAAGGCCCGGTAGTAGGCCTTGCGGTAGTAGTAGCAGGTCATCCGGAAGCCCAGCGGGAAGATCAGGATGATCAGGGCCGCGGACAGCGGGAACCCCGCGAACGGCTGGCCGAAGTCCGAGGAGCCCTTCACGCAGTCGCCCAGGCACGGCGAGTAGAACGGCGACAGGTACGGGTCGCTGTAGTAGTTGCTGTCCGCGAAGGCCCGCCACGTCGCGTAGACGATGAAGGAGCTGAAGACCACGAAGGTGGTCAGCGGTGCCAGCCACCAGCGATCTGTTCGTAGCGTCCGGACCCCGATGGATGCCCGGGTGGGACCATCCACCCCGGCCGGTGCCTTGGTCGACGCCATCTAAAAACCTCCGCTTGTCATGTGTGCCAGGTCACGTCCGGGACGACTATTGCCGGAAAGGGCCCCACTGGGAAGGGGGCGCGGCGGGCGAATGGAACAGGTTTCAATGTTTTCCGTGTGGCCCGTGGGATACATCACGCCGTACCCGTAGGTAGCCCTCGTTCACCAGCGATACGGTGGCCCGCGTGGCAATCCAGAATTCCGGGCCCACGCTCGTCCAGGGCGCGCGCGCGACGCAGAGCACCATCTTCCTGAAGATCCTGATGGCAGCCAGCGGCGCCGTCTTCATCGGTTTCGTGCTGCTGCACATGTACGGGAACCTCAAGGCCTTCAGCGGTCACGAGGCATACAACGAGTACGCCGAGCACCTCCGCGAGCTGGGTACGCCGATGCTCCCGCACAGCGGTGCGCTGTGGATCATCCGGGCGGTACTCATCCTCTCCTTGGTCGTGCACGTCTACTGCGCCGCGACGCTGTGGAAGCGCGCGAAGCGGGCCCGCACGGTCCGGTACCAGGTCAAGAAGCACACCGGCGCGATCTTCGCGAGCCGGATGATGCGCTGGGGCGGCGTCACGCTGCTGCTCTTCATCATCTGGCACCTGCTGAACTTCACCATCGGCAAGGTCAACGTCACCGGTGGCGCGACCAACGACCCGTACAACCTGGTGGTCGACTCGTTCAACACCTGGTGGCTCACGCTGATCTACCTCTTCGCCATGGCGATGCTCGGTGCGCACCTGCACCACGGCATCTGGAGCGCGACCCAGACCCTGGGCCTGACCAACTCCGACCGCACCCGGCGCCTGGCCAAGAACTCCGCGTTCACGCTCGCGGTCGTCATCGCGGGCGGCTTCTCGCTCGTCCCGATCTTCGTCCTCGCCGGCGTCATCACCAAGTAACGCCAGAAGGAAGTACAGCGCCATGACTGACATGCCGGACACCACCCTGACCCCGGACCCCTCGCACGTGGCCGAGGGCCACCCCTCCAGCGACGACGCCGTCGGCTACTACACCCCGGGCACCCCGATCGCGGACTCGAAGGCCCCGGGCGGTCCGATCGCCGACCGCTGGCAGACCCGCAAGTTCGAGGCCCGCCTGGTCAACCCGGCCAACCGCCGCAAGCTCGACGTGATCATCGTCGGCACCGGCCTGGCCGGCGCCTCCGCCGCAGCGACCCTCGGCGAGGCGGGGTACGTCGTCAAGTCGTTCTGCTACCAGGACTCGCCTCGCCGGGCGCACTCCATCGCCGCGCAGGGGGGAATCAACGCGGCGAAGAACTACAAGATGGACGGCGACTCGGTCTACCGGCTGTTCTACGACACGATCAAGGGCGGCGACTACCGCAGCCGCGAGTCGAACGTCTACCGGCTCGCCCAGGTCAGCACCAACATCATCGACCAGTGCGTCGCTCAAGGCGTGCCGTTCGCCCGGGAGTACGGCGGCCTCCTCGACAACCGGTCGTTCGGCGGCGTCCAGGTGTCCCGGACCTTCTACGCGCGCGGCCAGACCGGTCAGCAGCTGCTGATCGGCGCCTATCAGGCGCTGGAGCGCCAGGTCGCCGCCGGGACGGTGCGCTGCTACACGCGGCACGAGATGCTCGAGCTGATCGTCGTCGACGGCAAGGCCCGTGGCGTCGTGGTGCGGGACAGGAGGACCGGCAGTATCGAGACCCACTTCGCCGACGCCGTGGTGCTCGCCAGCGGCGGCTACGGCAAC
>JBJMIP010000059.1:0-5031 GCA_045806825.1 Marmoricola sp.
CCGGCGGCCTCGACCTTCTCCACCAGCGGCGGCAGCAGGTCGCGGACCTTGCCGGCCCCCATCCGGGTGATGAACGTGAGCCGCCCCGGGGTGTTCTCCGGATTGAGCCGACCCGCCAGGGCGATGGCGTCGTCGGCGGTCGAGGTCGGTCCGAGCTTCACGCCGATCGGGTTCTTGATCCGGCTCAGCAGCTCCACGTGGGCGCCGTCGAGCTGACGGGTCCGCTCACCGATCCACACGAAGTGACCCGAGACGTCGTACGGGTTCTGCGTGCGCGAGTCGATCCGGGTCATCGCGTGCTCGTACTCCAGCACCAGCGCCTCGTGGCTGGAGTGCATCTGCACCCGGTGGAACTCGTCCGGGTCGGCGCCGATGGCCTTCATGAAGGTCAGCGCGCGATCGATCTCGTTGGCCACGGCCTCGTAGCGGCTGCCGACGGCCGAGCCCATCACGAAGTCCGTGTTCCAGGCGTGCACCTGGCGAAGGTCGGCGTAGCCACCGGTGGTGAACGCCCGGACCAGGTTCAGCGTGGCCGAGGAGGCGTTGTAGACGTCGACGAGCCGCTGCGGGTCGGGCACCCGGGACGCCTCGGTGAACTCGAATCCGTTCACAGCATCGCCCCGGTAGGCCGGCAGGGTGACCCCGTCCCGGGTCTCCAGGTCGGAGGAGCGCGGCTTGGCGTACTGGCCGGCGAACCGGCCGAGCTTGACGACCGGAACCGATGCCGCGTAGGTCAGCACGACCGCCATCTGCAGCAGCACCCGGAGCTTGTTCCGGATGTTGTCCGCGGTCACGCCGTCGAAGGTCTCCGCGCAGTCGCCACCCTGGAGCAGGAACGCCTCACCGCGCGAGACCGCGGCCAGCTTGTCGGTGAGCTCGTCGCACTCCCCCGCGAACACCAGCGGCGGGAACGAGCGCAGCCGTGCCACCGCAGCGTCGACAGCGGAACCGTCCGGGTAGGTCGGCTGCTGGGCTGCGCCCAGGGCGTGCAGCTCGGCGAGGCTCGGGATCTGTCCCGATGACGATGGGGTTGGCACCGCACCAGCGTACTTGGATCGTGCCAGCCGGTTTCCGCCAGCACTCCTCCGTAGGATCGCCGCCATGACGACTTCTGTGCTGGCCCAGGCGTACGGCGGACCCGAGGTGCTCGAGATCGTCGAGTCGCCCACCCCCGAGCCCGGCCCGGGCGAGGTTCTCATCACCGTGCGTGCAGCCGGGGTGAACGTGGCCGACATGAAGGTCTACGGAGGCGTCTGGGGCACCGACCCCGCCAAGCTGCCGATCCCGCTCGGTTTCGAGGTGGCTGGGGTCATCGCCGCCGTCGGGCCCGATGTCACCCGCGTCGGCGTGGGTGACGAGGTGATCGCACACCCGGTCCGCGGCGGCTACGCCACCGAGGTCGTCGCGCCCGAGCACACCGTGACCGCCAAGCCGGCCGGTCTGGAGTGGCCCCAGGCCGCCGGCCTGCTGCTGACCGGGACCGCGGCCGCGCACGCGGTGACCGCGGCCGCTGTCGCGGAGGGCGACACCGTGCTGGTGCACGGGGCCGCCGGTGGTGTCGGGCTCGTCGCCGTCCAGCTCGCCATCCTGCGCGGGGCGACGGTGATCGGGACAGCGGCACCCGAGCAGCACGCGCTGCTGCGTGACCTCGGGGTCGTTCCGACCGTCTACGGCGACGGGCTGCTGGACCGGGTGCGCACGCTGGCCCCGGACGGCGTGGACGCCGCCCTGGACCTCGCCGGAACCGATGAGGCCCTGGACGTCTCGCTCGCCCTGGTCGCCGACCGGGGTCGGATCGCGACGATCGCGAACTTCGACCGCGGGCCGCGCGAGGGGATCCGGGTCCTCGGTGCCGGCGGCGACGAGGGCAAGGAGATCCGCGAGGCCGCTGGTCCCGAGATCGCCGAGCTGGCCGCCCAGGGCCGCCTGAAGATCTTCGTCGAGGCGACGTTCCCGCTGACCGAGGTGGTCGCGGCACACGAGCTGCTCGCCAGCCGCAAGGCCACCGGGAAGATCGTGCTCCTGCCCTGACCTCGTCCGCAGTCCGGGGAGCTCAGGGGCCGGAGGTGAGCCGGGTCATCCCGAAGGCCCTCACCCGAAGAACACCTCGGCCTCGGCGTACTCCTCGGGGCTGACCAGCTTCAGCTCCTTGGTGCCCTCGGCCAGCGGCACCCGGACGATGTCGGTGCCCCGGAGCGCCATCATCGTGCCGAAGTCGCCGTCGTGAACCGCGCCGATCGCTTGCAGACCGAACCGCGTCGCCAACCAGCGGTCGAAGGCGGTCGGGGTACCGCCGCGCTGGATGTGCCCGAGCACGACCGCCCGGGCCTCCTTGCCGGTCCGGGCCTCGATCTCGCTCGCGAGCCGCTCCCCGATGCCGCCGAGGCGCACGTGACCGAAGGCGTCCTTCTCGCCGGAGACCAGCGTCATGTCACCGCCGGCAACGGGCACCGCTCCCTCGGAGACGACCATGATCACGGCGTACTTGCTCTCGAAGCGCTGCATCACGTGCCGGCAGACCTCGTCGATGTCGAAGGGGCGCTCCGGGATCAGCACCACGTTCGCGCCACCGGCGATCCCGGCGTGCAGGGCGATCCAGCCGGCGTGACGGCCCATCACCTCGACGACCAGCACCCGGTGGTGCGACTCAGCCGTCGTGTGCAGCCGGTCGATCGCCTCGGAGGCGATGTTCACCGCAGTGTCGAAGCCGAACGTGAAGTCGGTCCCGGACAGGTCGTTGTCGATCGTCTTCGGTACGCCGACCACGTTCACGCCCAGGTCGTGCAGCTTGGTCGCGACCCCCAGGGTGTCCTCCCCGCCGATCGCCACCAGCGCGTCCACGCCGGCGGACGCCAGGTTGGCCTTGATCTGCTCGACCCCGCCCTCGACCGCGAACGGGTTGGTGCGCGAGGAGCCCAGGATGGTGCCGCCCCTGGGCAGGATGCCGCGGACCTGGTCGACGCCCAGCTCCATCGTCAGCCCCTCCAGCGGACCCTTCCAGCCGTCGCGGAAACCGACGAACTCGTCGCCGAACTCCTTGACGCCCTTGCGGACCACAGCCCGGATCACGGCGTTCAGGCCCGGGCAGTCACCGCCTCCGGTGAGCACTCCGACGCGCATGACCCCTCCTGATTGGAACGTTCAAGTGACCGCGTTCACCTTAGCCACGTTGGCTAGGGTCACGCCATGACCTTCTCGATCGTCGCCCGCTCCGCGTCCGGTCCACACGGCTCCCCGGAGTGGGGCGTCGCCGTCGCCTCGAAGTTCCTCGCGGTCGGGAACGCGGTCCCGGCGGCGGTCGCCGGGGTCGGCGCGATCGCGACCCAGGCCGACGCCAACGTCGCCTTCAAGGGCATCGGCCTCTCCCTGCTCGACGAGGGCGCGACCGCCACCGTTGCGCTGGACCGCCTGCTCGAGGAGGACGACAAGCGCGTCCACCGGCAGGTCGGCATCGTCGACGTCGACGGCGGGGCCGCCACGCACACCGGTTCGGCCTGCTTCGACTGGGCCGGCGGCGTCACCGGGGACGGTGTCGCCATCCAGGGGAACATCCTCGCCGGGCCTGAGGTCATCGAGGCGATGAAGGACGCCTGGGAGGCGACGGCGGAGTCCGCACCTCTGGCGCACCGGTTGCTCGCCGCGCTGGCTGCCGGCGACGCCGCCGGGGGCGACAAGCGCGGGCGTCAGTCCGCTGCGCTGCTCGTGGTCAGCGAGGGCGCCGGGTACGGCGGCCTGGACGACGTCGCGGTCGATCTCCGGGTCGACGACCACCCCGCACCGATCGAGGAGCTGACCCGGTTGCTCGCGCTCAACGACCTCTACCTGACCGCCTCCACCGAGCAGGAACGCGTCGAGGTCACCGCCGAGCTGGCCACCGAGATCGACGCCCTCGTGAAGGCAGCCGGGTACCCCGATCTGGCCAGCTGGGTCGGCACCGAGAACTACGAGATGCGGGTGGCTGAGGACGGCAGCTGGATCGATGCCAGGATCCTCGCGGTGCTGCGGGACCCGACCAACGCCGGCTGACAGGATGACGCCATGAGCTCGCGCAGCGTCCTGGCCATCGACGCCGGCACCACCGGCGTCACCGCGGTCGTCGTCACCCCCGAGGGCACCATCGCTGCCAAGGGGTACCAGGAATTCGCCCAGCACTTCCCCCAACCCGGCTGGGTCGAGCACTCCCCGGAGGAGATCTGGCAGGCGACCCTGGAGTCGACCCGCGCCGCGCTCAAGGCGTGGGGGCGCCCCACCAGCGACCTCGCCGGCATCGGGATCACCAACCAGCGCGAGACGATCCTGCTGTGGGACCGCGAGACGCTCGGCTCACCGCGCCGCGCGATCGTGTGGCAGGACCGTCGCACCACCGAGATCTGCGAGCGGCTCAAGGCGGCTGGTCACGAGGACCGCGTCGCCGAGCTCACCGGGCTGCGCCTGGACCCGTACTTCTCCGGGACCAAGCTGGCCTGGCTCGCCGAGCACGAGCCGAACACCTGGGCGCTCGTCGTCTCCGGCCGGTACGCGATCGGCACGGTCGACTCCTACCTCGTCGCCCGGATGACGCGTGGGACCTGGCACCTCACCGACGTCTCCAACGCGTCGCGGACCCTGCTCTTCGACCTCGAGCAGGGTGGGTGGTCCGAGGAGCTCTGCGACTTGTTCGGGGTGCCCGCCGACGCGCTGCCCGAGGTGGTCGACAGCTGGGGCGAGCTGGCCCGCACCGACCCTCGCAGCTTCCTGGACCTCGACCTGCCGATCGCCGGCATCGCCGGGGACCAGCAGTCGGCGCTGTTCGGTCAGACCTGCTTCGACGAGGGCGACTCCAAGTGCACCTACGGCACCGGGTCGTTCATCCTCACCAACACGGGCCACGCGGTCGAGCGCTCGGACGCCGGCCTGCTCTCGACCGCGGGCTGGCGGGACCCGTCCGGTGCGATCACCTACGCCCTCGAGGGCGCCATCTTCGTGACCGGGGCTGCGGTCCAGTGGTTGCGCGACGGGTTGCAGATCGTCGGCACGGCCGCCGAGACCGCG
>JBJMIP010000060.1:0-5111 GCA_045806825.1 Marmoricola sp.
GTCTGCCGCTTCACGAACTACTTCGATGGTCATGGGTTCTCCTCGGCTCTGCGTGCCCAGACCAACGTCGAACACGAGCGGGGCCTCCGAGCAGGGCCGAACGGTCCGGGCACAGAGGACCTTCGCCGCCCGGAGCCCTCCGTCAGGCAGGAGTCAGGAACGTTCCGCGACTCTGGTTCTGCACGATGGCCGACGAAGGTCGGTCACGCAGGACCCGAGAGGAACAGCGTGAGCAACGAACAGCTGAAGCGGGTGTTGGTCGTCGAAGAGGGTGCGACGACATCGCCCGAGCTCCTGGACGCGATCCGTCAGCGCGCCGACCAAGGACCGACCCAGTTCCGGGTCGTCGTCCCGAACCCGGCGGCGTCCGAGATCCACCTGCTGCACCCGGAGCGGCACGAGAAGGCCGCCGCTGCGGAGCAGCTGCTGCGCACCGCACTGCCCCAGCTCGAGGCCGCGGCCGGCGGACCTGTGATCGGCACGGTCTCGGTCCGCCACGACCCGATGGACGCCATCGAGGACGTCCTGTTCAACGAACCGATCGACGAGGTGATCCTTTCCGTGACAACGCACACCATCGCCCGGTGGCTCCACCAGGACCTGCAGACCCGGCTCCGCCACCACGGCATCCCGGTCAGCACCGTCGGTGCGGGGGTGCAGGCATGAGTGCGGACACCCAGACCCGGCACATCGCCGGGACCATGCTCAACAAGGTCCCCGAGGTCACCGTCTACTTCTGGATCATCAAGATCCTGTGCACCACCGTCGGCGAGAGCTTCGCGGACTACATCAACGAGACCCTGGGCTTCGGCCTGACGAACACCACGCTGGTCTTCTCGGCGGCGTTCATCGTGGCGCTCGCGGTCCAGTTCCGCCTGAAGAAGTACGTGCCCAGCGTCTACTGGCTGGTCGTGGTGCTGGTCAGCGTGGTCGGCACCTTGTTGACCGACAACCTGACCGACGGACACGACGTTCCGCTGTGGATCAGCACGACGGTCTTCTCGGCGCTGCTGATCGCCGTCTTCGGCACCTGGTACGCCCGGGAGCGCACCCTGTCGATCCACTCGATCGTCACGACGCCGCGCGAGGCTTGGTACTGGCTCACCGTCCTGGTGACGTTCGCGCTCGGTACGGCGACCGGCGACTGGACCCTCGACCTGACCGGCTGGTCGCCGGCGCACTCGATCCTGCTGCCGCTCGGCCTGATCACCGCGATCCTGGTTGCCTGGAAGATCGGGATGGGCCCGGTCCTCAGCTTCTGGCTTGCCTACATCCTGACCCGACCGCTCGGCGCCAACATCGGCGACTACCTGGCCTCCCCCAAGTCGGACGGCGGCCTGGGCCTCGGCACACTCGGGACCAGCCTGCTGTTCCTCGGCACGATCACCGCGGTGGTGGCGTTCCTGACGGTGACCCAGAAGGATCGGACGGAGCTCGTCTACCAGGGCGACACACCCGCCGACTAGCGGGCCGAGGTTCCCGGACGCGGGTTGTCGTCCGGGAACTGGGGTACGCGGAGGAGATGAGCCAGGTTCACGTCGGTCTGATGGCTGACCCAGCCAAGCCCACCGAGGTCGCGCGCGAGTTCCGTGATCGATATCAGCCAGACGGCGACGGACAGCCGCGCTGGGACGTCGAAGTCGTCAGTGAGCCGTTCACCCTCGCGTGCGAGGACGTGGAAACGGCGTTGTCCCGGCTCACCGAGCACGGCCGTGAACGTCGGTGGGACCTGGTCGTCGGCCTCACCGAGCTGCCGCTTCGCGACAAGGACGGACGTTACCTGCTGGTCGAGACCGACCCCGAGCAACGGACGGCGGTGCTCTCGCTGCCCGCGTCGGGACTGCGCGCCCACCAACGCAGCCGGCACGCCTTGCACGAGCTCGTCAGCGGCATGGCCGACCCGTCGTCAGAGGGTGATCGACGGGTTCCTCTCCCTCGCCGCAGCGGCAGGTGGCGCCTTCTCCTGGGGATGGTGCTCGCCAATCGGCCCTGGTTGCTCGTGCCCGGGCTGAAGTCGGCGCTGGTCGCGGCACTCACCACCGGCGCCATCGCCACCATCAACTCGACTGTGTGGCTGCTGGCAGGTTCGCTGTCCTGGTGGCGACTGGTCGTTGCGATGGTCGCCTCGTTGGCCCTGGTGGTCGGTTGGCTCGTGATCGACGGCCAGCTCTGGGACCGCCCGGAAGACGACTCCGCCGCGGCGCGGGAGAGATCGCGGCTCTACAACGCCTCGACCCTGCTGACGCTCTGTGCCGGCGCGGTGATCTGCTATCTGGCGCTCTACGTCTTGAACCTCCTCTGGGCTCTGTTCGTCCTCGATCCTGGAGTGATGGGTGGCTACCTCAAGCAACCGATCGGCTACGGGGACCTCTTCGTGCTGTCCTGGTTCGTTGCATCGGTGGCCACCGTCGGCGGTGCGCTGGGCAGTGGCCTGGAGTCGGACGAGGCGATTCGCGCTGCCACCTACTCCAAACGCGAAGAGGTCAGGCGGAGCCGGCTCGCGGAGGACCGGAGCTAGGGAGTGACGGCGCGCCTTCGAGGTGTCGCCGCAGGTACCGCCCGGTGGCGCCGGTCCGAGATCCGGCAACACGCGCCGGCGTACCTGCAGCCACGACGCGGCCGCCTGCGTCACCGCCGCCAGGGCCGAGGTCGATCACCCAGTCAGCAGAGGCAATCGTGTCGAGGTCGTGCTCCACGATGACGACCGTGCTGCCGGCGTCGACCAGACCGTGCAGCTGCTGGAGCAGGATCGCGACGTCGGCCGGATGCAGGCCCGTCGTGGGCTCGTCCAGCAGGTACAGCGCGTGCCCGCGCCTCGCGCGTTGCAGCTCGGTCGCGAGCTTGATGCGCTGAGCCTCTCCGCCGCTCAGCTCCGTGGCGGGCTGCCCCAGGCGCAAGTAGCCGAGCCCGACCTCGCGCAGGGTCTCCAGGCTGCGCGCCGCCGGGGGAAGGTCGGTGAAGAATTTCGCTGCGTCGTCGACGGTGAGCGCCAGCACCTCGGCGATGTTCTTGCCTTGATACGTGATCTCGAGGGTCTTGTCGTTGTACCGCGACCCGCCGCACGTCGGGCAGGCGGCGTACGTGCCGGGGAGGAACAGCAGCTCGACCTCGACGAACCCTTCTCCCTGGCAGGTCTCGCAACGCCCGTCGGGAAGATTGAAGGAGAACCGTCCTGGGCCGTAACGCCGCCGCCGGGCAGCCGCCGTCGATGCGAAGACCTTCCGCACGGCATCGAACATGCCGGTGTAGGTCGCGAGGTTCGATCGCGGCGTCTTTCCGATGGGCCTCTGGTCGACGACGACCAGCCGGTCGAAGCGTTCCGGACCGTCGGCCGCGGCGAGCTCCGCGAGCAGCGTCGACTTCCCGGAGCCAGAGACCCCGGTGATCGCGGTGAGGACGCACAAGGGCACGTCGACCTTCAGCTCGGTCAGGTTGTTCCGGGAGATGCCTTCCAGACGGAACCAGCCCTGGGCCTCGCGATGCTCCCGGGCTCGAGGCTTCGCCCGACCGAACAGGTGTGCACTGGTCGAGGATTCCTTCACTTCTTCCAGCCCGGCGACTGGTCCGGAGTAGAGGACACTCCCGCCGGCCTCCCCTGCGCCGGGGCCGATGTCCACCACCCAGTCCGCTCGGCGCACGACATCCATGTCGTGCTCGACGACGAAGAGGGAGTTGCCACTTTCCTTCAGCCGGTCGAGCACCTCCAGCAGCGGCTCGGCATCGGCGGGGTGCAGCCCGGCAGACGGTTCGTCCAGCACGTAGACGACCCCGAAGAGACCGGAGCGCAGCTGCGTGGCGATCCTCAGGCGCTGGATCTCCCCTGGCGAGAGGGTCGTCGAACCACGTCCCAGGCTGAGGTAGCCGAGACCGAGCTCGAGCAGAACCTCGAGGCGCGCGACCAGGTCGGCACAGATACGGACAGCGACCTCGCTGCCCTCCCCGGAGCCGGCCGTCGGGACGGCCGCCGACGGATTGCTCAGGTTCGCGACCGGCCTGAGCACCTCGACGACCTGATCGAGTGGCATCGCGTTCAGCTCCGCGATGCTGCGGCCGGCGAACCGGACAGCCAGGGCCTCGGGCCGCACGCCACTGCCCCCGCACATCGGGCAGGGCAGACTCCGGGTGAAACGAAGAGCGCGCTCGCGCATGCGCTCACTCTTGGAGTCGGTCAAGGTGTGCATCACGTGCTTCCGTGCGCTCCAGAACGTGCCGTAGTACCCGTAGTCGATGCGATCGCGCTCGGGCTTGATGAGCACCGAGGGTTGCTCGTCGGTGTAGAGCAGCCAGTCGCGGTCCTTCTTGCGCAGCTTGGCGAACGGCTTGTCGATGTCGATGCCCAGCCCCATGACGATGCTGCGCAGGTTCGCGCCCTGCCAGGCACCGGGCCACGCGGCGATCGCGCCCTCCCGGATGCTCAGCGAATCGTCAGGCACGAGGAGCTCCTCGGTGACGTCGTGCACCGTGCCGAGGCCGTGACACTGCGGACAGGCACCAGCCGGGGTGTTCGGCGAGAAGTCCTCCGCCTCCAACCGCGGGGCGCCCCGGGGGTAGGTACCGGCGCGCGAGTACAGCATCCGCAGCAGGTTGGACAGCGTGGTGATGGTGCCCACCGAGGACCGGCTCGAGGGCGAGGCGCGACGCTGCTGGAGGGCGACCGCAGGGGGCAGGCCGGTGATCTCCTCCACGTGCGGAGCCCCGACCTGCTGGAGCAGCCGACGTGCGTACGGCGCGACCGACTCGAAGTAGCGGCGCTGCGCCTCGGCGTACAGGGTGCCGAACGCCAGCGAGGACTTGCCCGAGCCGGAGATGCCGGTGAACACGACGAGCGCGTCCCGAGGTACGTCGACATCCACGCTGCGCAGGTTGTTCTCCGTCGCCCCGCGAACTCGCACGAATCCTGACAGCTGCTCGGATCGATTCGTCGGGGGCACCAGCAGTCGTTACCCAGGGAGCGAACCGGCACGCCTGTCACCAGCCTCGCCGCGCACCTTGCTTGGTAGGGCGGGTGGGGCTCGAACCCACGACCCAAGGATTATGAGTCCTCTGCTCTAACCGACTGAGCTACCGCCCTGCGGGCGAGAGCCTAGCCGGGTCCCGGCGCCGCCGCCGAA
>JBJMIP010000061.1:0-5832 GCA_045806825.1 Marmoricola sp.
GGATCAGGTTGAGCAACCCAGCCATCGCCGACGCGCCGGCGAACCACAGGATCGCGATCGTCGAGATGTCGTACACGGTCCCGAAGCCGTTGCCGAGGTAGAGGTGGGCCAGGTAGGCATGTGCACGTCCGGTGGCCTTCCCGCCGCCCTCGAACTCCTTCTCGGGGATGAGCCAGGTGGTGACCAGGCTGCTCGCGATCAGGTACGCGCTCATGATGACCGCGGCCGTGACCAGGAGCTTCTTGGTGTTGCGGATCCGGCCGGCCGGATTCTCCTCGGTGTCGCTCGGGTCGCCCTCGACGTGGGTCATCACCGCGACACCCGTCTCGAACCCGGACAGGCCCAAGGCGAGCTTGGGGAAGAGCAGCAGCGAGACCCCGACCATGGCGAGGTAGCTGCTGTGCTCGGTGTGCAGCAGGTCGACCCAGTCCCCGACCACGTGCGGGTGGGCTCCGACGTGCCACAGGGCGACCGCGATCACGACCAGGTTCAGGGCCAGGTAGGTGATCACCAGGACGACCGCGACGCCGATGGCCTCGGAGAACCCGCGGAGGAACACCACGCCCAGCAGTGCGACCAGGACGATCGTGATCAGCAGCTCCTGGCCGTGCAAGAAGTCCGGCACGTTCGGGTTCTCCACGGCGTGCGCGGCAGCGTCAGCGGCGGAGAGGGTGATCGTGATGATGAAGTCGGTGGCGGCGAACCCGAGCAGGACCAGCACGAACAGCTTGCCGCGCCAGAACGGCAGGAGCTTCTCCAGCATCGCGATGGAGCCCTGCCCGTGCGGGCTCTCCGCGGCCACCCGCCGGTACACCGGGAGGGCGCCGAGCAAGGTGAGCAGCACCAGGACCACCGTCGCCACCGGTGCCAGGGCGCCGGCTGCGAGGGCTGCGATGCCGGGCTGGTAGCCGAGGGTCGAGAAGTAGTCCACACCGGTCAGGCACATCACCTTCCACCAGGTGTTCCGGTGCTCGTCGTGCCGCTCGGCGGCGTACGGTCCGACGTGGTCGTCCTGCTGGCCGGGGTTGCTGGCGAAGAGCCAGCGCCGGGACCGACGGGCGGCGCCTACCGCCAGAGCACGGGGACCTCTCACGGCGCAATCGAAGCACGGCGCAAGCGTCCTAACGTGTCGCTAACACCTTCCTAACACCCCAGGCCGCAAGCGATCCGTGAGGGTTTTCGGCATACCGGTTAGGGGTGCGTTAGGAACCTCCCGAGGAGGCCTCGAGGGGGCTTGCCTGGAGTCATGGCAACTCAGACACGACCAGAGACGTTGGTCGACGACCCCGGCGTCTGGTTCGGGATCACCACCGGACTGCTGGTGCTCACCTTCTTCGTCGCAGGGCTGGCGCGGATGACGGCGCTCGAGACCGCGGTTGCCGCGGTCGTCGTCGGTGGCCTCGCCGCCGCTCGGCTGCGTGGCTTGGTGGCACTGGCACTCGGGGTGATCGCGTGGGCGTTCTACACCGGCTTCACCGAGAACGCCTTCGGTCAGCTGACGTTCAGGGAGGGCGACCTCGTGCGGCTGGCCGGGTTCGCGCTCGCCACCGCCGGCTTCGCAGCGGTGGCGCGCCGTGGGTGACGTGACCTACCTGGCGATCACGATCGCCTTGTTCCTGCTCATCCTGCTGATCCTGAAGGGCGTCGACCGGCTGTGAGCCCCGAGAACCTGATCGGTCTGATCCTCAGCATCCTCACCCTCGGCTACCTCCTGGTCGCCCTCATCTTCCCGGAGCGTTTCTGACATGTCCGACACCCTGGCCGGCCTGCTCCAGGTCGGTGTGCTGATCGCTGCGCTGGCGCTCTGCTACCGACCGCTCGGCGACTACCTGGCGCGGGTGCTGACCACTGATCGCGACCTCGGCCTCGAGCGCGGGATCTACCGGCTGGTCGGCGTCGATGCTCGCTCCGAGCAGCGTTGGCAGGGGTACGCCGCGTCCGTGGTGGTGTTCTCCGGTGTCGGCGTCGTCGCGCTGTACGCGCTGCAGCGCCTCCAAGGCCACCTGCCGGGATCCATCGGCTTCAGCGGGGTCGATCCGGCGCTGGCGTTCAACACCGCGGCATCGTTCGTCACCAACACCAACTGGCAGGCCTACTCCGGTGAGTCCACGATGGGCCACCTGGCGCAGATGTCCGGGCTCGCGGTGCAGAACTTCATCTCCGCCGCGGTCGGCATCTGCGTCGCCGTCGCCCTGATCCGGGGTTTCGTGCGTTCCCGGACCGATCACCTCGGCAACTTCTGGGTCGACCTGGTCCGGATCGTCGTCCGGGTGCTGGTGCCGATGTCGGTGCTGGCGGCGGTCGCACTGATCCTGATGGGCGCCGTGCAGAACTTCTCCGGTGGGGTCGACGTCCACACGCTGGCCGGGCACCACCAGACCATCACGGGCGGTCCGGTCGCCTCCCAGGAAGCGATCAAGGAGCTCGGCACCAACGGCGGCGGGTTCTACAACGCGAACTCGGCGCACCCCTTCGAGAACCCGAACCCGCTGAGCAACCTCCTCGAGATCTTCCTGCTGCTGCTCGTCCCGGTGTCGCTGACCCGCACGTTCGGCGTGATGGTGGACGACAAACGCCAGGGCTACGCGATCCTGGGGGTGATGGGGACCCTCTGGTCGGCCCTGGTTGCGGCTGTGACGACCGCTGAGGTGCACCACCACGGAACGGCGCTGCAAGCGGCCGGCGCGGCGATGGAGGGCAAGGAGACTCGTTTCGGGGAGTGGGCCTCGGCGTTGTTCGCGGTCTCCACCACCGGTACCTCGACCGGTGCGGTCGATTCATTCCACTCCTCGTTCACCGGGATCGGCGGCGGTGCCCTGATCCTCAACATGGGACTCGGCGAGGTCGCTCCCGGCGGAACGGGATCGGGGCTCTACGGGATGCTCGTGCTAGCGATCATGACGGTCTTCGTGGCTGGCCTGATGGTCGGCCGGACGCCCGAGTACCTGCGCAAGAAGGTCACCGCTCGCGAGATCAAGCTGGTCTCCCTGTACATCCTGACGATGCCGTTGATCGTGCTGGTCGGGACCGGGATCGCGATGTCGTTCGCCACCCCGCGAGCCTCCATGCTGAACTCCGGGCCGCACGGGCTCTCCGAGGTGCTCTACGGGTTCATGTCGGCCGCCAACAACAACGGGTCGGCCTTCGCAGGGCTGTCGGCCAACACGCCGTTCTACGACGTCGCGCTCGCGGCTGCGATGCTGCTCGGCCGGTTTCTTCCGATCGTGTTCGTGCTCGCGCTCGCCGGGTCCTTCGGCCGCCAGCAGACGATCCCGGAGAACCCGGGAACGCTGCCGACCCACGGGCCCCTGTTCGTCGCGATGCTGACCGGCGTGACCGTCATCGTGGCCGGCCTGACGTTCTTCCCCGTTCTCGCTCTCGGTCCTCTTGCGGAAGGCTTGTGATGGCTGTCGCTGCGGGTCTGCTCGACCCCAAGATGCTGCTGACCTCGTTCCCGGGTGCGGCGCGCAAGCTCGATCCCCGCACGATGGTGCGCAACCCGGTGATGTTCGTGGTGGAGATCGGCGCCGTCTTCTCCACCGTCACCGCGATCAGCGACTCGAGCGTGTTCGCGTGGTCGGTGGTGGTCTGGCTGTGGTTGACCGTGCTGTTCGCCAACCTCGCCGAGGCCGTCGCCGAGGGGCGCGGCAAGGCGCAGGCGGCGACGTTGCGCAAGGCCAAGACCGAGACCACGGCGTTCCGGCTCGGCGAGGACGGCACCACCGAGGAGGTGATGGCCAGTCAGCTCAGACTCGGCGACCGCGTCGTCGTCGTCGCGGGCCAGGTGATCCCCGGTGACGGCGACGTGGTCGAGGGGATCGCCAGCGTCGACGAGTCCGCGATCACCGGCGAGTCCGCTCCTGTGATCCGGGAGTCCGGCGGCGACCGCTGCTCGGTCACCGGTGGCACCCGGGTGCTCTCGGACCGGATCGTCGTCCAGATCACCGCGCGACCCGGCGAGAGCTTCATCGACCGGATGATCGCGCTCGTCGAGGGTGCCAGCCGGCAGAAGACCCCGAACGAGATCGCGCTGAACATCTTGCTGGCCAGCCTGACCATCGTGTTCGTGGCGACCACCGCGACCCTGCAGCCGTTCGCGGTCTACTCCGGGGCGACGCAGCCGGCGGTGGTCCTGGTCGCGCTGCTGGTCTGCCTGATCCCGACGACGATCGGTGCGCTGCTATCGGCGATCGGCATCGCGGGGATGGACCGCCTGGTCCAGCACAACGTGCTGGCAATGTCCGGACGGGCCGTCGAGGCTGCCGGCGACGTGAACACCCTGCTGCTCGACAAGACCGGCACCATCACCCTCGGCAACCGCCAGGCCGCCGAGCTGATCCCGGTCGCCGGTGTCACCCCGCTGCGGCTCGCCGATGCCGCCCAGCTCTCCAGCCTGGCCGACGAGACGCCCGAGGGCCGCTCGATCGTCGTGCTCACCAAGGAGCAGCACAACCTCCGCGAACGCACCGAGGGGGAGCTCGCCGCGGCCGTGTTCGTGCCGTTCACCGCGCAGACCCGGATGTCCGGCGTCGACATCGACGGGCACCAGGTCCGCAAGGGCGCCGCTTCGGCGGTGATGAAGTGGGTCCGCGAGCACGGCGGTCATCCGACCGAGGAGGTGGGCGCGGTCGTGGACGCAGTCTCCGCGAGCGGCGGCACCCCGCTGGTCGTCGCGGAGATCGTCGACGGCACGGCACACACCTTGGGGGTCATCCACCTCAAGGACGTGGTCAAGGACGGGATGCGGGAGCGCTTCGCCGAGATGCGCCGGATGGGCATCCGCACCGTGATGATCACTGGCGACAACCCGTTGACCGCGAAGGCGATCGCCGAGGAGGCCGGGGTCGACGACTTCCTCGCCGAGGCGACTCCCGAGGACAAGATGGCGTTGATCAAGAAGGAGCAGCAGGGCGGCCGTCTGGTCGCGATGACCGGCGACGGCACCAACGACGCACCGGCGCTGGCTCAGGCCGACGTCGGGGTGGCGATGAACACCGGCACGTCGTCGGCCAAGGAGGCCGGCAACATGGTCGACCTCGACTCGAACCCGACGAAGCTGATCGAGATCGTCGAGATCGGCAAGCAGCTGCTGATCACGCGGGGCGCGCTGACCACCTTCTCCATCGCCAACGACGTCGCCAAGTACTTCGCGATCATCCCGGCGATGTTCGTCGTCGCGTACCCCAGCCTGGACAAGCTCAACGTGATGGGGCTGGACAGTCCCGAGTCGGCGATCCTCTCGGCGGTCGTGTTCAACGCCCTGATCATCATCGGGTTGATCCCGCTCGCCCTGCGCGGTGTCCGCTACACCCCGTCCTCCGCCGGGGCGATGCTGCGTCGCAACCTGGCGATCTACGGCCTCGGCGGCATCATCTCGCCCTTCATCGGCATCAAGCTCCTCGATCTGCTGATCTCCCGCATTCCCGGGATCGGCTGAAAGGCACAGATGATGATCTCCACGATGCTGCGACAGCTCTGGCCGTCGCTCCGGATGCTGCTGGTCCTCACCGTGCTGGTCGGCCTGGCGTACCCGCTAGCGCTCACCGGGTTCGCCCAGGCGGTGGTGCCCGGCAAGGCGAACGGCTCGCTGGTCGAGCGGGACGGGGTCATGGTCGGGTCGAGCCTGATCGGGCAGTCCTTCGTCGGCAAGCCCGGTTACTTCCAGTCGCGCCCGTCGGCGGCCGGGGAGGGTTACGACCCGCTGGCCTCGGGCGCCTCGAACCTCGGACCGGACAGCCCAGCCCTGCTCCGGGCGGTCCAGGACCGGCGTACGGGGGCGGCCCGGCTCGACGGCACCGCGCCGGCGGACGTGGCCCCGGAATCCGGGGCCAC
>JBJMIP010000062.1:0-5986 GCA_045806825.1 Marmoricola sp.
CACGTTCGAAGTTCGACTCGCGGCCCGCGACCAGGAGGTCGCCCTCCGCGAGCTCGGCCTTCGTACCGTGGAGGTAGACCCCGGGTTCGTAGACCTCGAAGGGCACCGGCTCGCGCGGGGTGGTCATGAAACGAGGCTAACGCCGGACAATGACGTTCCGGTGTTGAGGAACCAGTGCTTTGAGAAGGAGGCCAGACTCTTGGGCGAATTTGAGAACGCAGTAGCGCAAGTCGCGACGATCAACCGATGGGTTGGGCTCCTCGCGATGCCAGCTGACCAGCAGTACGAGTGGCTGGCCCAGAGAGGACTTCCGACCTCGGAGATGTGGGGTCAACTCGATGACGCAGTGCCCGCATGGCTTCCGTTCCTGCGGGAGCATGTCGCTGTCAGTGGGGAGTTAGAAGGATCGTTGATCAGCCTCCTTGAGTTCCTGGACTCGACGCGCGGCCCGGCCTGGGGCGACGAACTCGAAGCGTTGCAACGACCGGAATGGGATGAGATTCGTACACGTGCTCGGCAGGTGCTCGCACTGTTTGAAGGATGACCGCGACGCATTCGCCAGACGACGCCGTGGGACCGGTCTCGCTGGCCCGTACGCTGTGAGAGTGCAGCCGCTGGTGATCGGGTTCGACCTCGACATGACCCTGATCGACACCGTGCACGGCTTCATCGCGACCCTGGACGCGCTCGGCGCTGAGCTGGGGGTCGAGTTCCCGTCGCACGAGATGAGCAACAAGCTCGGGCCGCCGCTGGACCAGATGCTCGAGCCCTACCTCCCGGCTGACGAGATCCCGGCGGCCGCAGAGCTGTTCCGCTCTCTCTACCCGACGCATGCGGTGCCGGCCGTCCCGGCGCTGCCGGGCGTGGTCGAGGCACTCGCCGCCGTCCGCGCGCAGCACGGCCGGATCCTGCTGGTCACCGGCAAGTACGAGCCCAATGCCCAGCTGCACGTGGACAGGCTCGGCCTCGACGTGGACTCGGTGCACGGCTGGGTCTGGGGCGCCGCCAAGGGAGCGGTGCTCCGTGAGCACGGCGCCTCGATCTACGTCGGCGACCACATCCACGACGTCGAGGGAGCCAAGGCCGCCGACGCGTTCAGTGTTTCGGTGTTGACCGGCGGATGCACCCGCGAAGAGCTGCTCGAGGCCGGGACCGACGTCGTCCTGAACGACCTGCGCGAGTTCCCGGCGTGGCTGGACAAGCACCTGCTCGACCTCCGGTTGGTCGAGCTCGCGGATACGTTGTCCGCGCTCCCGTCCTTGATGGTCGCCTTCTCCGGCGGCGCTGACTCCGGGTTCCTGCTCGCCGCCGCGGTCCGGGCTCTCGGTGCCGACAAGGTCGCTGCCGCTACGGCGTACTCGCCGTCGCTGCCGCTCTCGGAACGCGAGCCGGCCATCGAGTTCGCCCGGGGCCTCGGGGTCGAGGTGCTCACGCCCGCGACCGACGAGCTCTCGCGACCCGGCTATGTCGCCAATGACGGCGACCGCTGCGCGTTCTGCAAGTCCGAGCTGATGGATGTGCTCGCGCCGCTGGCCGAGCAGCACGGGTACGCCGCTGTCGCGACCGGCACCAACGCGGACGATGCCCGCGCCGGGTTCCGACCTGGGATCGCTGCGGCCTCCGAGCGCGGGGCGATCACGCCACTGCTCGACGCCGGTTTCACCAAGGCCCAGATCCGGGAGGCCTCGCGCCGGTGGGGCCTGGCGACCTGGGACAAGCCGGCCGCGGCCTGCCTGAGCTCGCGGGTGGCCTTCGGCATTCCGATCGACGCGGAGCGGCTGGCGAGGATCGAGCGGGCCGAGGGCGCCGTCCGGCAAGCACTCGCCGAGGCCGGGGTCGAGGTCCAGAACGTGCGGGTCCGCGACCTGGGTGACCGGGCCCGGCTCGAGGTCGACCGCAGCGCGGTCGAGGCGGTCAACACGGCAGTGTTGAACGCGGTCCGCGAGGCCGGCTTCGCCGAGGTCGAGGTCGACCCGCTGGGATTCCGCTCCGGATCGATGAACGAGCTGCTGCCTGATCCGGAGCTGTTCCGCTGAACCTGTTCGCGCGAGCTCCCTCGGGCCAACTACGCTGTGCGCTTCGGGTCCCGACTGGGGCTTGAGGACGACCGAGAGAAAGGCCGAACTGGTGCCCACCGGAAAGGTCAAGTGGTACGACGCCGAGAAGGGTTTCGGCTTCCTCTCCCGCGAGGACGGCGACGACGTCTACGTGCGGTCCTCGAACCTGCCCGAAGGAACCACCACGCTCAAGGCCGGGACGCGGGTGGAGTTCGGCATCCTCTCCGGTCGCAAGGGCGAGCAGGCCCACCAGGTGCAGGTGCTGGACGCTCCCGCGTCGGTCTCCCGCGCCCAGGCCAAGGCCAGCCGGCGCAAGCCGGAGGACATGGTCACGATCGTCGAGGACACCCTGAAGCTCCTCGAGGGTGTCGAGGAGGCTTACCGCCACGGTCGGCACCCGGACGCCAAGGTGGCCAAGCCGGCGGCCAAGGTTTTGCGGGCGCTGGCGGACGAGCTCGAGCTCTAGCTCAAGCCTCAGCCACCGAGCGGGGCCGGTGCGACCGGCGGCGTCGGACGCCGCAGCGGCTGCGCGCGGCGTACCAGCACGACCAAGGTCCAGGCGACGGTGAGCGCGGCCAGCAGCATCAGTCCGAGCACCGGGTGCCCGGCCGGTAGCAGCACGCCGAGGAAGCCGCCGACCACCCAGGACAGCTGCAGCACCGTCTCGGAGCGGGCGAAGGCTGAGGTCCGGTAGTTCTCGGCCACGTCCCGCTGGATCGTCGCGTCCAGCGACAGCTTGCCCATCGCCTGGGCGGTGCCGATGGTCAGCCCCAGGGCGACCGAGACGACCAGGCCGTAGAACAGGGCGGCCACCACCACCATCGCGGCGTCGGCGATGAGCGCGACCACCACGACGACGGCCGGGTTGATCCGGCGCAGGACCGCGGACAGCCCGATGCCGATCGTGTTGCCGAGCCCGGCTGCACCCAGGACCAGTCCGAGCAGGATCGTGGTGTCGTGGTGCCAGGAGTCGAACGGGTTCTGGGTCAGCACGAATGCCATGAACATCGTCAGGAACCCGGACAGCAGGCGCAGTCCGACGTTGCAGCGCAGCGCGAAGACGATCGAGGGCGGCAGCACGAAGCGCTCGCGGCGCCCGAGCTTCTCCTCGCCGGTGGTCGAGTCCGACCGCGCCGGCAGCAGGATCGACAGGATCGTGCCGCCGATGAAGACGACGAACGCGTATCGCAGCGACCACTGGCCGCCGAACGACGACGCGAAGGCGGCGATCGGGGCGGAGACGCTGGCCCCGACGATGCCGGCCAGCGAGATCCGGCTGTTCGCCTTCACCAGCGTCTGGTCCGGCGGGACCAGCCGGGGGACGGTCGCGGCTCGGGCGATCCCGTACGCCTTCGAGGCGATCAGGCAGCCCAGCGCCGTGGGGTACAGCGACACCGAGTCCGAGGCGATCGCGCCCGCCATCAGCCAGCACATGAAGGCCCGGAACGCGAAGGTGAAGCCGATCGCCCAGCGACGACCGTGGCTGAACCGGTCCAGGAACGGCCCCAGCAGGGGAGCGACCACCGAGAACGGCACCATCGTCAGGCCGAGGAACAGCAGCACCGGCCCGCGCGCTCCGCCCGGGTCGGCGAAGAAGATCGTGCCGGCCAGCGAGATCGCGAAGGCCGCGTCGCCGGCCGCGTTGAACGCGTGCAGCTCGATCAGCCGGTAGAGGCCGGAGTCGCCGGCGCCGTCCGCACGGGCCTGGGTGCGGGCGAACCGGAAGAGCCGTCCCGCGCCCCGGCCGACGGCGATCACCCCGCGGGCTCCGGCGGCGACGCCGCGCCCCGTCGCGTCGGCGAACCGGTCGCCGCGGCGGTCGTTCCCGACCTCGTCGCTGACCTCCGGCTCGGACTCCATGGACCCATCCTGCCAAGGAGCCCCCGACAACGCAGAGCGCACATACCGAGCCGAGGCGACATCTGGTGCAGTGATAGTGGAGAATCGCCGGGTGATGACGACCGACGACGTTGCCGTGGCCGCAGTCGAGGCTGCTCGTGCCGCCCTGCTGGAGCAGGTCGGCGAGTCCGTCGTTGGCGAGCACCTCGAGGCTGTTCCCGAGGAGCAGGGCGCCGTCACCCACTACTTCGGCTGCACCCAGGCCGGTTACCCGGGCTGGCGCTGGGCCGTCACGATCGTGCAGGCCGACGGCCAGGACGCGGTCACGATCGACGAGGTCGTGCTGCTTCCGGGCACCGACTCGATCGTCGCGCCGCCCTGGGTGCCGTGGCGCGAGCGGATCAAGCCGGGCGACCTCTCGCCGGGCGACCTGCTGCCGACCGAGGAGGACGACCCTCGTCTGGTGCCGACCTACCTCTCGGGTGACCCGGGCGACGACCTCGTCGACGACGCACCCGGGGTGACCCTCGCCGAACGCCAGCAGCTCAAGATCGTCGCCGACGAGCTCGGTCTCGGCCGTGCGCGGGTTCTCTCGGTGGAGGGCCGCGACTCCGCGGCCCAGCGTTGGTACGACGGTGACCAGGGTCCCAACGTGCCGTTGGCGCAGTCTGCTCCGGGCCAGTGCGGCACGTGCGGCTTCCTGGTCCAGCTGGCCAGCCCGCTGGCTACCGGCTTCGGGGTGTGCGCGAACGAGTTCGCCAACGACGACGGTCGCGTCGTCGCCCTCAAGCACGGCTGTGGTGCTCACTCCGAGGCTCAGCTGCGCAAGCGCCAGCTGACCCCGCCGCTGCCGGACCCGGTGTTCGACACCATGACCCGCGGGGACCTCGAGGACTTCTGACCGTTCTCTGGACGGATCCACTAGGGTGATTTACCCTAGTGTGATGCGATATGTCCGTTCTGTCACGATTCTTGGTCTGGCTCTTGCCCTGATGAGCGCCCTGCTGGTGCGCGGCGCCGAGAGCGGGACGGCCATGACCGCCTCCGGTCGGGGGATCGCCTCGCGTGACTCGGACATCTCCTCGGCCGACCTCGACAAGCTCGCGAGCGGCGGCGCTGGCTGGACCTATGCCTGGCGCTACCGCAAGATCCCGGCCAGCCGCCCTGGGATGGACGTGGTCCCGATGCTCCGCAACGCCGCATCGATCCAGACGGACACGGTCTCCGTGCTCGCCGCGGCCAAGGCCCGCGGTGACTTCAAGTACCTGCTGGGCTTCAACGAGCCCGACGGGGTCAACCAGGCGAACATGACCCCGACCCAGGCCGCCAACCTGTGGCCGAAGCTGCAGGCAACCGGCTTGATCCTGGGCAGCCCGGCGCCAGCTGTGCCGGACAACGGCTGGCTCAGGTCCTTCATGACGATCGCCAAGGCGCGCAACCTCCGTGTCGACTTCATCGCCCTGCACTTCTACGCCCAGCTCACCGACACCAACGCGGTGGCGCGGATCAAGACGCAGGTGCAGGCGATCCGGTCGCACTACGGCAAGCCGATCTGGATCACTGAGGTCGGCATCATCGATCGCCGGACCTCCAACATCGGGTCGACCTCGACCAACTGGGCGCGTTCGGTGAAGCAGATGCGCGGCATCACCAGCATGCTCGACTCCCTGCCGTACGTCGTGCGGTACGCGTGGGTGGCCGACCACGTCGCGAGCGCGCAGCCGCTGCTGAAGTGGAGCGAGATCTACGACAACTACGGCCGGATCACGCCGCTCGGGACCGCCTACAAGAACCTGGGCAGCTGACCGCTACGGGACGTCCTGCTCCTGGCGAGCATTCTGGTGCCTATTCGCTGACCGCAGCCTGTCTTGAGTTCTTGCGCCGTCGGCAGTAATCCCAGCCGACGAGGCCGAGACCGAAGCCCGCGACGCACGTCCACAGCCACCAGAGGTGGCCGTCCTCGCGGAGCCGGCCGGAGAACGGCAGCAGCATCAGGAACGCGATGCCCCACAGCACCGTGCCGACGGCGAGCGTGCGGACCCCGTCGACGTCGAGGGGATCGACATCGGCCACGATGTAGGTGCGACCGC
>JBJMIP010000063.1:0-7176 GCA_045806825.1 Marmoricola sp.
AACTGGAAGCACCTGCCGATCGGCTACCACGGTCGTGCCGGCACCGTGGTCGTCTCCGGGACGCCGGTGCGGCGCCCGACCGGTCAGGGCCGCCCGAGCTCGGACGGAGGGCCGCCCCCGTTCGGGCCGAGCCGGCGCCTGGACATCGAGGCCGAGCTCGCCTTTGTGGTCGGCACGCCGACCGACCTCGGCACCCGGGTCGCGACCACCGGCTTCGCGGACCACGTCTTCGGCGTCACCCCGCTCAACGACTGGTCGGCGCGCGACATCCAGGCCTGGGAGTACGTGCCGCTGGGCCCGTTCCTCGGGAAGTCGTTCGCCACCTCGGTCTCGCCGTGGGTGACCCCGCTGGCCGCGCTCGAGGCCGCCCGGGTGCCGCTGCCCGGCCAGGACCCCGCACCGCTGGAGTACCTGCGGGTCGCCGAACCCGCCGGCTTCGACATCGCGTTCGAGGTGCTGCTGAACGGTGAGCTCGTCAGCCGGCCGCCGTACGCCGCGATGTACTGGTCCCCCGCCCAGATGCTCGCCCACCTGACCGTCAACGGGGCGTCCCTGCGGACCGGGGACGTGTTCGCCTCGGGGACCATCAGCGGCGACGAGCGAGCCCAGCGCGGGTCCTTCCTCGAGCTCAGCTGGGGCGGGGCCGAGCCGTTCCTCGCGGGCGGTCGTGAGCGCACCTTCCTCGAGGACGGGGACGAGGTGATCCTGCGCGCGAGCGCCCCGGGCGCGCTCGGCGGGCGGATCGCGCTCGGCGAGGTCACCGGTCGGATAACACCTGCTCTATAACGTCTCGGATACGGGATTAAATCTCGGCCCCGATGACTGCCTCCCTGAAACAATGCCGGTCTAAGGTGCAGCGCATGACGATGAAGAACGCGCTCAAGGCAGTAGCGCTGACCTCGGTCCTGGGCCTGGCACTCGCCGCCTGTGGCTCCACCAAGGACAGCACCGACAAGTCCGGGTCCGATGACCTCGGCCTGATCAGCTCCGGCACGCTCACGGTGTGCTCCGACGTCCCGTACCCGCCGTTCGAGGACTTCGACAAGGCGGCCCCCTCCGGCTTCAAGGGCTTCGACGTCGACGTCGTCTCCAAGATCGCGGACGCGCTGAAGGCCAAGCTGGTCATCAAGGACTCCGACTTCGACCCGCTCCAGAGCGGCCTCCTGCTGACCACCAAGAAGTGCGACCTCGGTGCCAGCGCGATGACGATCACCGACGAGCGCAAGAAGCACCTGCTCTTCAGCGACGGCTACTACGACTCCAAGCAGTCGCTCCTCGTGCCGGCCGGCTCGGACATCAAGTCGATCGCGGACCTGGCTGGCAAGAAGGTCGGCGTCCAGAAGGGCACCACCGGCGAGAGCTACACGACCGAGCATGCCCCTGACGCCAAGCGGATCCAGTTCAAGGACGACGGCACCATGTACCTGGCGCTGAAGGCCGGCACCATCGACGCGATCCTCCAGGACCTGCCGGTCAACCTGGACCACCAGAACGACCCGAAGGAGCCCGGCAAGTTCACGGTCGTGGAGACCTATGACACCGCCGAGCAGTACGGGTTCGCGGCCGCCAAGGACAACACCAAGCTGATCACCGCGGTGAACAAGGCACTGGCCGACATGAAGGCTGACGGCAGCTACCAGAAGATCTACGACACCTACTTCGCGGTCAAGTGACGCGTTGAAGCGCACCACCAAGCGGCGGCTCCGGGACGGAGCGTTCTACGCGCTCTTTCTCGGCGCCGTCGCCGCGCTGATCCTGGTCGCCGACTGGTCCAAGGTCCGGGCCAACTTCTTCGACGGCGAGGTCTTCGGGAGCATATGGCCCGAGCTGGTCACCGAGGCCGCGAAGAACACGGTCGTGTACACCGCCGAAGCCTTCGTCGGCGGTCTGGCCCTCGCCTTCGCCCTCGCGCTGATGAGGCTGTCGTCGCTGAAGCCCTACCGCTGGTTGGCGACGGCCTACATCGAGTTCTTCCGCGGACTGCCGGCGCTGATCGTGATCATCCTGTTCGCCCTCGGCATCCCGCTCGCCTTCCAGAAGTCCCTCCCGGGCGGCGCGGTGGGCGCGGCCGTCCTGGCCCTGGTCGCGGTCTCGGGGGCCTACATGGCCGAGACGCTGCGGGCCGGGATCCAAGCAGTCCCGCGTGGGCAGAGCGAGGCCGCGCAGTCCCTGGGGATGAGCGACAGCTGGACGCTGTTCAGCGTGGTGCTGCCGCAGGCGGTTCGGGTGGTGATCCCGCCGCTGACCAACGAGTTCGTGCTGCTGCTCAAGGACACCTCGCTGATCTCGATCGCCGGCGTCGGCATCGGGCAAGCCGAGCTCACCAACTTCGCGACGGACAATCTGACGATCAACAGCAACGCGACCCCTCTGATCGCCGCGGCGGTCTGCTACCTCATCATCACGCTGCCGCTGACCCAGCTGGTGGCGTACCTCGAACGACGTACCCAGAAGGCCCGGTGATCTGATGCCCGCCGCGATCGAGGTGCGCAACCTGCACAAGTACTTCGGCGAGAACGAGGTGCTCAAGGGCATCGACTTCACCGTCGACGAGGGCCAAGTGGTCTGCGTGATCGGACCGTCCGGCTCCGGCAAGTCCACCCTGTTGCGCTGCGTGAACCGGCTCGAGGAGCCGACGTCCGGCCAGATCTTCGTCGAGGGCGAGGACATCACCGACCCCGAGGTGGACCTGAACAAGGTGCGTTCCAGGATCGGGATGGTCTTCCAGCAGTTCAACCTGTTCCCGCACCTGAGCGTGCTCGACAACCTGACGCTGGCTCAGCGCCGGGTCCTCAAGCGCGACAAGGGCGAGGCCGAGAAGATCGCCCGTGCGAACCTCGACAAGGTCGGTCTCGCTGAAAAGGAGACGGCCTTCCCGGCCCACCTCTCCGGCGGTCAGCAGCAGCGCGTCGCGATCGCCCGTGCGCTCTCGATGGACCCGGACATGATGCTCTTCGACGAGCCGACCAGCGCCCTGGACCCCGAGCTCGTCGGCGACGTGCTCGACGTGATGCGGCGCCTGGCCGACGAGGGCATGACGATGATGGTCGTCACCCACGAGATGGGCTTCGCCCGCGAGGTCGGCGACAAGCTGGTCTTCATGGACGGCGGCGTCATCGTCGAGGAGGGCGACCCGCGCGAGGTGCTGAGCAACCCGCAGCACGCGCGGACCCAGCAGTTCCTCTCGAAGGTGCTCTAGCGGTCAGTCCTTGCGCAGCAGGAACGAGGCCTGCCAGGTCCGCCTGATCCGGCCTGAGCTCGGGATCATCCCGACCTCCTCGAGGTACGGCACGACCTTCTCGCCCATCCAGGCGATCGACTCCCGGTAGCTGGGGTTCGACAGCGCCGCGTGCCGGCCCTCGCGCGGGTCGATGCCGACCGCCGCGTAGGCCCGCGGGTTCACCAGCGACCGCATGGTCACGTACGCCGCCTGCGAAGCCACGAACTGGTGCCACTTGAGCTCGCGCTTGCTGATCCCGACGAGCCCCTTCTCGAGCTCGTCGCGGGCGAAGGAGACGTGCCGGGCCTCCTCGAGGACGTGGATCCGGGCGACCATCCGGAGCAGCGGCTGCAGCCGCTCGTCGTTCATCGCGTCGCGCTGCCAGCGGTCGACGGGCTCCTCCCCGAGCAGCGTTGCGGCATACGCACCGGGGCCACGCAGCACCGCGGGCACGAACCGGCCGAGCACGACCGCATCCTTGCGGGGCCCGTACGCCGGCACGCCGAAGCGCCCGATCGCCTTGCCGAACATCGTCGAGTGCCGGCACTCGTCGGCGATCTCGGTGAGCACGTAGTGGGTCCGCGGCGAGGTCGCGTCGCTGCGGTAGACGTCCTTGAGCAGCAGCTGCATCAGCACGATCTCGAACCACAGGCCGACGCTCGCGATCGAGGCGACCTCGTGCTTGGAGAGCTCGAGGCGCTGCTCCTCGGTCATCCGGTCCCACAGCGGGGTCCCGTACAGCGACATCCGCTCGGGCTGCATCCACCACAGGCCGGGCACCTCGGGGGCGTCCCAGTCGATCTCGACCTCGGGGTCGTAGGACTGGCGGGCCGATCCCTTGAGCAGCCGCTCGACCAGGGCGGTGTCGTCGTTGCGGTCCGGCAGGGTGGCAGTCATCCGAGCTCCTCGTGAAGTGTCTGTTACTCCAAGTAACGTCTACTCCTGTACTGTGACCCACATGGCAAGCCGAGTCAAGGACCCCGCGCCCAAGGACGGCGACGGTCGCAGCACCCGCTGGGACGACCACCGCGAGTCACGTCGGGCCGAGCTGGTGGCCGCCGCGGTCGACGCGATCGACACCCACGGGTCCGGGGCCTCGATCGCCCAGATCGCCGAGTCCGCCGGGGTCAGCAAGCCGGTCCTGTACCGCTACTTCTCCGACAAGGACGACCTCTACCGCGCTGTCGGGCAGTGGGGCGCCGAGAAGGTCATCGAGCAGCTCCTCCCCGCGCTGACAGCGACCGGCTCGATGCGCGAGCGCATCTACGCAGGCTGCGAGGCGTACCTGGAGGTCCTCGACGAGCACCCGCAGGTCTTCCTGCTGCTGGTCGAGCACCGCAGCGCCGACGACCCGTTGGCCGACGGCAAGGACCAGATCGCCGGCACCGTCGCCAAGCTGATGGGCGACACCCTTCGCCGGCTCAACGTCGACTCCGCGGCCGCCGAGCCCTGGGCGCACGGCCTGATCGGCATGGGCCTGGCGGTCGGCGAGTGGTACCTGCGCCGCGACATCATGAGCCGCGAGGCCACCGCGCAGTACCTGGCCGCCTTCATCTGGCACGCCTTCGCCGGTTTCGCCGCCGAGAACGGCGTCGCCTCCGAGGGCAACGGCGAGCTCACCCTGGTCCGGAAGAAGGAAGCCCGATGAGCAGCGTCGCGGACCCGGTCCACGAGCCCGGCGAGGAGTACTCCGGCCCGGCCGAGCTGATCTCCGAGGACCAGGATGTCCTCGAGGTCGAGGTCCAGCTCCGGGGCCACGTGGAACCGATCGACGGACGGTTCCACTGGTACGGCCGGATCGCGGTCGACGCCTCGGTCACCGCTCGCCACCGCTCCGGCACCAGCGTCGTCGTCCGGACTCCGCACGGCACCGCCGCCGGCCGCCTCTCCGACGTCGACCCCTGGGGCCGCTTCCGCCTCACCGGCCTCGGCGCTCCCCCGTTCTGACGGAAACCTCCTAGGTCAGCGGGCATGGCCGCGCCTAGCCTTCTCGCCGAAGGGAAGAGAGCAGCCGGCCAGGAGTACCGCGGCCGGTCCTGCGCGTCACATCACTTCGCAGGTCCTCAGAAGACCACCAGGTAAAGCCCTGAAAAGGCTGGGGTTCGAGTCCCCTACTTCCAAGGCGGGCGGATCCGGGACAACCGACAGCAAGGCCAGCGGCCCGGCCGGTCAGCACGACGGCCGACGCCCCGCCCTGCTCCGGTCCGGATCCGTCCCGTCCCACAAACGCAGCAAGCATGGCTCACACGAACGGAAGGAGGCAGCCATGTACCAGAAGAAGATCACCGTCCACCCCGGTGTCGCGCTCGTCGAGTACGTGCGCGGCGAGTACACCCGCGTGCTCGGCCCCGGCCGGCACACCCAGCCACGCAAGGCCACGTTCGTCAGCGTGTCGACGCGGGCCCAGATCACCACGATGCCGGTCCAGGAGGTCCCGACCGCGGACGGTCTGGCCCTGCGCGTCTCGGCTGCCGTGCTCTGGACCGTTGCGGACGCGCGCCGGTACGTCGAGGTGGCCAAGGTCCCGATCGACCACGTCTACCTCGCGGTCCAGGTCGCCCTGCGCGACCTGGCGGTCGGCACCGAGGTGGCCGAGGCGGCCGCACGCGTCCGGGCTGATGGCCCAGCTGTCCTCGTCGAGGCGGCTCGCGGCGCAGCGGAGCCGGTCGGCATCGAGATCCTCGACGTGCTGGTCAAGGACGTCCTGATCCCGCACGAGCTGCGTTCGGCCCAGGCCGAGCTGGTCACCGCCCGCACCCGCGGCCAGGCCGAGCTGGAGAAGGCGCGCGCCGAGTCGGCGGCACTGCGTTCGCTGGCGAACGCGGCCAAGCTGCTCGACGACCACCCGGCACTGGCCCAGCTGCGTCTCGTCCAGGCACTACCCCTCGGCTCGAAGCTGGAGCTGTCGGTCGGCGACAGCGACTGACGAGGAATCCGGCCCGGCGTGCCGTCCCTGTTCACCGGGGCGGCACGTCGTACCGTCGGTGGCATGCCCTGCGACTACTGCGGACAAGCCTTCGACCCGATCAGCACCCGCTGGTTGTGCCCGCACTGCCACATGAAGGCGAACTGCTGCGACGGCGCCCCGCTGGCCGAGCGCGTCTGCGAGCTCCCGGCCTAGAGATTGCCGCGCTTGTCCTGCTCGCGCTCGATCGCCTCGAAGAGCGCCTTGAAGTTGCCCTTGCCGAAGCCGAGCGAGCCGTGCCGCTCGATCAGCTCGAAGAACACGGTCGGGCGGTCGCCGAGCGGCTTGGTGAAGATCTGCAGCAGGTAGCCGTCCTCGTCGCGGTCGACCAGGATGCCGCGCTTCTGCAGCTCCTCGATCGGGACCCGGACCTCGCCGATGCGCGCGCGCAGCTCCGGGTCCAGGTAGTACGAGTCCGGGGTGTCCAGGAACTCCACACCGTTCTCCACCAGCGCGTCCACGCTGGCCAGGATGTCGTTGGTCGCGACCGCCAGGTGCTGGGCCCCGGCACCGCGGTAGAACTCCAGGTACTCGTCGATCTGGCTCTTCTTCTTCGCCACCGCCGGCTCGTTCAACGGGAACTTCACCCGGTGGTTCCCGTTCGCGACGACCTTGCTCATCAGTGCGGAGTAGTCGGTGGCGATGTCGTCGCCGATGAACTCCGCCATGTTCACGAAGCCCATCACCCGGTTGTAGAAGTCGACCCACTCGTCCATGTGGCCGAGCTCGACGTTGCCGACGATGTGGTCCAGCGCCTGGAAGATCCGCCGCGGGTGGTGAGCCGGGCGCTCCAGCGTGGAGGCCTTGGCGACGTAACCCGGCAGGTACGGGCCGTCGTACTCGACACCGTCGACGACGCGCTGCACCAGCGTGTGCCGGGTCTCCCCGTACGTCGCGATCGCCGCGACCCGCACGGAGCCGTGCTCGTCGGTGTGGATCTCCGGCTCGACGAGCACCCGGGCACCGACCTTGCGCGCCTGCTCGATGCAGC
>JBJMIP010000064.1:0-4504 GCA_045806825.1 Marmoricola sp.
CCGGGTGCTCACCGGCGGTGAGCGCAACGTTCTCGAGGGGGACCTCGCCGGCGGGTACTACGTGCAGCCGACGATCTTCGAGGGCGACAACTCGATGCGGATCTTCCAGGAGGAGATCTTCGGACCGGTCGTCGCGCTGACCTCGTTCTCCGGCGAGGACGAGGCCTTGAAGATCGCCAACGACACCCTCTACGGACTCGGTGCCGGCGTCTGGTCGCGCGACATGAACCTCGCCTTCCGGATGGGTCGCGGCATCCAGGCCGGCCGGGTCTGGACCAACTGCTACCACGCCTACCCGGCGCACGCCGCGTTCGGTGGTTACAAGCAGTCCGGTATCGGGCGCGAGAACCACAAGATGATGCTCGACCACTACCAGCAGACGAAGAACCTGCTCGTCTCCTACAGCCCGGACGCGCTCGGGTTCTTCTGATGTCCGAGCCGGTCGCAACCGGTGCCGACGTTCGCCGCGTCGACGTCACCGACCAGGCGGCGGAGCTCCTCCGCCGCCTGGTCGATCAGCATGGCCCGCTGATGTTCCACCAGTCCGGCGGCTGCTGCGACGGCTCCTCGCCGATGTGCTTCCCGCAGGGCGACTTCATCACCAGCGAGGCCGACGTCCTCCTGGCCGAGCTCGACGTCGGGCTGGTGCGGACCATCCCGTTCTGGATGTCGCTCGCGCAGTTCGGGTACTGGTCCCACACGCACCTGACCGTCGACGTCGTGCCCGGCCGCGGATCGGGCTTCTCGGTGGAGGCACCGGAGGGCGTGCGCTTCCTGATCCGGTCGCGACTCTTCAGCGACGAGGAGTCCGAGGCGCTCAGGGCCGGCTGAACCCGCCGGGCTTCGGCTCCAGCCGGATGACCGCGTCTCCGTCGACCTGCCAGGTCGAGGTGACGCGGTAGCCGCGCTTCTTCAGCGGGGTGAGGCCGGCGATCAGGCCGTGGCTGTTGACCCGCGTCATCAGCCAGAGCTCGCGGGGGTAGTCCTCGGGCCCGGCCTTCGTCGTGCGCAGTGGCCCGGTGCTGAGCACCCGCCGCCAGGTGAAGCCGGCCAGCCCCGGCCCGAGAGCAGCCAGGTGGTCGCGCCGCCACCCGGGATCGTCCGCGTAGGCGACCAGGCCGGCCACCGTCCCGTTCGTCGGCGACGGCTGGTGCACGACCAGCACCGCGTCCGCCGACAGGTGCGCGTTCAGGTAGCGGATGACGGTCGGGAAGTCGTCGGCGCGCGGATCGCGGTAGCTGCGCTCGAGCTCGTGGAGCTGACCGAACGCGGTCACCGCGACCACGGCTGCGACCAGCACGGCCAGCACCCGCCGGTCGGCGAGACGCTCGCCGAGGACGTGCACACCGGCACCGACGAGCAGCGCGACGCCGAGCGGGACCGGCGTGAGGTAGCGCGGCACGAACACCGGCTGGACGATGTGCGACCCGATGACGAGGCCGGCGACCGGCAGCACGACCAGGCCCACGGCGAGCGCGAGCCCGGGGTCCGCGGTGCGGCCGACCAGCGTCCCAGCCAGGGCCAGCGCGAGCGCGAGCAGCACCACGGTCACGGCCAGCGACCCGCCGACGAGCTTGATCATCGAGTCCGAGACGCTGGTGGTGCTCGGCATCGGGATCCAGCTCACCTGTCCCCGTTGCCCGGAGCTCATCGCGAGCAGTCCACCCGCCACCAGCACGACGGGAACCGCGGTCACGGCGAAGCGCAGCACCCGCCCCCGGTCCTTGCCGATCAGCAGGGCAGCCTGGGCCGGGAGCGCGAGCAGCACGAACGGCTGCATCGCCACCGCCCCGATGCTGAGCACCGTGAACCAGACCCAGTCCGCGGTGCGCACCTGCTCGCGCTGCACCGCCAGCACGAGCACGTACGTCGCCACGGCACAGCCCGCGGACGCGAGCACGGACGGACGCGCCTCGACCGAGAGCCCGACGAAGAAACCGCTCACCGCGAGCGCCAGGCCGCTGGCGCAACCGGCCGCGGCGGACCAGAGCCGCTGTCCGATCATCGCGACCGCGCCGACGGCGACGACCCCGGCCAGCACCGAGGCCAGCCGGAGCGCGACCAGGTCGTGGGTGACCAGCGTGATCAGGTGCAGCACGCCGTAGTACGGCGCCAGCACCCGGTCGCCCTGGTCGGTCGCGTGTGCCAGGTCGTTCCAGCCGAGCGAGGCGAACTGCCAGGTCGCGGTCTCGTCGCGCCACAGCGGCGCCCGGCCGACCGCCAGGCCGTCGACCAGCCCTGCGGTGAGGACCGGGAGCAGCAGCCACCACCAGGTGCGCACGAACCTCACCGGGGTGCACCGTCCCGACGCTGCTCGGCGAAGAAGGCGTCCAGGAGCGCGGCCGACTCGGCGGCCAGGACCCCGCCGAGGACCTCGGGGCGGTGGTTCAGGCGTCGGTCCCGGACGACGTCCCAGAGGCTGCCCACGGCTCCGGCCTTCTCGTCGTACGCACCGAAGACGACACGCTGGACGCGGGACAGCACGGCGGCTCCGGCGCACATGGTGCAGGGCTCGAGGGTCACCACGAGGGTGCAGCCCTCCAGCCGCCACTCACCGCGCTGCTGGGCCGCGGCGCGCAGGGCGACGACCTCGGCGTGACCGGTCGGATCGGCATCGCGCTCACGGACGTTGACGCCGCTGCCGATCAGGGCGCCACCGGCGTCGAGGACGACGGCCCCGATCGGTACGTCGCCGCTCGCCGCGGCCTCGGCGGCGTGCGCCAGCGCCTGCCGCATCGCGGCGTCCCAAGCAGTCACGTCAGTCCTCGAGGTAGGCGTCGAACTGGTCGCCGAACCCGGCCAGCTCGGCGATCTCGGCCAGGACGTCCTCGGGGTACAGGTCCAGGTCGTCGAGCAGCTCACCCAGGTCGTCGGCAGAGATGCCGAGGTCGGCCAGGAGGTCGAGGTTGCCGGCGGGTGCCTGCTCCTCCTCGTCGATCTCGACGTGCACCCCGAGGTGGTCCACCGCCGATCGAGCCAGCTCCCAGTCGGGGGCCGCCGACGCGTCCGAGAGCAGCACCCGCACCAGGGTTCCCTGGGCGCGGACCAGGATCACGAAGTCCTCGTCCACGGAGATCAGCGCAAGGGCGCCGTTGTCGCCGGGGTAGCGACGCAGCTCGTGGGCGATGGCGTCCACGTCGTCGAGGGAGTGCACCGGCAGCTCGGCGAGGTTCCAGACGCCCTCCTCGCGGTAGGCGGCCACGGCGACATCGATCGCGCTGACCTCTCCGTCCGTCACGTCCGACATGCCCCTGATGGTGGCAGAACACCGGCCAGGACGCGAGGTCGGCCACGACTGCGTAACCTTCACTTCATGCGCCTGCTCGTCGTCGATCACCCGCTGGTCTCCCACAAGCTCACGACCCTGCGTGACGAGCGGACGCCGTCCCCGGAGTTCCGCCGGTTGACCGAGGAGCTGGTCACGCTGCTCGCCTACGAGGCGACCCGCGAGGTCCGCGTCGACCCGGTCACGGTGCAGACGCCGGTGGCCCAGGCGCACGGCGTCGCGCTGCGACCGCGCCCGCTGGTGGTGCCGATCCTGCGCGCCGGTCTCGGCATGCTCGAGGGGATGATGCGGCTCGTGCCGACCGCCGAGGTCGGGTTCCTCGGGATGGTCCGCAACGAGGAGACCCTCGAGGCCTCGACGTACGCCGAGCGGCTGCCGGCCGACCTGTCCGGTCGTCAGTGTTACGTGCTCGACCCGATGCTGGCCACCGGCGGCACCCTCGCCGCAGCGCTGGACTTCCTGGTCGAGCGCGGCGCCGACCACATCACCGCGATCTGCCTGCTGGCCGCTCCCGAAGGGGTCGCGAACCTCGAGGCCGGGGTCGCCCACCTGGACATCCCGATCACCGTGGTGACCGGTGCGCTCGACGAGAAGCTCAACGAGAAGGGCTACATCGTCCCGGGTCTCGGCGACGCGGGCGACCGGCTGTACGGCCTGGCCCACTAGGCCGCGGAACCTTCCCGCACCTCGCCGCGTCTGACCCAGCAGCACCGGCCCGACGCGAGGAGCTCGACCATGTCCGAGAACAGCACGACGCGCAGCAACCTGATCACGGCAGGCGTTCTGGTGATCGCCCTCGCCGCAGTCTTCTTCGTCGGTAAGAGCCTCGGCGACGACAACGACGTCAGCGGCGCGGCCGCGGCCGCCAGCTCGACCGAGACCTTCGGCGTCGTCACCGGCGGCGAGGCCTCGGTCAGCGGCACGCCGGACCAGCTGACCTTCACCGCCACGGTGCGCAACACCCAGGCGACCAACGCGACCGCCCTGGCGAAGAACAACCACGACGTACGGGCGATCACGATCGCGGCCAAGCAGAAGGGTGTCGCCGCCAAGGACATCCAGACGCAGAGCATCTCGGTCCGGCCGAAGTACGACTACCGCTACCGCGCCGGCGGCCGACCGCGCATCGCCGGGTACGTCGCGACCCAGTCGGTGCGGTTCAAGGTCCGCGACCTCGCCAAGGCCGGGCAGACGATCGGTGCGGTGACGAACGCGGCC
>JBJMIP010000065.1:0-2563 GCA_045806825.1 Marmoricola sp.
CAGGGTTTCCGCGAGGCCGTGCAACCTTCTCGGCGCTGGTCGCGTCCAGGATCAGGATGACTACTTCCCAGGAGAACCGATGATCCGCACCACCCGCACCGCCCTGCTCTCTGCCGCCGCGGCCACCGCCCTGCTCACCGTCGCGGCCCCGGCCGACGCCGGCGCGCCGACCCGGGTCAACGCCGAGTACTGGGACATCAGCTGCGTCGCCGACCTAGGCGAGGGGCAGTCGCTGTTCCTGTTCGGGTCCGGCACCACCGACGGCACCGAGGGTGGCGTCGGCGCGTTCGTGGAGGACGAGTCCGGGTCGCAGGTCGCCGAGGGGCAGGCAACGTCCTTCGAGTTCGGAGCGCGGTTCGACGCCTCCGTCCCGCTGGGCGCGAGGACGCTGACGATCGGGGCTGTCCTCGCCCGGGGTCCGCTGAGCACCGACCAGGTCGACGAGCGTGACGGCAACGCCTGGACGAAGGGCACCACCTCGTACGGCGACCTCAATTTCTCCGGCACGGCAGCGTCGTACGGCGGGAAGGCGGTGAAGCTCGACGACACCGCGTGCTCGGGTGACGTCAACGGCTTCCACGTCCGCACGACCAATCCGTCTGCCTCGATCCACCGCGTCAGCGACTTCGCCTCCGAGATCTGTGACGTCGTCGGCCTCGAGGACGGCCAGGCCCGGCTGACCGGCGAGCTGCCGAACGTCTTCGTCGAGGTGGTCCTCGACCACGGCGGCGAGAACGTCGAGAAGGCGCAGGGCGAAGCGCGGATCACGGGCGGCCGGGGCAGCCTGCGCACCGACGTCGTCGACCTGTTCACCGGCGCCGTCCGGACCCGGGCCACCCTCGGCGTGGCACTCGCGCGGTCCGGGAAGACGGCGCGCGAGGTCGTCTCCGCCGACGGCGCCTCCCAGAGCCAGTCCGTGACGCCCGTACCGGGCGACGATCGACGTCGCGCTGGCCGACGGACGTCGGGGCACCGCGACCTGCGCGGCGGTCTCGGTCGCCACGATGGTGCGGGTTAAGCCGTCGCACTCGTGATGCCGGGGTGAGACGATCCGGGCATGCCCGGAGCCGTCATCGAGGTCCGTCGTCCCTACTCCTCGGACGAGGAGGTGGCGATCATCGATGCCGTGCACGGCGCCCTGGTCGCGGCCTTCAAGATCCCCGACGGCGACAAGCACGTCCGGCTGCTCTCGCTCGAGCCGCACCGGTTCGGCTGCCCGCCGCACCTGGCGCAGCCGGACCGCGCCACGATGGTCTCGATCGACTGCTTCGCCGGGCGTTCGGTGGACGCCAAGCGCAGCCTGTACGCCGAGATCGTCGGTCGGCTCGAGCCGCTCGGCATCCCGCGCGACCACGTGACCATCACCGTGCGTGAGATCACTCGGGACAATTGGGGGATCCGCGGGGGACAGGCGGCGTGCGACGTCGACCTCGGCTTCGAGGTCAACGTCTGAGCCTCACTTGCGCCAGGCGACGAACACGGCGTCGTCGATCGACTGCATCGCGTCGGTGACCGCCTCGTTGTCGAACCCGGGCAGCTGCTGCAGGCGCGCGAGGAACCCGTCCGGCACCAACCCCGCCGGAACGACGAAACCGCTTCCCCACCTCCCGAGGAGGACCCAGAAGAGGTCCTCCGCGAAGGGCCCGTCGTCGGTGGTGCGGATCGCCACCTGCTCGAGGTCGTCCCAGCGCACGTGGTGGGTCACCTCGCCGCGGAAGAGTCGTCGGGCGCCGGCCTGGTCGATCACGATCGAGACGGGCTGCTCGACCGCCTTGCGTGCCCGTCGTCTGAAGATCCCCATGGATCCACGTTCGACCCGCTCCCGGCCGTGGTCCAGCGGTTGAGGGAGGCCTCACAGAGGAGGTGTCACCCCGGGCACATCTGCGGGGTTCAGGCCTGGCTGAACGGCTTCTGGAACCGGCTGACCTGCTGCGGCCAGCCGCAGGCCTCGGCGATCTTGGCCGACCAGTGCCGCAGCTCCTCGTCGGTCTCGACGTCGACCACCGCGAACCCGCCGAGGTGCTCCTTGGTCTCCGCGAAAGGCCCGTCGGTGAAGACCGAGGTGCCACTCGAGGGGTCGACGCTGAACACCGGCGCCTCGGAGTCCAGGCCCCCGGTGAAGAGCAGCACGCCGCGCTCCCGCATCTCCGCGATCAGCGGACGCAGGATGACCGCCCGCTCGCGGAACCACTCCTCGGGCTGGTCAGGAACCCACTCGTCGTTGAACGCGATCAGGTACTCGGCCATGTCTCCTCCTCGTTGCGGGCAGGCGCGTGCGGCCAGCCTCTAACTCCTCTACGAACGGCGGAACCCCGCCACGACAGGTCCGGCCGAGAAAAGTTCGCGACTGAGCGTGCGCCCGCACGCGGCCACGGCGTCCTCGCCGACGTGAGGCGGCCGGTCCACCCCGAAGGTGAGGGTGAAGCGCTGGTGCACCCTTCCCGAGGCCTTGACCGTCCGGCCTCCCGTGCCCACCGCGATCGAGGTGTTCTCGTCGGCGTACGCGGTGACGATCACGGTCACTGCCAGGGCTCGCGGCTGGTAGCCGTCGACGGTGATCGTC
>JBJMIP010000066.1:0-10132 GCA_045806825.1 Marmoricola sp.
ACCGCGCACCAGATCAGGCCGTCCTCGTCGACGGCCAGGGTGCGCCCCGGTCGGGCGCGACCGACGGTGCCGGGCCTGCGCAGCCACTCCTCGCTGCGGCAGGCCGTGAACTGGCCCTCGGTCGAGCCGTAGAACTCCCAGGTCGAGCCACTCGGGAAGACCTGGATCAGCCGCCGCTTGAGCGGGTCCGGGCACGGGGCGCCGGCGTGCGCCACGAGCCGGAAGGAGCTCAGGTCGGGCCAGGCGCCGCCGGCCTCCTGCTCGGCGTCCCAGTGCGCGAAGAGGCGCTGCAGGTGCGCCGGCGCGACGAACATCGAGGTCGGCCGGTGCTCGACGATCGCCGCTGTCAGCGCCGTTGCATCGAAGGCTCCCGGGGCGACGATCCGACCGCCGGCGAGCAGCGTTCCGATCGCGAAGCGCAGCGGGGCCGAGTGGTACAGGGGGCCGACCACCAGGTTCACGTCGTCGGCGTTGAAGCCCCACAACGAGCGCTCCTCGGCGAGCAGCGCCGCGGCGTCGGCGGGGTCGAGGACGCCGCTGTGGACGCCCTTGGGTGCGCCTGTCGTCCCGCTGGTGACGTGCATCGGGCGGGCCAGCGGCACCTGGCCAGGTGCCCAGCCGAGCGCGAGCTCCTCGAGGTCGTCCACCTCGGTGACGACCAGGGTCGGATCGAGACTGGAGAGGATCCCGGCGCGCTCGGCCTCGGTCAGCCGCGGGTCGAGCGGGATCGGGATGATGCCGCGGACCAGCAGCGAGAGCGCCACGTCGACGTACCGTGCGGAGCCGGGGACCAGCAGGGCGACCCGGTCACCGGGGCGCAGGTCGGCGGGGTGCGGTGCGGCGGCCATGCCGCCATCTTTCCAGGGGCCGGTCCCACGGCTGCCCGGGGCGTTGGAATACTCGGCCTCGTGACGACGCGCGTAGGACTGACCGGCGGGATCGCATCGGGCAAGAGCACCGTCTCGGCGATCCTGGCCGAGCTCGGGGCGGTGATCATCGACGCCGATGCGCTCGCCCGCGAGGTCGTAGAGAAGGGCACCCCGGGTCTCGCTGCGGTGGTCGGCGAGTTCGGTGAGGGCCTGCTCACCCCCGACGGCGACCTGGACCGGCCCGCGATGGGTGCGCTGGTGTTCAACGACGCGGACGCGCGCAAGCGGCTCGAGGCGATCGTGCACCCGCTGGTCTTCGAGCGCATCGTCGACCTCGAGACGCACGCCCCCGACGGCGCCCTGGTCGTGCACGACATCCCGCTGCTGGCTGAGAGCGGCCGTGCGGACACCTTCGACGCGGTGGTCGTGGTCGACGTCCCGGCCGAGCTCCAGGTCGAGCGGATGCTGCGGGACCGGGGCTGGACCCAGGACGACGCGGAGGCCCGGATGGGCGCCCAGGCGACCCGGGAGGACCGCAACGCGATCGCGACCCACAGGATCGAGAACACCGGGACGATCGAAGACCTCCGTCGCCGGGTGACGGAGGTCTTCGAAGCGTTGACAGGTTCGGGCGACACCGCGGATCGGGCGTAGCCGCGACCTTTTTTCAGGCAGCCAGGTCGGGATCGGCCAGGCGGCGGAGCTTGGCAATGGCCTCGCGCTCGAGCTGGCGGACCCGCTCGGCGGAGATCCCGTGGGTCGCGCCGATGTCGGCCAGCTTGTGCTGGCGCCCGTCGACGAGACCGTAACGGCTGCGGATGATGTCGGCCGACCTCTCGTCGAGCAGCTCGACCAGCGTGTTCAGCCGGTCCCGGGCCTCGACGTCGAGCACGGTCAGGTCCGGGCCGGGCGAGTTCTCCTGGGCGATCAGGTCTCCCAGCGATGTGTCACCGTCGACGTCGAGCGGGCTGTCCAGGCTGACGTGGTCGCGGCCCCAGCCGATCAGGTCGATGACCCGGTCGACCTCCATGCCGAGCTCGGCGGCGATCTCCGCCGGCTCGGGCTCGCGGCCGATCTGGCGCTCCAGGGTGCGGCGCGCCGAGGAGACCTGGTTGAGCTCCTCGACGACGTGCACGGGAAGCCGGACGACGCGCGCCTGCTGGGCGATGCCGCGGGTGATCGCCTGACGTACCCACCAAGTGGCGTAGGTGGAGAACTTGTAGCCCTTGGCGTAGTCGAACTTCTCGACCGCGCGGATCAGGCCGGTGTTGCCCTCCTGGATCAGGTCGAGCATCGGCATCGCGCTGCGGCCGTACTTGCGGGCGATCGAGACGACCAGGCGCAGGTTCGCCTGGATGAAGCGCTGGATCGCGAGCTCGCCCTCCTCGACCATCCACTCGAGCTCTTCCTGCGTGGCGAAGCCGGGGGCTCCACCCTTGCGGCGGCCGACCCGACCCTCCTCGAGGAGCTGGGCTGCGAACAGGCCGGCCTCGATGGTCTTCGAGAGCTCGACCTCGGTGATGGCGTCGAGCAGCGGGGTCCGGGCGATCTCGTCCAGGTAGAGCCCGACGCTGTCCCGTCCCTCGATCTCGCGCTCCGTGCGACGTACGGTCACTTCTGCCTCCCAATTGCAGCCCGGAGCCGGTGCATCAGGCTCCACTCATCTCAACGCGCGACCCGGGTGGAGGATTCCCACCTCTCGGCTCGCCCTACGTGATGTAGGACGATCAGGACTTACCCGAAGTTGCCGGGTTCCAACGGTTCTCAGTTACTTCTCAGAACAGGATTCGGAGCCGACGGCCCGGCAGACTGGTCCCATGGCGCCCGGAGAGCTCTGGATCGACCTGAACGCGGACCTCGGCGAGGGGGTCACCGACGACGCCGGACTCCTGGACGTGGTCACCAGCGCGAACGTGGCCTGCGGCTTCCACGCGGGCGACGAGACGGTGATGGCACAGGTCTGTGCCCGGGCGGCCGAGCGTGGCGTGCTCGTCGGCGCCCAGGTCTCCTACGCCGACCGGGAGGGCTTCGGGCGCCGGGCGATGGACCCGACGAGCGAGGTGCTCACCGGCTGGGTCGCCGACCAGGTGGGCCTGCTCAGCTCGCTGGCGGTGGCCGCCGGCACCCGGGTCGCGTACGTGAAGGCCCACGGTGCCCTCTACAACCGGATCGTCGACGACGAGGAACAGGCGCGTGCGGTGCTCGCGGGCAGCGGGGAGCTGCCGGTGCTCGGTCTGCCGGACTCGGTGGTCCTGCGCCTGGCGTCGCAGGCCGGCAGGACGCCGGTCGGAGAAGGGTTCCCGGATCGCGGTTACTCTCCGCAGGGCCGGCTGCTGCCGCGCTCGGAACCCGGCGCGCTCGTCGTCGACGGGGATGCCGTCGCCGCGAACGCGGTCGCACTGGCCCGGGACCCGGCGATCAGCACGGTCTGCGTGCACGGGGACTCCCCGGGCGCGGTCGCGACCGCCGTCGCCGTGCGGGCGGCGCTGGTGGGTGCCGGGTTCGTCCTGCGGAGCTGGACCGATCCGCGCTAGTCGTCCACAGGTGCCTGTGGGTTCCGCTGTGGAAAACACCGGTTTCCTGTGGAGGAATATGGCCGTTCGGTGGACAACCACGGGTGCACGGAAAATACCCGAAAGAACTTTGGCGAAACCCTTGCGCGAGCTCTGGCTGCGGGCGTAGAAATCTCTCACCGCAGCCCGCAAGGGAGGCGGGGATCAGCCGAAGAACTCAGTTCCGTCCGGCGGGGAAACTCGCAGGAAGATCGCCCGGTGGTGGGGGGATCGGGGCCGAGGGGGACGGCAGGTCAGGGTCAGAGCATCACCGCTGATCCACCCGTAGGGCCCGTGAAACTCATACTTTCGCGGGCCCTACATCTATTTAAGAATGCATTTCTTGTTGATGCCTGCCGCGGCGCCTAAAATGTTCACGGAAAAGCATTTTTGCCCATTGTTTGAGCGGATGCGCGGACCGGGCCACGCCTGTGGGCGGTCCTGTGAGTTGGGCCTGTGAGGTGAGGAGCCGCGGTGCGGGCACGTCGTGTCGGCGAGCACAGCCTCCTGGTCGAGTGCGCTGGTGCGGCTGAGGTCGCAGCGACGTACGCCGTGCTGACCTCGCGGGCCGACGACCTCGGGGCGACCGACGTGGTGCCGGCCGCGCGGACCGTCCTGATCGACGGGGTCAGCGACGTCCCCGCCGCCCTGGAACGACTAGTCAGCCTGCACGCCGACGCCGCCGCCGAGCTCCAGCCGGACGGTCCGGTGGTCGAGCTCCCGACGCGGTACGACGGCGAGGACCTTGCGGAGGTCGCCCGGCAGTGGGACGTCGGTACTGCCGAGGTGGTGCGCCTCCACCAGGAGGCCACCTTCCACGTCCAGTTCTGCGGTTTCGCGCCGGGATTCGCCTACTGCACCGGTCTGCCCGACGGCCTGACGGTGGCCCGCCGCGCGGATCCTCGACCCCGGGTCCCGGCCGGCTCGGTCGCGCTGGCCGGTGAGTACACGGCCGTCTACCCGAGCGCTTCCCCGGGTGGTTGGCAGCTGATCGGGACAACGCGGGCCGAGCTGTGGCGTCCGGGGGCCGACGTACCGGCCCTGCTGGCTCCCGGCACCAGGGTCAGGTTCGTCGATGGCTGAGCCGGTGCTGGAGGTGATCGATCCCGGCATGTCGACCACCGTGCAGGACGCCGGGCGCCCCGGCTACGCCCACCTCGGGGTGCCGCGCTCCGGAGCGCTCGACCAGCCCGCCCTGCGGTTGGCGAACCGGCTGATCGGGAACGCCGAGGGCGAAGCCGGTCTCGAAACCCTGCTCACCGGCGTCCGGCTCCGCGCGCTGGGCAGCTGCCGGGTCGCGGTCACCGGGGCGCAGGCACCGGTCACGGTCGCGGGTCGGGCAGTCGCGTGGGGGACGGCGGTCTCCGTCCCGGCCGGGGCCGAGATCGTGGTGGGGACGGCGCTGCGCGGGCTGCGTTCGTACCTCGCGGTGGCTGGTGGGATCGCCGTCGACCCGGTGCTGGGCTCCCGCTCGACCGACCAGCTCTCCGGGCTCGGGCCGGCGCCGCTGGTAGCGGGCGACCTGCTGCCGGTCGGCGTGCCCGCGGCCGCACCGGTGGAGGCGACGGCCTTCCCGGACGTCACCCGGCGTGAGCTGCACCTGGACCTCGGCCCCCGCGCCGACTGGTTCACCGACGACGCCGTGGCCGCGCTCGACGGCGCCGGTTACGAGGTCGGGGCGGCGTCCAACCGGATCGGGCTGCGCCTCTCCGGCGCCCCGATCCAGCGGGCGCGCACGGGCGAGCTGCCGACCGAACCGATGGTGCTGGGCGCGGTCCAAGTGCCTCCGAACGGCCAGCCCGTGGTGTTCCTCGCCGATCACCCGACGACCGGCGGTTACCCGGTGATCGCCGTGGTGCGCGGTGCCGATCTGCCGGTCTGCGCCCAGGCGAGACCCGGCGACCGGCTCACTCTTCGGGTGCTTGCTTGACGGGTTGGAGGGTCCGGTCGTCCGCGGCGAAGCTCAGCACCCGGCCGGGACCCGTCTCGGCCGTCTCGAAGCGCACCGTGACGACGCCGCGCCCCGAACCCCAGACCCAGCCCTGGCCGTGGTCCTCGTGCACCACGTCCATCCCTGGCAGCCAGTACTTGCGGGTGCCGATCCGCGCGAGCACGGCGGCCGGCTCGTCCTCGAGCGTCTCCGGCTCGAGCTCGTCGGAGTCGCTGAACAGGTCGTCCTGGATCCAGTCCGCGAGAGCCGAGACCCCGACGCCGAGCAGCCGCACCCCGCCCGAGGTGTCGAGCTCGGCCAGCAGCGTCCGGGCGATCCGGGAGATCGTCCGGGTGTCGTCGGTCGGCCCGGGCAGGGTCGCGGAGCGGGTGTGGGTGGAGAAGTCGTGCAGGCGGACCTTGAGGGTCACGGTCCTGCCCGAGAGCCGCGCCTTGCGCAACCGTTCGGAGACCTTCGTGGCCTGGCGGTCGACCAGGGCGTCGAGGAGCCGACGCTCGACGTGGTCCACGTCGTAGGTGTCCTCGACGCTGATCGACTTGGCCTCGCGCTCCGCGACCACCGGCCGGTCGTCCTCGGCCCGGGCGAGCTTGAACAGCCCGTGACCCTGGGCCTTGCCGAGGACCCGGACGAGCTCGTCCTCGCTGATCTCCTCCAGGTCGGAGACCGTCTGCACGCCGATCCGGCGCAGGTTCTCCGCGGTCGCCGGTCCGACGCCCGGGATCACGGTGACCTGCATCGGGCGCAACAGGTCGCGCTCCATGCCCGGCGCGATCACGACCAGGCCGTCAGGCTTGTCGAGCTCGCTGGCGATCTTGGCGATGAACTTCGAGCTGCCGATGCCGACCGAGCCGGTGAGGCCGCCGGTGACCTCGGCAACCCGGTCCTTGAGCTCGTGGGCGAACGCGGAGACGCCGGTCACCGACGTGTCCGTGAGTCCCGCAGCGGTCAGGTCGACGAAGGCCTCGTCGAGGGACAGCGGTTCGACCAGCGGACTGATGCTGCGCAGCAGCTCCATCACCGCACGGCTCGTGGCGCGGTAGGCGTGGAACCGTCCCGCCAGGAAGGCCGCGTTCGGGCAGCGGCGTCGCGCCTCGGCGGTCGGCATCGCGGAGTGCACCCCGAAGGCGCGCGCCTCGTACGACGCGGTGGCAACGACCCCACGGCCGCCGATTCCGCCGACGACCACGGGCTTGCCCCGCAAGGACGGCTTGTCACGCTGCTCCACCGAGGCGAAGAACGCGTCCAGGTCGACGTGCAGGATCGTCGGCTCGGCACGCATCCCGGAATCGTACGGCGACCGTTCGCGTCCACAGGTGCGCATTCGACGCGCTCTTCCACAGGCTGCGGTCCGCGGGCGGCGATGCAGGGGGAGTGGGCACGAGGGTTCGACCCATGGACCCGTTCATCGCTCGCGAACCCCTCGACCTGCTCGCTGTCGTCCCCTTCGCCATCGGCTTCCATCCGGAGGACTCGGTGGTGCTGCTCGCTTTCGGTCCGCGCCTGCCCGGCGCCTCGGCCCGAGCCGGGGACACCTTCCACGCCCGCGTGGACCTGCCGCTGGTCGAGGACCAGCAGCGCGCGGTCGCGGAGCTGCTCAGGGAGGTCGTCGACCGTCATCGGGTCGAGCTGGTCGGGCTCGTCCTCTACACCGACGACGTCGCTGCGGCGCTGCTGTTCGCCGACCTGCTGGTCCCCGAGCTGCTGCGCGACGGTGTCTCGGTCGTCGACGTGATCCGGGTCGCGGACAACCGGTTCTTCTCGGTGGCCGACCCCGACGACCCGGGAACGCCGTACGACCTGAGCACGCATCCGTTCACGGCTGAGCAAGTCATGCGCGGACGGGTCGTGCACGAGAACCGTGCTGCGCTGATGGACAGCCTGATCGGCACCGACGAGGACGACCTGGAGACCGTCAGCGCCGTGGCGACGACCTACGTCGACCAGCTGGTCGTGGCCGGGCACAACCACGGTCAGCTCGGCGAGCTCCTGGTCGACGAGGCGCGTTGGGTGCAGCGCGTCGTCCGCCGTTTCCTGCGATCGCCGCAACCGCTCCCGACGGCCACAGCAGGACGACTCCTGGTCCTGGTCGCGTTCGAGGCGCTGCGCGAGGTGGCCTGGGCGGAGATGACGCGGGCCGAGGCGCACCTGCACGTCGAGCTGTGGCGCGACCTGACTCGGCGGGCTCCGGCCGACCTGCGCACCGGCGCCGGCGGCCTGCTCGCGTTTGCGTCGTGGCTCGCCGGCGACGGAGCACTCGCTTGCTGTGCCCTGGACCACTGCTTCGGCGAGGACCCCGAGGACCAGCTCGCACGTCACGTCGTCTCGCTGATCGAGTCGGTCACCCCGCCCACGGTGTGGGCGCCCGTCCCGCAGAGCGAGCTGCGGGTGTTCAAGATCCAGACGGGGACGGCAGCCTCCTGATCCGGTGCGAGCCGGACCGCTCTGCCCTATGGTCGTTTCATGGGCCAGGAAGTGGACCAGCAGGAGTTCAGTCGGGCCGACCGGACCAGGCACCGCGAGAAGGTACGGCGCTGCCTCGACGTGCTCGCGTTGATGCTGCGCCAGTCGAGCTTCGACGCCGAGGACCCGATGACCGGTCTGGAGATCGAGTTCAACCTCGTCGACGACGACGGCCACCCCGCGCTGAAGAACGCCGAGGTGCTCGAGGCGATCGCCAACCCGGCGTTCCAGACCGAGCTCGGCCAGTTCAACCTCGAGATCAACGTGGCTCCGCGCCGACTCGGGAGTCGCGGGGTCACCGGCTTCGAGGAGGACTTGCGGGCGAGCCTGAACGACGCCGAGTCCCGCGCGAACAAGGTGGGTGCCCACCTGGTCATGATCGGGATCCTCCCGACCCTCGAGCCGGGCCACCTGAGCCCGTCGAACCTGAGCCCCAACCCGCGCTACCAGCTGCTCAGCGACCAGATCCTCGACGCGCGCGGCGAGGACATCGCGATCTCGATCAGCGGCGCGGAGCGACTCAGCACGACGGCTGACTCGATCATCCCGGAGGCGGCCTGCACCAGCACCCAGCTGCACATCCAGGTCAGCCCGGACGAGTTCGCGCCGTACTGGAACGCCTCGCAGGCGATCGCCGGCGTGCAGCTCGCCCTGGGCGCGAACTCGCCGTACCTGCTGGGCCAGGAGCTCTGGAGCGAGACCCGGATCCCTTTGTTCGAGCAGGCCACCGACACGCGCAGCGACGAGCTCATGGCCCAAGGGGTGCGACCACGCGTGTGGTTCGGTGAGCGCTGGATCAACTCGATCTTCGACCTCTTCGAGGAGAACGTCCGCTATTTCCCGGCACTGCTGCCGATCACCGAGGACGAGGATCCGCTGGCGGTGCTCGAGGCCGGTGGGACCCCGATGCTGCACGAGCTGCGGCTGCACAACGGGACCGTCTACCGCTGGAACCGTCCGGTCTACGACGTCGTCGATGGCCGCCCGCACGTCCGGGTCGAGAACCGGGTGCTCGCCGCCGGGCCGACCGTGGTCGACACGATGGCGAACGCGGCGTTCTACTTCGGGCTGACCCGGGCACTGGTGATGGATGAGCGACCGCTGTGGTCGCAGATGTCGTTCTCGGCCGCGGAGGAGAACTTCCACGTCGGCGCCCGCGACGGGATCGACGCCCAGGTCTACTGGCCCGGCCTCGGACAGGTCTCGGCGACCGAGCTCACCATCCGCAGGCTGCTGCCGCTCGCGCGCACGGGCCTGGAGTCGTGGGGTGTCGACGACGACGAGATCGAGCGGCTCCTCGGGATCATCGAGGAGCGGTGCCGTGTCGGGCAGAACGGCGCCAGCTGGTTCCGGGCGCAGGTGCACGCCCGTAACGGTGCCGGGAGCACGCGCGAGGAAGCGTTGCGCCTGACGTTGCTCGACTACCGCGAACGGATGCACAGCAACGAGCCGGTGCACACCTGGTGATCAGGCGCTTCCGGTCGGTCTGACCCGGTTCCACCGGATCAGCTCATCGGTGGCCAGGTCCAGCCAGCCGTAGCGAGTCATCACGAAGAAGCCGGGCAGCGCCGAGGCGTGCCGTCCGAACGCTTCGCGGGTCGCCGCGAACCAGGCGAGGTCGGCGTCGCCGGGGGAGAGCTCGCCGGTCCGGGTCAACCACGGCAGCGGCGGCCGGTCCGGGTCCAGGCCGTCGAGCGCCCGCTCCATGATGTCGGCTCGCAGGCCCGGGTCGAGTCCGGGTCCCTCGGGAACGACGACCTCCTCGACGCCCGGCGTACCGACGTGCATCAGCGTCGGCAGCGCCCGACGGGTCCCGGCCGAGCTCACGTGCTCGGTGAGCGCCAGCCGGAGCAGTCCGGCGATCTCGGCGACGTCAGGTCCGGGGAGCACCTGCCCAGGGTCGCTGATCCGCAGCGGCAGCGGATCGGCTGCTCCACAGGCGTTGGGCCGGGCCCCGCGCTACGGCATCCTTGGCCCATGGCCATCCAGATCACCGGCGACCCCGCTGCCGACAAGGTTCTCTCCGACGACCCGTTCGCTCTTCTGCTGGGCATGTTGCTGGATCAGCAGTACCCGATGGAGCACGCGTTCCGTGGTCCGGCGAAGCTGCTTGACCGATTTGGCACCCTGGACCCCGAGCTGATCGCGAACGCCGACCCGGCCGAGTTCGCGGCCCTGTGTGCCGTGCCGCCGGCCGTGCACCGGTTCCCCGGGTCGATGGCGAGCCGGATCCAGGCAGTGGCCGCCCAGGTCGTGGAGTCCTACGACGGGGACGCGTCGAAGATCTGGACCGAGGCCGC
>JBJMIP010000067.1:0-7935 GCA_045806825.1 Marmoricola sp.
ATCTCGGCACCGTTGATGTAGCTGGACTCGTCGCTGGCCAGGAACACGTAGAGCGGCGCGATGTCCTCGGGGTAGCCCACGCGGCGCAACGGCACCCGGGAGGCGCCGAACTCCATCGCTGCGTCGCCGCCGTGCGGACGGGTCATCGGGGTGTCGATCATGCCGGGGTGGACCGAGTTGACGCGGATCCCGCGGGGGCCGAGCTCCATCGCCGCTGCCTTGGTCATGCCGCGGATCGCCCACTTGGTGGCCACGTACCCGGTCAGCGACGCCATCCCGGCCAGACCCTCGACGCTGGAGGCGTTGATGATCGACCCGCCGCCGTTCTTGCGCATCGTCCGGGCGACCGCCTTCATGCCCAGGAAGGTGCCGAGCTGGTTGATGTTCACCAGCAGCAGGTACTCCTCCTTGGTCATCTTCTCGATCTCGGCGAACCGCAGGATGCCGGCGTTGTTGGCCAGCACGTCGACCGGACCGAAGGTGGTGTTGACGGCTTCGACCAGCGCGGTCCAGGAGTCCTCGTCGGACACGTCGTGGTGCGCGAACCGGGCGTTCTCCCCCAGCTCGTCGGCCAGCGCCTTGCCGAGGTCGTCGGCGATGTCGGCGATGAAGACCCGGGCCCCCTGCGCCACGAACTGGCGGGCGATCTCCGCGCCCTGACCCTGGGCACCACCGGTGACGATGGCGACCTTCCCTGCGAGACGACTGGACATGGTCACTCCTTGATCTTCAGCTGCATGACGGAGTCGGCGGCGAAGCCGACGGAGGGGTCGCGACCCTCGAAGTAGCCCCCGAGCTGCTGGTCGAGCTCGACGAGGTCGAAAGCCTCGCCGCTGGTGTCGAACCGCTGCTCGACGACCGGGGCGCCGATCAGCGCCACCATGCCGCCGTACACGACGAACAGCTGGCCGGTGATGTTCGCGGCAGCCGGTGAGGCCAGGTACGCGACGAGCGGTGCGACGTGCTCGGCCGAGTACGGGTCGACGGTCTTGCCCGAGGTGTCCTCGCCGAACACGGCGGCGGTCATCGCGGTCCGCGCCCGCGGCGCGATCGCGTTGGCCCGGACGCCGATCCGGCCCAGGCTGCGGGCGGTGGACAGGGTCAGCGCCGTGATGCCGGCCTTGGCCGCGGCGTAGTTCGGCTGGCCCGGCGAACCGCTGAGCGACGCCTCGGATGCCGTGTTGATGATGCTGCCGTAGACCTGCTCGCCGCTCTCCTTGTGCTTCGCCCGCCAGTACGCCGCGGCGTTGCGGGAGAGCAGGAAGTGTCCGCGCAGGTGGATCTTCGTGACGAGGTCGAACTCCTCGTCGGTCATGTTGAAGATCATCTTGTCGCGGGTGACACCGGCGTTGTTGACCACGACGTCGAGGCCACCGAGCTTCTCGGCCGCCGCGACCATCGCATCGGCGGTGGCTCGCTCGCCGACATCGCCGGCAACAACCGTCGCGGTGCCACCGGACGCCCGGATCTCGTCCGCGGCCTCGTCGCCGGCACCCGGCAGGTCGTTGATCACGACCGCCGCGCCGGCCTTGGCCAGCGCGACAGCCTCGGCGCGACCGAGACCGGCCCCGGCACCGGTGACGATGGCGACGCGGCCGTCCAGGGACAGGCCGTCGTTGATTTCAGGCATGGGGGTACTGCTCCTCGTTGCTCGGGTGGGGTGGTGCGGCGGTGAAGCGGCGGTCAGCCCTCGACGAGGCTGATCGCGGACTTGGGGCAGGCCGAGATGGCCTGCTGGACCGCGTCGCGGTTCTCGTCGGTGACGTTCTCCTCGATGATTTGCAGGAAGTCGTCGTCATCGATCTCGAAGTTCTGCGGAGCCAGCGCCTCGCACAGCGCGTTGGACTCGCAGAGGTCGAAGTCAACCTTGATCTTCATGGTCAGTTCCCTCCTGGGGGTGCGGTCATCTTGCGGTGGTCCCAGCTGGCGATCCTGTCGGGCTCGACGATGACCCCGACTCGCTTCCGTGCCTGCTGGGCGACGATCTGGTCGCCGAAGTCGCCGAGGTCCTGGCCTCCTGCCATCACGGTGGCGACCCGGCCACCGAGGTCCACGAGCTCGTCGTAGTCCTCGATCAGGCGCGCGGTGCCGAAGATGGTCGCGCCGCGCAGCTCGAAGTAGTCGGTGCCGTCCTCGACCAGGGCGGTGATCCGCGGGTCGCGACGCAGGTTCAGGATCTTCTGGCTCTTGCCGTAGGTCCAGAAGAACAGCTTCCCCTCGACCAGCACGTAGAACAGCGTCGCGAGGTGGGGATGGCCGTCGGGGCCGTTGGAGGCCACCTGGACCTTCATGTTCGTCCCGAGGAACTCGGCCAGCTCCTCGTCGGTCAACCGGACCGCGTCACGCCCAGCAGCCATCACGAACCTTCGCTCGAGTGGCCCGGGAAGACGCCCTGGTCCGGGAACACCAACGGTGCCGCGTTGTTGATCGACGTCGCGACCTCGCCGAAGCCGACGGCGATCAGGCGGACCTTGCCCTCGTACTCGGTGATGTCGCCGGCGGCGAAGACCCGCGGCAGGTTGGTCCGGGTGGCGGTGTCGACCTTGATGTGGCGCTTGTCGAACTCCAGGCCCCAGTCCTTCATCGCGGTCAGGTCAGCGATGAACCCGAGAGCCGCGACGACGGCCTGGGCGGGCTTCACGACGATCTCGCCGTCGTCCTTGGTGATCTCGACCTTCTCGACGTGCCCGTCGCCGATCAGCGCGGTGACCTGCGCCTTGGTGATCACGTCGGTGTCGCTGGCGAGCACCGCATCGACGGTCGCCTGGTGGGCGCGGAACTGGTCTCGACGGTGCACCAGGGTGACCGAGGAGGCGATGCCGTGCAGGTGGTGTGCCCAGTCGAAGGCGCTGTCGCCACCGCCGACGATGACGACGTCCTTGCCGACGTACTCGTCGAAGGACGGGACGAAGAAGACCAGGCCCTTGCCCTCCCAGCCGTCACCGGCAGGGAGCGGACGCGGGGTGAACTTGCCGATGCCAGCGGTCACCACGACCACCTTCGCGACGACCTCGCTGCCGTCGTCCAGACCCATCGTGACCGAGTCGTCGCCGATCGTGAGCGCGTTGGCGGTGCGGTCGAGCAAGTAGGTCGGGTTCGCGCTGGCGGCCTGCTCGACGAGCGCGTTGACCAGCTCGCGACCCTTGATGTTCGGGAACCCGGCGACGTCGAGGATCGCCTTCTCCGGGTAGAGCGCGGAGACCTGGCCGCCGATCTCCGGCAGCGAGTCCACCAACGTCACGGACATGCCCCGGAACCCGGCGTAGTACGCACCGAACAGGCCTGCGGGACCTGCCCCGACGATGAGGACATCCGTCTCGTGGGTCTGCGGCACCGCATCGTCCTTCCGGCTGCGGGTTCCAAGAAGTGGAACCTGTTCTAATTTATCAGAACGCGTCCAGGTTGGACACGACCCAGTCACCATCCTGGCGCGTCATCGTCATCAGCACCCGGTTCTGGTTCAGCTGCTGCTTGTCCGAGCCCGCCGCGGTCGTGATCGTGTTGACGAACAGCAGCACCTTCGCGGAGCTCTTCCGGAGCGAGATCAGCGCCGTCGAGGCGACCGTCGCCTTGAGGGTGAGCTTGGCGTCGGCGGCCTTCGGGCCCGCCTTCCCCATCACTGCCAGGTACTTCTTCGCGAACCCGGCGGTGAGCACCGCGCGGGCCTTCTTCTCGTCGTCGTCGAGCGTCTTGTACCCGTAGGAGAGCACCAGGGCCGCGTTCGCCGCCGCAGCGCTCATCGCTGCGTCGCGGTAGGGCACCGAGGTCACCTGCCCGTCCCCGGCGGTGGCGAGGTCGTCGACGCGGGCACTCCAGAACAGCCCGGCGATCCCCAGGGCCAGGACCAGGCAGAGCGCCAGCATGATCGAGGTCGCCCGGTTCAACGTCGTGCCCTGCCCGGGCAGCTCGAACGCCGGTGCGGGCAGCAACGTCACCGGCTCCGGCTCGTGCTCCGCCGGGGCCGGGGTCTCCCGGATGTCGTGGGCGGTGCCTGCGGCCGGGAACACGGCCCGCACGTCACTCGGGGCGTCGGCGTCCTCGGCGAGGACCGGTAGGTCGGAGTGGCAGTAGCGGCACTTGACCGCTGCTGCGCGGATGACCTCGGCGCAGAACGGGCAGACCTTCTCGTCGGGTCCTGGCGTCTGGGTCATGAGACGAACCGCAGATCGTCGAGCAGCCAGCGTCCGCTGACCTTGGTGAGGCTGAGCTGGAAGCGGTAGTACCGCTTGTCGTCCACCTTCTCGCCCTTCTCCTTCGCCTTCTGCATCGCCAGGTTGGTCACGGTGCTGTCCGCCGCCACGAAGACGGTCGCCGAGGTGTCGCTGACCTTGGAGAGTCCGACGTACTTGATCGAGCCCGACGAGACCGCCTGACCCTGGCGCGCGGCGGCGGTCAGGTTCACGCTCGTCGAGTCGTACTGCTTCTTGAACGTGCCGGTGGACAGCGCCAGCACCTTCTTCACGCGCGGGTCCATGTCCCGGTAGTCGACGTCGAGGAACGCCAGCGTCGCCCGGCGGGCGGCCGAGGTGACGTCGTCGTCACGGTTCGCAGCGCTGGTCGCTGCGGCGCGCCCGTGGTTCAGCGCCTCCGGGTGCACGATGCGCAGGGCGGCGACCACGACGAAGGTGATCGCAAGGACACCGAGCAGCACGGTCACCGCGAGCTGCAGCGGGACCGCGCCCAGCGCGGTGCGGCCACGGTCGTTGCCCGTGGCTGCCTGGTCGGTGCCCGTCATTGGTCCCAGGTACCGAGCAGCATCGACTGCCAGGAGTTGTCGCCGAACACCGTGTGCCTCCCCATGGTCAGGTTCTCGTTCACCCGACCCGTACGGGCATCGTACGGGGCGACCCTGTTCGCGCTGCCGGTGACACTCGAGGGCTGCGGCGCGTACTTCGAGCCCCGCAGGTTGTACGGCGCGCCGGAGAGGCACTTCGCGCTGTACGTCGGCGTGTCGGCCAGGTCGGTGGCGGGGCGCCAGTCCTTCGGCGGCAGGTAGCCGTCGGTGCACGCCGGCACGTCGTAGTTCAGCTGCAGGTTGATGTGCCCGTACCCGTCACCCGGCGTACCGGTGAAGCCCGAGGAGATCACCGCCGGGAAGGTGACCAGCGTCTGCTCCAGCGCGTTCAGGCGGGCGGTCGCGACCTGGTTCACCGTGACCAGGTTGCCGATGAACGCGGGCAGCGTCGGGGCGAGGCCCTGGAGCAGCGAGTTGATCTCCTGCACGGCCGGGGTGCCGCCCTGGATGATCGTGCGCAGGTCCTTGTCGGAGTCCTTGAGGGTCCCGGTCAGGTCGGCCAGGTTCGAGGCGAACGAGCGGATGTTGCCGGCGTTGGCCTGCTGGGTGGCCAGCACCGTGCGGCCACTCTCCAGCAGCTGGATCGTCTCCTGCTGGTTGGCCTTGGCCGCTGCCACCAGCGCCGACCCGGAGTCGACCATCCGGCGCAGCGGGTCTGCCGTCCCGGTGAACATGGTGCCGAGCTCGGAGGTGACCGTGGACAGGTCGGTCTGGTTCAACGACCCGACCAGACCGTTGATCTTCACCAGCAGGTCGTCGGTCGACTGCGGCAGGCTGTCCGTGGTCCCCTCGAAGACGGTGTTCTCGGCGGCGTACGGGCCGGCCTTGGAACGCGGCTCGAAGTCCAGGTACTGCTCGCCGACCGCGGACAGGTTGTGCACGTAGAACGGTGAGTCGGCGGGGATGCGGGTCCCGTCCTTGAGCGCGAGCGTCAGCCGGACACCGGTCGGCGTCACGTCCATGCCGGCGACCTGGCCGACCTTCACCCCGCGGTAGGTGACCTCGCTGCCGACGAACAGGCCGCCCGAGGTGGGCAGGTCCGCGTGCACCTGCAGGCCGCGGCCGGTCACCTTGTCGACCAGGCCGAGGTAGCTGGCCGCCACGTAGACGATGCCGACCGCGCTGAGCACCAGGAAGGCGATCAGCCGGGTCTTGATCCCGCGGGTCATCCTCGACCACCTCCCAGCAGCGTCGCGAGCCCACCGAGCAGCCCGCCGCTCGACCCGGAGCTCCCGGTCTTGGACGACGAGCTCGAGCCCGACCCGCCGAGGAGACCGTTGAGCAGCTTCCCGACCGGGTTGTCCTTGTTGCCCTTCGCGCCCGGGCCCACGCCGGGACACAGCGGGTTGGTCGGCATCAGCGAGCACAGCTGGGTGAGCAGCGAGTCGTTGAGCGTCTTGCAGATCGGCGCCGCCGGGGTCGCCAGGCAGATCTGGACCGGGTTCGGCAGGTTCGAGCTGTTGCCGACCCCGCCGCTGTCGAGCAGCTTGGAGAGGTCGAAGTCCACCGCGAACAACGCGTTGGCGTAGTCGCCCTGCGCCAGGTCAGCGGCCTCCTTCGGGAACGGGAAGCTCGCCATCAGGCTCAGGCCCCGCGGCAGCGAGTCGCCGGCGTCGGCGAGCTCACGCAGCGGCGGGGCCAGGTGGCGCAACGTCGCGACGACGTCCGTGCGGCTGTTCCTGAGCACCTTGGTGCCGACCACGCCGAGCTTGTCGAGCTCGCGCAGCATCTTCACCAGCGACTCGTGCTGGCCGTTGAGGACCTTCAGCGCCGGGCCGAGCGCGTCGATGGCCGCGCCGATCGAGCGGCTCTCCTTGTTCAGGGTGACCGACAGCTTGTCGACGGCCTGCATCGCGTTGAGGATCGAGGCCTTCTGGTCGTCCAGCGCCCCGACCAGGCTGGTCACCTGGCTCAACACTCCGCGGGCGTCGTCGGTGCGGCCGTTGAGCATCTTGTTGATCTCGATCGAGATCGTCCGCAGCTGCTGCACTCCCCCGCCGCTGAGCACGAAGGAGAGCGCGCCGAGGACCTCCTCGACCTCCGGGTTCCGGCCGGTCCGGGCGAGCGGGATGTTGTCCCCGTCGGCGAGGCGGCCCTGGGCGGCCGTGCCCTTGCCCGGCGGCAGCAGCGCGACGTACTTCTCGCCGAGCAGGCTGGTCTGGCGGATCTCGGCGACGGTGTTGGCCGGCAGGTCCAGGTTCTTGCGGATCTTCAGGGTGACCTTCGCGTGCCAACCCTCACGATCGACCTGGTCGACCTGACCCACCGGGACGTCGTCGACCATGACCGCGGTGCGAGGCACCACGTTCAGGGCGTCGGTGAACTCGGCGGTCACGGTGATCGCGTCACCGTTGCTGACCGCCTTGCCTCCGGGCAGCGGCAGGTCGTAGGCGCCGTCGAACTTGCACGAGCTGACGGCGAGGGCCAGGGCCAGGACCGCAACCACGTGGGTCAGCAGCCGACGGAGGTCGGGGCGCCTGGTCATCGCCCACCTCCGAGCACGCCCTGGAGGCCGTTCGCGGGCGCGTGGGCGGAGACGTTGAACCCGGGCACCTGGATGCCGGCGCCGATGTCGGTGCCGTGGTTCGCGAGCGGCGCGGTGACCGCTTGGAGGACCTGGCAGGCGAGCTGCGGATTGGGGATGCCGGAGTTGACCACCACGTCGCAGAGGACGTTGCCGAGACTCTGCGCGGTTGGGCCGAACTGCACCCGCGAACCGATCGACCCGGTCTTCACGTCGTAGGCCAGGGTCAGGTTGCCCAGGCCGAGCGGGGCCAGCTGGAGGGCGGTGGCCAGCGAGTCCTTCTCCTTCGCGAGCGCACCGAGCGCCGCGGTCAGGTTCTGCACGTTCGAGGTAAGGGCCTGCTTGTTGTCGTGCACGAAGGTCTGCACCGTCCCCACCACGCCGGCCAGCGCCGCGAGCGCCTCCCGCAGGTCGGTGCGCTCACCCGCCAGCTGGGCCGAGACCCCGGCCAGGTCGCCGATGAACTGCTGGACGAAGGCATCGTTGGTCGCCAGCACGCTGGTCAGCTGCGAGAGCTGGCGGACCGAGCTGAACAGGGCACCGCTGTTGTCGCCGAAGGCCTGGATCGCCTTGGACATGCTCAGCAGCGTGCGGTTCGCCAGCGCCCCCTGGCCGC
>JBJMIP010000068.1:0-4366 GCA_045806825.1 Marmoricola sp.
CGACGGCAATCCGATTCCAGCAGTCGGTTTCGGCACCTACCCGCTGCAGGGTGAGGACGGCATCGAGGCCATCCGGTCCGCGATCGGCATCGGTTACCGGCTGCTCGACACCGCGGTGAACTACGAGAACGAGGAAGAGGTCGGCGAGGCGGTCCGGCGCTCCGGCGTACCTCGTGCGGAGTTCCGCGTCACCAGCAAGCTGCCGGGTCGCCACCACGCCTACGACGACGCCATCGTCTCCACGCACGAGTCGCTCGGCCGTCTCGGCCTCGAGAACATCGACCTGCACCTGATCCACTGGCCGAACCCGAAGCGCGACGAGTACACCGAGGCCTGGCGGGCCCTGGTCGACCTGCAGCGCGACGGCCTGGTGACCACCATCGGTGTCTCCAACTTCACCGCCGAGCACCTCGACCGGATCATGGACACCAGCGGCGTCGTGCCGGCGGTCAACCAGATCGAGATGCACCCCTACTTCCCGCAGGAAGAGCTGCGCGCGGTGCACGACTCGCTCGGCATCCGCACCGTCGCCTGGAGCCCGTTGGCCAAGGCGAAGGCGCTCTTCGAGGAGGACGTGGTCCGCAACGCGGCCGAGGCGCACGGGGTCTCCCCCGCCCAGGTCGTGCTGCGCTGGCACTTCCAGCTCGGCTCGGTCCCGATCCCGAAGTCGACGATCAGCGACCACCAGCTCGCCAACGGCGACATCTTCGAGTTCGAGCTCTCCGACGAGCAGGTCGACGCGATCAGCGGCCTGGGCCGCGAGGACGGTCGTCTGTTCGGCGGCGACCCGGACGAGCACTACGAGATGTGACTCCGAGCAGGATTCTTCAGAAGGCCGCGGACGTTGTCCGCGGCCTTCTGGCTACCATCGCTGCGTGATCCGCCCGCGCGCAGCTGCCCTGGTCCTGCTCCCCCTCGTCCTGCTCACCGCCTGCGGCGGTTCCGGTTCGAAGAAGCCGGCCGCGGAGCGCACGGCGTCCGGTCCGTGCAGCTACACCAAGGACGGCTCCCAGGCGGCCAAGTCGGTCAAGCTGCCTCCGGCCACGCCCGCCGCCGGGAACCCCGCCTCGATGGTGATCGCCACCAACGCCGGGGACATCCCGGTCACCTTCGAGACCGACCAGGCGCCCTGCACTGTCGGCTCGTTCGTCTCGTTGGCGCAACAGGGCTACTTCGACAACACCCCCTGCCACCGCCTCACCACCCAGGGCTACTACGTGCTGCAGTGCGGTGATCCGCTCGGCACGGGTCAAGGTGGTCCCGGCTACACGTTCAAGGACGAGCTGGTCGCCGACGACCCGCGCCTGCAACCGTGCGGCTCCGTCGGCGGTCAGGCCTACTGCACCTACCCGACCGGGACGCTCGCGATGGCCAACCGCGGTCCCAACACCAACGGATCGCAGTTCTTCCTGGTCTACGGCAGCTCGCGGTTCCCGCCGGACTTCACCGTCTTCGGCCACCTGGACGCCCCGGGCCTCAAGGTCATCAAGCAGATCGCCGCGAAGGGCGTCGGCACAGCGAGCGGGCTGGGGCCGGGCGACGGTGCGCCGAAGGACCCGGTCACCATCACCAGCGTGAAGTAACTCAGTCCCGTTCGACCATCTCGACGGGACTGCCCAGCGCCACCGTCCGGCTGACGGTGCAGATGCGGTCGCGTGACTTGGCGATCGCGTCCGGGAGGTTAGCCCGCGCCGCGTCCCCGGCCTCGCCGTCGGGGAACGTCACGTCGAAGACCAACCGCAGGTTCGTCATGTGGTTGCCGTTCTCGTCGCGCACCTTGTCGCCTTCGGCGTGCACCGAGAAGGACGTCGAAGCCGCGCGCTTCCGGGTGATGTACTCGACGTCGATGGCGGTGCAGCCCGCGATCGCCGCGAGCAGGAGCTCGACGGGGGTGAAGTCCGGGTCGTCTCCCTCGCCGATCGGCAGCACGCCGCCGCGGCGGTTCTTCGCCAGGTAACGGGCGTCGCCGATCTTGGTGAGGTCGACGTAGCGGTAGGTGGGCCGGTCCGGTGCATCGCTCATGGCGCCAGCCTAGGGTGGGGATCGTGCGCAGCCTTCAACGCGACGAAGCCGTCGCCCGGTTCGAGCTCCTCTCGGTGTCCTCGTACGACGTGTCGTTGGACCTTCGCGGCGAGGAGACCTTCACCAGCCGGACGGTGATCGAGCTGACCTCGCGAGGCGGCGACACGTTCCTGGACCTCAAGGCAGTCGCGGTCACCGCGGTCGTCCTGGACGGCGTACCGCTGCCGGTCTCCGCGTGGGCCGAGGGGCGTTACCCGTTGTCGCTCGAGGCCGGCGAGCACCGGCTCGAGGTCGAGGCCACGATGCCGTTCCGCAACGACGGCGAGGGGCTGCACCGGTCGGTCGACCCGTCCGACGGCAGCCCGTACATCTACCAGATGAGCTTCATGAGCGCCGCTCCGTCCGTGTTCGCCTGCTTCGACCAGCCCGACCTCAAGGCGCCCTACACGCTGCACGTCCTGGCGCCGGCGAGCTGGACCGTCGCGGCAAACGCGGCGGGCACGCAGGTCGAGCCGGGCGTCTGGGAGTTCGAGCAGAGCCAACCGCTCTCGACGTACTTCGTCTCGCTCGTCGCCGGTCCGTACCACCAGGTCGACGACCACCACGACGGCATCGACCTGCGGTTCCTGTGCCGCTCCTCGATGTCCGCGGCGCTCGAGGAGGACGCGGACGAGCTGTTCACGATGACCAAGCAGTGCTTCGACGAGTTCCACCGGCTCTTCGGGGTGCGCTACGCGTTCGGCAAGTACGACCAGGCGTTCGTGCCCGAGTTCAACGCCGGCGCGATGGAGAACCCCGGCTGCGTCACCTTCCGCGAGGGACTGCTGTTCACCACCAAGACGCCGCGCAGCCTGCGGGTCCAGCGGGCTACCACCGTCGCCCACGAGATGGCCCACCAGTGGTTCGGCAACCTGGTCACCCCGAAGTGGTGGGACGACCTCTGGCTCAACGAGGCCTTCGCCGAGTACATGGGCAACCGCGTCACCGCCGAGGTCACCGAGTTCACCGACGCGCTGGTCTGGGCCGCGCTGACCCGCAAGAACTGGGGGCTGACCGCGGACTCACGGCCCTCGACCCACCCGGTCGCCGGCACCGGTGCGGTGGACGCCGACGCCGCGCTCCAGGACTTCGACGGCATCTCCTACTCCAAGGGCCACGCCGTGCTCACCCAGCTGGCGCAGCGCGTCGGGGACGAGGTGTTCTTCGGCGGCGTCCGTGACCACTTCGACAAGCACGCGTTCGGGAACGCCACCATGAGCGACCTGTTCACCTCCTGGGAACGGGCCGGCGCCGGCGACCTGACCGGGTGGACGAGCGCCTGGCTGCGGACCGCCAGCCTGGATCGGATCGAGCTCGACCGGGCGACGTCCGCCCTGGTGCGGACCTCGCCGGCCAACGACCCGGCCGATCGCGCCCACGCACTCGGCGTTGCCGTCTGGACCGGCGATAGCTGGCGGCGGAACCAGGTGACGGTCAGCTCACCGACAACGCCTCTCGACATCCCCGACGGAGCGCCCGTCGTGCTGGACCCGGCGGACGAGGCCTGGGCGGACCTGACCTTCGACGACGTCACCGCGGCCGCGCTGCCGGGCCTGATGCCGACCGTCACCGACCCGCTGCACCGCGCGACCATCTGGATCACCGCCCGCAACGGCGTTCACCACGGCACGCTCGATCCTGACGCGGCCGTCGACCTGGTGGTGGCGGGCATCCCGGGAGAGGAGCTCGACTCCGCGGTGAGCGCTCTGGGGATCTGGGCCGGGGACGACGGCCATGGCGCCCGCGGTGTGGTGCACGAGAAGCTCCTGCCCGTCGTACGGGATGCCGCGACCGCTGGCGCACGGCTCCACCAGGCGTTGCAGCATCGGGTCGCGAGTGCGGTCCCCGGGTCCGAGCTCCAGTTCGCCGCGCTCCACGGAGCGGTCGGCACTGCCCCGGATGCGGACTGGTTGCGCGCCTTGCTGGACGGTGGGCAACCAGGAGGGATCGAGCTCGACGGCGGGCTGCGGTGGCGGGTGCTCCAGCGGTTGGCGACGCTCGGCGCGGTGGACCTGGAGGAGCTGGACCGGGCGCTCGAGGCGGAGCCCGACGCGAAGTCGCAGATCTCGCACGCCTGGTGCCATGCGCGGCTCCCCCGCCCGGCCGCCAAGGAATGGGCCTGGCGCCGCTTCACCGGCGAGGCACCGGCGACCAACTACGAGATCGAGGCGATCGGCGCCGGCTTCTGGCAGACCGGGCAGGACGAGCTCGTCAGCGCCTACGCGGACCGCTACTTCGACGAGCTCGCCGCCACGACCGCGGTCCGGACCGGGTGGGGGCTCGCCGACGCTGCGCTGTTCTTCTA
>JBJMIP010000069.1:0-7045 GCA_045806825.1 Marmoricola sp.
ACCACCCTTCGAGAAGGTCGCTAGCGCGACCACCTCAGGAACCGCCCGCGACCGCGGGGATGATCGAGAGCTGGGCGCCGTCCGGCGTCGCGGTGGCCAGGCCCTCGAGGAAGCGCACGTCCTCGTTGCCGACGTACACGTTCACGAACCGGCGAATCTCGCCGCCGTCGTCGAGGATGCGCGCCCGGATGCCCGGGTGGTTGGCCTCGAGGTCCGCCAGGACCGTGCTCAGGTCAGCACCCTCGGCGCTCACCTCCGACTCGCCCCCGGTGTAGGTGCGCAGGATGGTGGGGATGCGGACGGAAACGCTCACGGATGACTCCTGGATCTCGACTGGGCTCGATCAGCGATCGAGGTTCTCTAGATGATGCCTGCGGCGGCGAACGCCTCGTAGGTGGGGGCGATGGTCGCGGCCGGGCCGACCTGGTCGCTGATCGCGTCCAGCGTCTTGAGGCCGTGGCCGGTGTTGATCACCACGGTCTCCAGCGACGGGTCGAGCTGGCCGGTCTCGACGAGCTTCTTGGTGACCGCGAGCGTGGTGCCGCCCGCGGTCTCGGTGAAGATGCCCTCGGTCCGAGCGAGCAGCACGATGCCGGCGCGGATCTCGTCGTCGGTGACCTGCTCGACGGCACCGCCGGTGCGCCGGGTGATGTCCAGGACGTAGATGCCGTCGGCCGGGTTGCCGATCGCCAGGCTCTTCGCGATGGTGTCCGGCTTGACCGGGCGGATCGCGTCGACGCCGGCCTTGAAGGCGGTCGCGACCGGCCCGCAGCCCTCGGCCTGCGCACCGAAGATCTTGTAGGGCTTGTCCTCGACGAGACCGAGCTTGATGAACTCCTGGAACGCCTTGTCGACCTTGGTCAGCTGCGAGCCGGAGGCGACCGGGATGACGATCTGGTCCGGCAGGCGCCAGCCGAGCTGCTCGGCGATCTCGTAGCCGAGCGTCTTGGAGCCCTCGGCGTAGAACGGGCGGACGTTGACGTTCACGAACGCCCAGCCGTCCTCCTCGCCCGCGATCTCCGAGGCGAGCTTGTTGACGTCGTCGTAGTTGCCCTCGACGGCGACCAGCGACTCGGTGAAGATCGCCGAGTTCACCTGCTTGGGCTGCTCGAGGTTGCTGGGGATGAAGACCACCGTCTTGATCCCGGCCCGGGCTCCGGCCGCAGCGACCGCGTTGGCGAGGTTGCCGGTCGACGGACAGGCGAACACCTTGGAACCGAACTCGACGGCCGCGCTGAGCGCGCACGCCACGACGCGGTCCTTGAAGGAGTTGGTCGGGTTGGTCGAGTCGTCCTTCACCCACAGGTTGGTGATGCCGAGCTCGCGGCCGAGGTTGTCCGCCTTGAGCAGCCGGGTGAAGCCGGGCTCGGTGTTCGGCGAGGACTCGATGTCGGCGGGCACCGGCAGCAGCGCCTTGTAGCGCCAGATGTTGGCCGGACCGGCCTCGATCTGCTCGCGGGTGACGGCCGGGAAGTCGTAGGCGATCTCGAGCGGACCGAAGCACTCCATGCAGGCGTAGTGCGGTCCGAGCTCCTGGGTGGTCCCGCACTCACGACAGACGAGTCCGGTGGCGTGACCGAAGGCGCCGTCGCGAAGAACGGTGCCGGTCGTGGTGACGCTGCTCAAAGGAGGCCTCCTTCTCATCTTCCCCGGGCCGACTCTCGACCTGGGACGGATTTGGCACCACACCCTCGAATCCGTCCCGGAGAACATCCCGGTGATCGGAGGCTCGAGCGGCGGTTGCCGGGACTTCAACGGGCCGTTCCCTCAGTCCCTCTCGATGAGCAGGACAAGCCTAGGGAGCGCCTCCGGAAAGTGCACATCGATTCCGGATACTGAGATCTCTGTTCATTATTTGGACACGTGCGCGGCGGCCACGTCCGCCGCGAGGGTGCCGAGGAAGGCCATCACGCCGTCCGGGCCGTCGACCACCACGTCGACGATCTCGCGCAGCGCCTGGCGTTCGTCCGAGCCCGAGCAGACCAGCAGGGCCGGGAAACCGGCTGCGCGCACCTTGAGCGCCGCCTCGAACGCCGGTACGTCGCCGAGGTCGTCGCCGACGAAGACCACCGCGCTCGCCTCCAGCTCCGAGACCAGCGAGCTGAGCGCTCGACCCTTGTCCATGCCCCCGGCGCGGATCTCGATCACCATCCGCCCCGGCTCCACGGCCAGCTTCCGGGCCCGGGCCGCCTCGGTCAGCACCGGCAGCAACCGGTCGAAGGCAGCGGCAGGGTCGTCGAGCCGCCGGGTGTGCACGGCGACCGCGAGGCCCTTCTCCTCGATCCAGGCACCCGGCGCCCCGGCCTCGCGGAGCAGCCGCGGAAGCTCGCGGATCAGGCCGGAGAGTCCGGGCGGCGGCTTGGGCGTGACCACCCGGCGCTCGAAGGAGGTCCAGCGCTCGTTGCCGTACTGCCCGAGCACCACCAGCTCGCGGTCGTGCTCGGCGATCGCGTCCCCGACCTCGTCGAGGCCACCGAGGGCCAGCACCTGGCGGGCCGGACGACCGGTGATCACGGCGATGCCGCGCACCTGGGCCGCCAGCGCGTCGAGGACCTGGGCCGCGTCCGGATGGATGTGCGCGGCGCTGGGGTCGTCGACGATCGGCGCCAGGGTGCCGTCGAAATCGAGCGCGACGAGGAGCCGGCGCCCAGCACGGACCACGGCGTCGTACGCCGCAGGGCCGTCGGCGGAGCAGTACTCCATGGGACAACTCAACCAGAGGTGGGTGCCCGGTCGATCAGGAAGGCTTGTAATCCCCGGTGAGGATGACCGTGAGCCGGTCGAACTGCATTGGCGCGATCGCGGGCTTCACCCGGGCAATGCCCAGGTCCTTGGCGAGCGCCTGGGCCGCGGCCTTCATGTTCTTCCCGTAGTAGACGGTGGTCGCGTCGACCGTGCCGTACCAGTTGTCCGTCGCGACGACGTTCCAGGTGAGCGTGGTCGCCTTGCTCGCGGTGCGGCCGGCGAGACCCTTCACGTTGGAGTTGTTGAAGATGACCACGTTGGTCTTCGCCTTGTTGATCACCGGCGGCGGCTTCGGGGTCGTCGTCGCGGTGACGGTGGGCGTGGACGTGGGGGTGATCGTGGGAGCCGTGTTGTCCCGCGGGCCGAAGGTCGGCTGCGACTGCGAGCTGGCCGGCTTGGCCTTGTCGGCGTCGTCGCTGCCCTGGGTCGCGACGAAGACCAGCCCGGCCAGGGCGACGGCCGAGATGCTGAAGACCATCAGCCGGGTAGGCAGGACCACGCCGTCCTCGGTGCGCCGACGCCCGGTCATGCCTGGGCCACCGCTAGAGCTCGAAGCCGAGCCGGCGGGCCGAGCGCTGGCGCTGACGGGCGGCGCGCAGGCGACGCAGGCGACGGACCAGCAGCGGGTCGTGGACCAGAGCCTCGGGACGGTCGATCAGGGCGTTGAGCACCTGGTAGTACCGGGTCGAGCTCATGTCGAACTTGTCGCGGACCGCACTCTCCTTGGCGCCCGCGTACTTCCACCACTGGCGCTCGAAGTCGAGAATGCCCCGGTCGCGCTCGGACAGGCTCCCGATCTCTTCGGGCTGCCCCGCGCTGAAGGCTTCTGTGGCGACCATTGTCGTCGGGCTCCTCGCGTGCTGCTGGTGGACTCCACCCATCCTAGGCGACAAACCACAGCGATGTCATTCGATCCGCCCGGGCGCGTCCCGGCGCGTTCGGATCGCGACCGACACCCTAGGGTGGAGGCGTGACCGGACCGAGCCGCCGCCGCCGCGTGAGCACGGTCCAGCGCGCCGACGTGGTGATCGTGGCGAACCGGCTCCCGGTGGACCGGGTCACCGAGGCGGACGGCTCCAGCAGCTGGCGGCGCTCCCCCGGAGGCCTGGTCAGCGCCCTCGCCCCGGTGATGACCGCCCAGGACGGCGCCTGGATCGGCTGGCCGGGCGACGTCTCGGACGAGGTCGAGGCCCTCGAGCCGTTCGAGCACGAGGGGATGACGCTGGTCCCGGTCGCGATCACCGCGACCGAGTACGAGGAGTACTACGAAGGCTTCTCCAACGCCACCCTGTGGCCGCTGTACCACGACCTCGTGGCCAAGCCCGAGTTCCACCGCGAGTGGTGGGACTCCTACATCGACGTCAACCAGCGCTTCGCCGGCGCCGCGGCCGAGGTGGCCGCCGAGGGCGCGATCGTGTGGATCCAGGACTACCAGCTCCAGCTAGTCCCGGCGCTGCTGCGCGAGCTGCGACCCGACCTGCGCATCGGCTTCTTCCTGCACATCCCCTTCCCGCCGGCCGAGCTCTTCAGCCAGCTCCCGTGGCGGCGCCAGCTCCTCGAGGGCCTGCTCGGCGCGGACCTGGTCGGCTTCCAGCTCTCCGGGGGCGCCCAGAACTTCATCCGCCTGGTCCGCCAGCGCGTCGGCCACAAGACGCACCGCGACTCGGTCTACCTGCCCGACGGGCGGGTCGTGACCGCGAAGGCGTTCCCGATCTCGATCGACGTCGAGAAGTTCGAGGAGCTCGCGCAGTCGGCGCCGGTGCAGGAACGGGCCGCCCGGATCCGCGACGACCTCGGCAACCCGCGACGGATCTTCCTCGGCATCGACCGGCTCGACTACACCAAGGGCATCTACGCACGCCTCCGCGCCTTCAGCGAGCTGATCCACGACGGGCACTTCACCGTCGAGGACGCGGTCTTCGTCCAGGTCGCGAGCCCCTCGCGGGAGCGCGTCGACCAGTACCGGATCCTGCGCGACGACATCGACCGGCTGGTCGGGCACATCAACGGCGACCTGGGCCGGATCGGGCGGCCGGCGATCTCCTACCTCAACGCGTCCTTCCCCCAGGAGGAGATGGCAGCGCTGTACGTCGCCAGCGACATCATGGTCGTCACCCCGTTCCGCGACGGCATGAACCTGGTCGCCAAGGAGTACGTCGCGTGCCGCTCGGACGAGGACGGCGCGCTGGTGCTCTCCGAGTTCGCGGGCGCCGCCGACGAGCTGCGCCAAGCCTTTCTGGTCAACCCGTACGACATCAACGGGATGAAGGCGCAGATGCTCGACGCCTACCGCGCCGACGAGAAGGAGCTGACCCGGCGGATGCGGGCGATGCGCCGGACCGTCGCCGAGAACGACGTGGACAGCTGGGCGACGAACTTCCTGGCCGACCTCGCTGCTGTGCGCACGAGCCACGGCAAGCAGGTCAGACCGGCCAAGCGTTCCTGAGGTTTCGGCACCGCTGCCGGTTGAGCCTGTCGAAAACCGTCGGTGCGCCTCTACGCTGCGCCCATGAGCAGGCACGTGCTGAAGGTCAACGACTCCGCCTGGCTGTACGCCGAGTCCTACCGCACGCCGATGCAGGTCGCGATGCTGGCGACCTTCGCCGTCCCCGAGGACCGGCCGGACTTCGTCCGCGACCTGGTGGCCCGGTGGCGCGAGGTGCGCGAGTACCAACCGCCGTTCAACTTCCTGCTCAAGATGACCCCGGTGCCGAGCTGGAAGGAGCTCGCGCCCGAGGAGATCGACCTCGACTACCACTTCCGGCACTCGGCCCTGCCGCGCCCGGGTTCGCAGCGCGAGCTCGGCGTTCTGGTCTCCCGGTTGCACTCGGCCAAGCTCGACCGGCGCTACCCGCTCTGGGAGTGCCACCTCATCGAGGGCCAGGAGGACAACCTGTGGTCGATGTACATGAAGGTGCACCACTCCCAGATCGACGGGGTCGGTGGGATCCGGCTGCTCAAGCGGATGCTGAGCATCGACCACGACGCACGCGAGATGCTGCCGCCGTGGGCGGTCGGCACCCGCGGGCCTGACCAGTCGGGCCTCCCGCGCAAGGCCAGCCCGCCGGCGCTGGAGCGCGAGAGCATCTCGGTCTCCTCGATGGCCGGCGCGGGCGCTGCCGTCGTCGGATCGCTCGGGCGCACCTACGCCGAGTCGCTGGTCGGCAGCGGGGAGGAGGGCCGCGCGGTCCCGTTCCGCGCCCCCAAGACGCTGTTCAACGGGAGGATCCACACCCCGCGACGCTTCGCCACGCAGCACTACCCGATCGACCGGATGCGGGCGGTCGCCTCGGCCACCGGCGGCAGCCTGAACGACGTCTTCCTCTCCATCTGCGGCGGATCGCTGCGCCGCTACCTCGCCGATCTCGGCGCGCTGCCGAAGGAGCCGCTGATCGCCAACGTGCCGGTCTCGGTGCGTCCCGGTGACCAGCCGGGCGTGGGCAACGCCATCACGTTCCTGTACTCCAGCCTCGGCACCGACGTCGCCGACCCGATCCGGCGGATCCGCGCGATCCAGGAGTCCACCCGGTTGGGCAAGGAACGCCTCCCCCAGGTCGACGGCATCGCGATGGACGCCTACACCGCCGTCCTGATGGCACCGTTCCTCTCCCAGTCGATCCTCGGTTTCGGCGGCCGCGGCCGACCGGCGTCGAACGTGGTCATCTCCAACGTCCCCGGTCCGCTCGAGCCCCGCTACCTCGACGGGTCCCGGCTGCTCGAGCTCTACCCGGTATCACTGCTGTTCAACGGGCAGGCGCTGAACATCACCGGCGTCTCCTACGACGGCGAGTTCAACATCGGTTTCACCGGCTGCCGCGACTCCATCCCGTCGCTGCAGAAGATCGCGGTCAACGCCGGCGAAGAGCTCGAGGAGCTCGAGGCCGCCCTCGGGGTCTAGCGCGTTCCGTACATCCGGGAGATCACCTGGTCGAAGATCACGTCCGGCGTGTGGTCGCGACTGGTGGTGATCATCCCGGCGCCACGGCCGACCGGGTAGCGCGCGGCCGGACGCCTCGTGGTCGCGGCCTTGCGGATCTTCTTCGCCACCGTCTCGGGCTTGGACGCGCGGCCGGGCTTGTCGAACTCGACCAGCATCCGGTGCGCCTTCTTGGCGTACGACGCGTAGGCGCCGGAGCCGGACATCTCCAGCAGCGAGTCGCGGGCGATCTCGTTCCACTCGGTGATGATCGGGCCGGGCTCGATGATCACGACCTTGATCCCGAACGGCTTGAGCTCCATCCGGAGGCAGTCGCTGAACCCCTCCACCGCGAACTTGGTGGCGTGGTACCAGGCCCCGAAG
>JBJMIP010000070.1:0-9956 GCA_045806825.1 Marmoricola sp.
ACGCCACCAAGTCGCACAAGCCGCGCGAGCTGGCCCGGGCCACCGGGATCGGCATCGCCAGCAAGCTCGCGGTCGCGCGGGGCCGCGGGTCGCGGATGATGCCGCTGGTCGCGCGTCCGGGCGAGGTCGGTGCGCTGACCCTGCCCGGTGCGCTCGAGGACTACCTGAGCATCGCCGGCCCGAGCTGGCGCAACGAGGTCGCCGCCGAGGTCAGCCTCGAGCTCGGCAGCCGTGCTCCGGCCAAGGCCGCGAAGAACCTCTCCTGCCCGGTGCTCGTGCAGATCGCCGACTTCGACCAGAGCGCTCCCCCGCACGCCGCAGCGAAGGCCGCGTTCGCCGCGCAGGCCGAGGTGCGGCACTACCCGGGCGACCACTTCGACCTGTTCCCCGGCAGACCGTTCCACGAGGCTGCGGTCCAGCACGCGGTGAGGTTCCTCACCAGGCACCTGCGCCCGTCACCAAGTTTCGAGGCTCCCGCCAGCACGGTCGCACCTCAGCCGGCGATCGAGGAGTCCGTCCGTGGCTGAGACCGTCCAGCAGCTCGTCCGCGCGCTCGCCGACAGCCAGCACCCGGGCCTGGCCTTCGAGGACTCCTCGTGGAGCTGGGCGGAGACGGTCGGCGACGCAGCCGCTCGCGCCCACGTCCTGAACGGCTGGACCGCGCCGGACCGCCCCCTGCACGTCGGCGTGCTGCTCGAGAACACCCCGGAGATGATCCGCGCCCTGCTCGCAGGGGCGATCGGCGCGCACGTCACCGTCGGCATCAACGCCACCCGCCGTGGTGACGCTCTCGCCGCCGACGTCCGCCGGGCCGACTGCCAGGTCCTCCTCACCGATGCCGAGCACCTCGGTCTCCTCGAGGGTCTCGATCTCGGTGGCGCACGGGTGGTCGACACCGACTCGCAGGAGTGGGCCGAGCTCACCGCCGCGGCGCCCCGCACGACGGCGGGCTTCGCCGAGGTCGGCGCCATGGACACCTTCATGCTGATCTTCACCTCGGGCACCAGCGGCGAGCCGAAGGCCGTCCAGGTCAGCAACTTCATGGTGGTGATGTCCGGCAGCGTGCTCGCCGACAAGTACGCCCTCACCACCGCGGACGTCTGCTACTGCGCGATGCCGCTGTTCCACTCCAACGCGATCATGGCCTCGCTCGCCCCGGCCCTGGTCGGCGGTTCGACGATCGCGCTCGCCCGCAAGTTCAGCGCGACCCGTTTCCTGGCCGACATCCGCGGGTTCGGCGCGACGTACATGAACTACGTCGGCAAGCCGCTGGCCTACGTGCTGGCCACGCCCGAGCTGCCCGACGACGCCGACAACCCGCTGCGCACGGCCTTCGGCAACGAGGCCTCGGACCGGGACATCAAGGAGTTCTCCCGCCGCTTCGGCGCCGAGGTCTGGGACGGTTTCGGCTCGACCGAGACGGCGGTGATCATCACCCGTACCGAGGACACCCCGCTCGGCTCGATCGGGCAGCCCTTCGACGGCGTCGCGGTCTACGACAAGGAGACCCGGACCGAGTGCCCGCGGGCGGTCTTCGACGCGACCGGCGCGGTCACGAATCTCGAGGAGTGCGTCGGAGAGCTGGTGAACACCCAGGGCGCGGGCTTCTTCAGCGGCTACTACAACGACGAGGCGGCGACCGCCTCCCGCCTGGACGGCGGGATGTACTGGTCCGGCGACCTCGGGTACCGCGACGAGAACGGCTTCATCTACCTGGCCGGGCGCACCGACGACTGGTTGCGGGTCGACGGGGAGAACCTGGCCGCGGCCCCGATCGAGGCGTTGCTGCTGCGGCACCCGGCGATCAGCCAGGCTGCCGTGTACGCCGTACCGGACGCCTACGTCGGCGACCAGCTGATGGTGACGCTGGTGCTGCGCGACGACGCCTCGCTCGAACCGGCGGCGTTCGAGGAGTTCCTCGCGGCCCAGCCCGACCTCTCCCCCAAGGCGTGGCCGCGCTACGTCCGCCTCGCCACCGAGGTGCCGACGACGGCGACGAACAAGGTCCTGAAGCGGGCTCTGCGAACCCAGGGCACCGACACCAGCGACCCGCTCTGGGAGCGTGCCGAACGGGGCCGCTCCTACAGCGCGGGAGTCAACGCATGAAGGTCGCCGTCACCGGCGCCGCCGGCTTCCTCGGCCTGAACGTGGTGCACGCGCTCGTCGAGGCCGGGCACGAGGTGCTCGCGATCGACCGGGTGGCGCCGGGGGTCCCGACCGGCTCGACCGGCGGTGCTGCGGTCCGTTGGCTGGCTGCCGACGTCCTCGACGAGGAGGCCATGACTGCGGCTCTCTCCGATGTCGAGATCGTCTACCACCTGGTCGCCGTGATCAGCCTGCGCCAGGAGGACCCGCTGGCCTGGCGGGTCAACGTCGACGGCGTCGGCAGCGTCGCCCGGGCCGCCCTGCGGGCCGGCGTGCGCCGGATGGTCAACTGCGGTTCGCTGGCCTCGTTCGACTACGAGCAGGACATCATCGTGCACGAGGGCACCGCCCGATCGACCGGTGAGCACCTGCCCGTCTACCACCGGTCGAAGTACTACGGCGAGGTCGAGCTGCTCAAGGTCGTGGATGCGGGCCTGGACGCGCTGACCTGCAACCCCACCGGCATCTACGGTCCCCTCGACCACCCGGCGCGGCTGTCCCGGATGAACCAGGGCCTGCTCGACTCGGCCACCGGCAAGCTGCCCGCGAGCGTGCGCGGCTTCTTCGACATGGTCGACGTCCGCGACGTCGCGCACGGCTTCCTGCTCGGCGCGGAGAAGGGACGCACCGGGGAGAACTACCTCCTCGGCGGGCACCGGCACAGCCTGTTCGACGTCCAGGTGATGATCGCCGAGCTCGTCGGGCGGACCGGTCCGCGGTTCGCGATCCCGGTGAAGGCGCTGGAGCGGATCGCGCCGCTGCTGGACCCGATCGCCCGTCGGTTCGGCTCGGACTCCTTCGGTCCGGGGACGCTGGAGAACATCAAGATGAGCCCGATCGTCAACCGGAACAAGGCCCTGCACGAGCTCGGCTACGAGCCGCGACCCATCGAGGAGACCTTGCGCGACCTCGCCGACTTCTTCATCGCCGAGGGCCTGCTGACCAGCAAGGTGCCGCGATGACCCAGGCGCCGCCTCAGCAGGCACTGCCCGAGCTGGGCTGCTACGGCCTGGCGGGACACTCGGCCTCCCCGGCCGACGTGATCACCGAGGCCCGGTTGGCCGAGGAGCTCGGGCTGGGCTCGATGTTCCTGTCCGAGCGCTTCAACACCAAGGACGCCGGCGTGCTCGCCGGCGCGGTGGCTGCCTCGACCTCGACCCTGGGGATCGGCACCGCGGCCACCAACCACAACACCCGGCACCCGCTGGTCACCGCGACGATGGCGACGACCGCGCACCGGCTCTCCGGTGGTCGGTACGCGTTCGGGCTGGGCCGCGGCTTCGGTCTGCTCTTCGACCTGATGGGCGTGCCGAAGGTGACCAGCGCCCAGCTCGAGGACGCCGTCGGCATCTACCGGCGGCTCTGGCACGGCGAGGCCGTCGGCGGGCACGACGGACCGGCCGGGAAGTTCCCCTACCTGAACCAGGACTCCTCCTTCGACGAGGACATCCCGGTGCTGCTGATGGCGATCGGCGACAACACCCTGGAGCTCGCCGGCCGCATCGCCGACGGCGTCGTGCTGCACACCTTCTTCAGCGACGAGACCCTGGCGCGGGCGGTCGGGATCGTGCGCGCCTCCGCCGAGCGCGCCGGGCGCGACCCCGCCTCGGTCCGGATCTGGTCCGTGCTCGCCACCGTCCACGACGGACTGCCCACCGAGCTGCGGCTGCGCAAGCTCGTCGGGCGTCTCGCCACCTACCTGCAGGGGTACGGCGGCGCCCTGGTCGAGGCGAACCGGTGGGACCCGGCCGACCTCGAGACTTTCCGCAACCACCCTCAGGTCGTCGGGTACCCCGGCGCCTTCGACGCCATCGGCACGACCGAGGAGCTCACCCGGTTGCAGGAGGAGGCGATCCCGGCACACTGGCTGGCCGCCTCGGCGACCGGGTCCGCCGAGCAGTGCGCGCGGCGGGTGCTCGACCAGTTCGACGCCGGGGCCGACAGCGTGATCCTGCACGGCGCCACCCCGACCGAGCTCGCCCCGGTGGTCGAGGCCTGGAGGGCGATCCGCCCCGCCGGGCGCTTCGACGACCTTCCCGCGAACCCGGGTCGACGATGGAGCTGAGCACCGGTTGGCTCTCCGAGGCTCTCGGCGCGGAGGTCACCGACTTCACCCAGACACCCGTGGGCACCGGCCAGATGGGCTCCTGCTTCCGCATCGCGCTCGAGGGCGACCCGAGGCTCCCGGCGACGGTGCTGCTGAAGCTGCCGAACCCGGACCCGGGCACCCGGGCGATGGTCGCCGGCGCCTACCGCTCCGAGGTGCGGTTCTACACCGAGCTCGCGAGCACCGTCGCGGTGCGGGTCCCGGCCTGCCACTTCACCACCGACGTCGCCGAGGACGGCTCGTTCGCGATGCTGCTGGAGGACCTCGCCCCGGCCGAGCAGGGCGACCAGATCGCCGGCTGCTCGCCGGTCCAGGCGAGCGCCGCTGCGGTGAACCTGGCCGGACTGCACGGACCGCGCTGGTGCGACCCGACGCTGCTCGACGTCGAGGGGCTGACCCTCAACGGACCGGAGGATGCGGCACTGCTCGCGTCGGTCTACGGTCCGGCGACGGACACGTTCCTCGAGCAGCTGGGTGAGGCGATCTCGCCCGCGACCGCCGAGATCCTGCGCGGATGCGTCGAGGTCGCCGAGCAGTGGAGCCTGGCCCGCCAGGAGCGCTTCGGCCTGGTGCACGGTGACTACCGGTTGGACAATCTGTTGTTCCTCCCCGACGACCCGGACGCGGTCTGGGCGATCGACTGGCAGACGCTCAGCCTCGGGCTCCCGGTGCGCGACCTGGCGTACCTGATCGGCACCGGTCTCCCGGTCGAGGACCGACGCACGCATGAGCGCGAGGTCGTCGCGGCGTACCACGAGGCCCTGGCCGCCCACGGCGTCGCCGGGTACTCGCTCGAGGACTGCTGGGACGACTACCGGTTCGCCCTCCTCCAGGGTCCGTTGGTCAGTGTCTTCGGCTGCGCGTACGGCGCCCGGTCCGAGCGCGGGGACGCTATGTTCGCCGCGATGGTCGAGCGGTCCTGCGCCGCGATGCGCGACCACGGGACGTTGGAGATGGCCAGATGAGGATGCGCGACTGATGCTGCTCGACGTCCAGCTCGACGCCCGCCCCGACCAGGCAGCCGCACGGGCCCGGGAGCTGCTCGCCGCCGGGGTCGACGGCCTGTTCACCTTCGAGGGCCCGCACGACGTGTTCCTGCCGCTGATCGTGGCGGCCGGATCGTCCGACGTCCCCGACACCGACCTGATGACCAACGTGGCGATCGCGCTGCCTCGTAGCCCGATGCACCTCGCGCACACGGCGTACGACCTGCACCTGCTGAGCAAGGGCCGGTTCCGGCTGGGCTTGGGGTCGCAGATCAAGCCGCACATCGAGAACCGCTACGGCAGTGAGTGGAGCCGCCCGGCCGCACGGATGCGCGAGACCGTGCTCGCGGTGAAAGCGATCCTCGGGTCGTGGCAGGACGGCACCCGGCTCGACTTCCGCGGCGAGTTCACCAAGCACACCTTGATGCCGCCGACGTTCGTGCCCGGGCCGAACCCGTACGGCATCCCGCCGGTGCTGCTCGGCGCCCTGGGCCCGGTGATGACCCGGACCGCGGCCGAGGTCGCCGACGGCCTACTGGTGATGCCGTTCAACAGCCCACGGCACTTCCGCGAGCGCACCCTCGTCGCGGTCGCCGAGGGGCTGGCGCTGGCCGGACGGGATCGGATCGACCTGTACCCACAGGCGATCGTGGCGATGGGCGAGACGCCCGAGGAGATAGCGGCGGCGTCGGTCGGCGTGCGCGGACTGCTGGCCTTCTACGGATCGACGCCCGCGTACAAGCCGGTGCTCGACGTCGAGGGCTGGGGCGATCTGCAGCCCGAGCTGAACGCGCTGTCCAAGACCGGCGACATCGCCGCGATGATGGCGCTGATCGACGACGACGTGCTGCGGACCTTGGCGGTGGTCGGTACGCCGGCCGAAGCGGCGGCGGAGATCAAGAATCGCTTCGGCGATGTCGCGGAGCGGGTCTGTGCTTACTTCCCCGGGTCGAGTCATCCGGCTGCGACGGTGCGGGCTCTGGGTGAGGCGCTGCGGGGGTAGCGGTCGGAACTCGCAGTCTCGGTTGCTTGGCGGGGCCCTTGAGTTCCGGAAACAAAGTCATCCGGGAGATTCTCGGAATTGGTGGTAACTTCACTGTAGTTGTCCGGCCTCCTGCGCGGGTATTCGAGCAGTTCGTACCGATTCCTCCCAACACACCCTGGAGTTTCCGTGACATCGACCCTAGTTTCGCCTGCAACCGCCCCGACGCCTGCGCCTGTGCGTCCACGTCGCCTTCGGAACGTGCTGGTGGGTGGTTTCTCAGCAGTGGTTCTGGCGGCTGTCGGCCTGTTCATCCTGGTGCCCGGTCAGGCCGCGGTGGCCTTCTCGGTCACCAAGACGAGCATCGACCCGGCGCACTCGGTCGTGTACGGCAAGGTCACCTACAGCAACGGCTCCGCCGTGAACGGCGCGAAGGTGCAACTCGTCCGCCACGTGGGCGATAGTCGCGTGGTCCTCCGCACCGCCTACACCAACGGCTCCGGCCTGTACCGCTTCGAGCTCACGTCGCCGTCGCGCTACACCTTCGACCTTCGGGTCGTGAAGAATGCGAACGGCAGCCACTATGACGGCTCCCGCACCTCCATCATGCGAACCGGTACCGCGTTCAAGATCTCGGCGAAGCTGTACAACCAGGGTTCGTTCCTGTTCCTCCCGGTCAGCACCTACTGATCCTGGCCCCGGTGCGGGGGTGGGCCGAGAAACTCGGTCCACCTCATTGCACTGCCCGCTTGCAGCAGCCGGAGGCACCGAATGCATGTCGTTGACATCACCTGGTTCAGCTATCTCACCTTCGCGGTGGTGATCTACTACCTCATCCTGTTCGTCCATCCGCTGTACAAGCGCCGGCGGCGGCAGCGCGATCGATTCGTCCCCGGCAACCCGTTCATGGTGCTGGTGATTCCGGCACACAACGAGGAGCAGGTCATCGCTCCGACTCTCGAGGCACTCACGGCCCTCGACTATCCGGACCGGTTGATCATCGTGATGAACGACGGCTCGAAGGACAAGACGAGTGAGATCGCGCGCACCTTCGAGTCCCGCGGCGTGCTGGTCGTGGACCGCGACGAGGACGTAGCGGGTCAGGGTAAGGGTGCGGTGCTGAACCACGCCTTCGAGATCATCGGCGCGATGATCGCAGCGAACGATCCTGCGCTCTGCGGCCGCGATGCGGCAGAGCTCGTCATCGGCATCATGGATGCCGATGGACAGCTCGAGGCAGACACCTTGACCAAGGTCGCGCCGTACTTCGCGGACCCGTCGGTCGGCGGCGTGCAGATCGGTGTCCGCATCGCCAACGCGCCGACCAACATGCTTACCCGCATGCAGGACATGGAGTTCGTCGGCTTCTCGGCCCTGGTCCAGGAAGCACGCGATGTGTTCGGCTCTGTCGGCTTGGGTGGCAACGGTCAGTTCACCCGGATGACTGCGTTGCAGTCGCTGGACCGCCCCCCGTGGACCGACTGCCTGACCGAGGATCTCGAGCTCAGCCTCTCCCTGGCCGAGGTGGGCTGGCGGATCCGCTACTGCCCGGGAACCTACGTTGCGCAGCAGGGATTGACTCATTGGCGTCCACTGCTGCGGCAGCGGACGAGATGGTTCCAGGGTCACTACCAGTGCTGGCGACACCTACCGTCGCTGTGGCGTTCGAAGAAGCTGCCGTGGTACACGAAACTCGACCTGTCGATCTACCTGGTGATGGTCACCTTCGTGATGGTGGTCTTCGCGGGTCTACTTGTCTCGCTGACCGTGACGATCGCAAATCTGCCGGTCGAGAACAACTCTCTGGTGTTCGTCACCGACCCGCGGCTGCGGAACTTGATCCAGCTCACTCTCTCGTTCGGTCCCCTGATCGCGCTTGTCTGGACCTACCAGAAGCACTCGTTCCATCGGCTCGCTCTGTGGGAGCTCCCAGCGTTCGCAGTCGCCTTCTCCCTCTACGTCTACCTGTTCGTCGCCTCCCAATTCTGGGCCTGGGCGCGGATGGCAAGCGGTCGCGGATCCTGGGCAAAGACTCCACGGGTCACGGCTGAGTCCGTTGTCTGACCGATCGGACGTGCCGTCCGTGGACAACCTCGGGCAGAAGACCGTCCTGGTGGTCCTGGGCACCAGACCGGAGGCGATCAAGCTTGCACCGGTCGTCCGCGCGTTGGTCGCCTCCGAATCGCTGCACCCCGTGGTGATCTCGACTGGGCAACACCGCGAGATGCTGGACCAGATGCTGGACCAGCTCGGACTGGAGCCCGCCGAGGACCTCGGGGTGATGCGGCCGCGCCAGGAGCTGGCCGGGCTGACCTCGAGACTGATGGACTCCCTCGGGGACGTCTTCACGCGCTGGGCTCCGGATGCCGCAATCGTTCAGGGTGACACCACCTCTGCGTTCGCCGGAGCGCTCGCTGCGTTCTACGCCGGGGTTCCCGTGGCGCACGTCGAGGCGGGCCTGCGCTCGGGGCGGATCGACAACCCCTTCCCCGAGGAGGCTAACCGCCGACTGATCGGTCAAGTCGCGACCTGGCACTTCGCACCCACCGATCGTGCGGCCCACAACCTGGAGCGCGAAGGCGTACCAGGTGGAGGTGTCCTGGTCACAGGCAACACCGCGATCGACAATCTTCTCTGGGCGCTCGACCAGGGAGCCGGTCAGTCAGCATTCCGCACGACCAAGCGTCGCATCCTGGTCACCATGCACCGGCGAGAGAACCAGGGTCACGCGATGCGCGGCCTTTCAAACGCCATCCGTCGACTCGCCGACCGACGCGACGTCGAAGTCGTGCTGCCCATGCACCTGAGCCCAGCCGTTCGAGAGGCGATCGACCCGATTCTGGGCGGGCTCGCAGACGTGCATCTCGTCGAGCCACTCGACTACTTCGACTTCACCCGCACGATGGCCGAGTGCGACCTTGTGCTGAGCGATTCAGGTGGCGTGCAGGAGGAGGCTCCCACTTTGGGTAAGCCGGTACTCGTCCTCCGCGACAACACCGAGCGGCCGGAGGCGATCGAGGCTGGCGCCGCCTTGCTGGCCGGTACCGACGGCGACCTCGTGTACCAAGCCGCGGCACGGCTACTTGACGACCGCGTGGCGTATGCGTCGATGGCGCGAGCGATCAATCCGTTCGGCGACGGATCTGCAGCTGCACGTATCGCCGATCGCTTGGAGACCGACCTCGCTACTCGATCCTCGTCAGCTGACCTCGGCCCGCTGACGCCTGCCCGAGGGTAGGCGCCAGTTCCGTCCCTATCTCTGCCAACGGCCAAGACGGGACAAGTCCACCGCCCTGGGCACATCTCGGAAAAAGTTTTGCAGAATGTCCCATTATCTGGACTTTTGGCCCGTAGATGTCGGTGGTTGTTCCTAGCGTTGAGGCATGTCCTTGACCTACCTCGAGAAGCCCCTGCCGCGCCGCAACGGGCCGCGCAACCGGTGCGCTGAGGCGAGTCCCGACGCGGCCAAGGTCCTGGCCGTGGTCCGGCGCACGCAGGACGCGGTCCGCGCGGGTGAGGTGGAAATCCTGGTCCAGGCCGTCGAGTGGGCCCGCCTCCACGAGGTCGACGGCGGCGCCGACAACGCCGCGACCTGGGGCAACAGCCCCGTGCCGCTGGCCGGCGAAGGGGCGCCGCAGATCGCCGAGTTCTCCATCCCTGAATTCGCCGCAGCCGTCGGCATGAGGACCGAGGCCGGACGCTTCTACATCGCGCACGCGCTGGAGCTCGCCCACCG
>JBJMIP010000071.1:0-2819 GCA_045806825.1 Marmoricola sp.
CCGGTGGTCGACATGATCGAGACCAGGCTGCGGACCCGCTCGGGGTGCGCGATCGCCATCTCCTGGGCGATCATGCCGCCCATCGACACCCCGGTGACGTTCGCCGCGGTGATGCCGAGGTGGTCGAGCAGACCGAACGCGTCCTCGGCCATGTCCTGGAGCCGGTACGGGATGCTCGTGCGCCGACCGAGGAAGGCCTGGACGATCATCGGCCGGGTGACCCGGCCGTGCATCCGGGTGGACCGGCCGGTGTCGCGGTTGTCGTAGCGGATCACGTAGAAACCGGCTCCGGCGAGCTGGCGGCAGAGGTCCTCGGGCCACCAGGTCATCGGACCGCCGAGGCCCATGACCAGCAGCAACGGGTCGTGGTCGGGGTCACCGAAGGTCTGGTAGCAGAGCTCGACGCCGGGGCTGACCGGGGCGAAGAGCTCTTCGCTGACCTTCACCTCGGTCGGGCTCTCCTCGGCGTGGCGACGGGAACGGGTACGCGGCATGGAAAACAGCATCCCCGACTCGCGTGACGAAATCAGTTGAGTTCCGTTAGTGAAACTGTGGTTTCCGTTACTTTCGGCACTGTGAACTCACCGATGGGCGACTTTCTCAAGCCCGAGGGATTCATCGGGCCCCAGGGTCTGCGCGCTCTCTCCCGCGAGGGAAGCATCGTCGCCGAAGCGGCACGGTACGTCGTGCGCTCCCGCTCCGACCGCAGGGCCCGCGCGGCCCTCCCGTACGCCGGGCACCACCGCCCGAACGCCGTCGAACCGGTGCTGCTGGTCCCGGGGTTCATGGCGGGGGACAGCACGCTGGCCGGGATGGCCAGGATGCTGCGCGGGGCCGGTTACCGGACCTACCGCTCGCACATCCACGTGAACTCCGGCTGCACCCGCGAGGCCGCCGACCGGCTCGAGCGCCGGATCGAGGGAATCGCGCTGCGCCGCGGCCGCAAGGTCAGCATCGTCGGCCACAGCCTGGGCGGCATGCTCGCCCGCGGACTCGCCGCGCGCCGACCGGACCTGATCAACGGCATCGTCTCGATGGGCAGTCCGGTCCTCGCCCCAGGAGCCGTGCACGAGATCCTCGCGTGGGACGCCGACCTGCTGACCCGGCTGACCCGCGCCGGCTTCGGCGGCCTGATGAGCGAGGACTGCATCGCCGGCGACTGCGCCCGGGCGAGCTTCGAGGAGACGCACGCGCCGCTGGACCCGGAGGTCGGCTTCACGGCGATCTACTCCCGGCGCGACGGCATCGTCGACTGGCGTGCCTGCATCGACCCGGACGCGATCGGGGTCGAGGTGAGCGCCAGCCACGTGGGGATGGCGCTCGACCCGCTGGTCTTCGACGTGGTGCGGCACGCACTGGACGGTCAGCGCGTGCAGCGGATCAACCGGGCCAGCCTGGCCGAAGAAGGCTCCGGAACGGCGCGGCTGCTCCCGGTCGTTCACAGCTGAGCGCAGCGACCTCGACGGCCGCCTCGAGCAGCAGGCGCAACCGGCCCTGCTCGCGCGGGATGCCCGCCCCGAAGTCCCCGAACGACCCGGTCTCGAGCAGTACCGCCAGCACGGCAGCGGTGAAGGCATCGCCGGCACCGACGGTGTCAGCGACCTCGACCACGACGCCCGGCACCTCGACGACCAGGACGCCGTCGCCGGTCTCGACGTAGCCGATCGCCCCGTCGGCGCCCAGCGTGCGGATGACCAGCTCGGTGCGGTCACCGGTGAGCAGCGACCGGGCGATGTCGTCGGGGTCGGCGCCGGGGTGCAGCGCTGCGATGTCCTGGTCGCTCAGCTTGACCAGGTGCGACCGGTCGGCCAGGGACTCCACCTCGCGCCAGGCCTGGTCGTGCCCGCCGGGCAGCGGCTCGCGGACGTTGGGGTCGTAGCTGACGAACACGTCGCGTGCCCAGGCCTGCTCGACGAGGTCCAGGACGCTGGCCTGGCCGGGCTCCAGCACCGAGCCCAGGGACCCGACGTGCAGCGCGTCGCAGTCGGGCAGCTGCTGGCCCGGCAGGTCCCAGCGCAGGTCGAGGTCGTAGGTCGGCTCGCCGTCGACGTAGCGGACCCGCGCGGTCGGCGTCGGGCGCCCGGTCTCCGACTCCAGCAGCTCGACACCGTTCTCGGCCAGGTGGGCGCGGACCGTGGCGGCCCGGGCGACGTTGCCGAGCTCGGTGATCAGCGCCGTCGGCACCTCGAGCCGCCCGAGGGCGACGGCAACGTTGAGCGGCGACCCGCCGACGGACTCGGCAGCACCGACGTCGACCAGGGACTCACCGACGACGACGATCACGCCGCGGTCCCGCGCTCAGCGCTCGAAGTCGACGTTCGCGTAGGCGGCCAGCTTGGAGAGCTTGTGGTCGCTGATGATCTCGCGGATCGTGCCGCTGCGGCTGCGCATCACCAGCGAGTGCGTGGAGGCGCCGCCCGCGCGGTACCGGACGCCCTTCATCAGCTCACCGTCGGTGATGCCGGTGGCCACGAAGAAGCAGTCGTCGCCGGAGACCAGGTCGTCGGTGAGCAGCACCCGGTCCAGCTCCAGGCCCGCGGCCTCGGCGCGCTCGCGCTCGGCGTCCGTGGTCGGCCAGAGCTTGCCCTGGATCACCCCGTCGAGGCACTTCATCGCGCAGGCGGTGATGATCCCCTCCGGCGTACCGCCGATGCCGAGCAGCAGGTCGACACCGGTGTCCGCCCGAGCGGCCATGATCGCGCCGGCCACGTCGCCGTCGGTGATGTACTTGATCCGGGCGCCGGTGGCGCGGATCTCGCTGGCCATCTGCTCGTGCCGCGGCCGGTCGAGGATGCACACGGTGACGTCACCGCGGGAGG
>JBJMIP010000072.1:0-13071 GCA_045806825.1 Marmoricola sp.
AACTCCCCGACGCGGTGCTGACCTGATTCAGCAGAACCCGCGTGGGTAGGATCGCACCATGACGCCCGCGAACACGGACACGATGCTCAGCAGGGCGACTTCAGCTTCCTGGTGGTTCCGGTCAGCGGACGGCCGCCTCACGCTGTGGCAGTTCCCGAACCCGGCCCTCGCGCTGTGGCTCGCGACCGTCGTGACCGGTCTGTTCCCGCTCACTGCCGCGCATGCGAACACGGTGGGCGGGGTGCGACGCGGAGCGCTGCTCGTGTGGTCGCTCGACGAGCTGCTGCGGGGCGCGAGCCCGTTCAGGCGGGTGCTCGGCGCCGTCGTACTGGTCGCGCAGGTGTTGGCGCTCGCCCGCGCGTACTGACGCGGGCTGGAGGGGGTGCTTTGGCTAGGCTTCGCCCGGTACGGATGATTCCTGGGCGGTTCTCTCACGGGTCTTCGTGCACGGGCCTCTAGCTCAATCGGCAGAGCAGCGGACTTTTAATCCGCGGGTTCAGGGTTCGATCCCCTGGGGGCCCACCACCTGCGCAGCGCTGATCCCCCCGACCGGACCGCGCCCGAAACTCGCGGTCCGGCCCAAGGGGCCAGCAGTCAACAGGTCAGTAGCGGCGCTCTTCGACGATCGGGTCGTCGGCCACGGTGCGGCGCTCGACGACCGGACGCTCGACCACCGGGCGGTCGTCGACCACGACGCGGCGGCGGCGGTACCGGTCGCTGATCGCGAACGAGAGCACGATCGCGAGCACGCCGCAGACGATCAGGATGACGCCGAGTGCCTGGTCGTTCACGTAGCTCAGGTCGACGGTGATGACGTCGAAAGCCAGGATCAGTCCGAGGACGAGCAGGACGATGCCGAGTCCGATGTACATGAGTGGGTCCTTCCGTTGGTCGCACCCGAGAGCGGTTGCAGGGCTGCTTGAACACGTGCCCCGTCCCGCGCGGACCAAACGGTTGCCAGGATCACACCGTCATCAGGCGGTGGCGACGCCCAGCGAGAACGCCGCGGCGAACTTCGGCCCGTCCGCGTAGAACTGGTCCAGCTCCGCGAGCTCGAACCCCGCGTCGGTGACCATCCGCGGGATCTCGCGGTTGAAGTTGCAGCCGCCGGCGACGAAGCGCTCGATCGGGTTGAGCCGGTGCTGCCAGCGCTGCACCTTCTCGTCCGGGGCCAGGCCGTGCTCGACGAAGTGCAGCGTGCCGCCCGGCTTGAGCACCCGCCGCAGCTCCTTCAGCGCGCCGACGCCGTCCGGGATCGTGCACAGCGTCCAGGTGCTCAGCGCGGAGTCGAAGGTGCCGTCCTCGAACGGCAACCGCTGCCCGTCCAGGCCGGCCCGCTCGACCGGGACCCGCGCTTCGGCCACGTTCTTCGCGCCCAGCCGCCAACCGACGTCGGAGGGCTCGATCGCGGCGACGCGGCTCACGGTGTCCGGGTAGAACGCGACGTTCAACCCGGACCCGAAGCCGACCTCGACGACGTCACCGGTCAGGCCGGCGCAGACCCGTGACCGGTACTTCTTCAGCTCCCCGGTCCCGCAGGCCAGGTTCACGATCCGCGGCACGATCCGGTCGTCGTAGAACCCCATCGGCCCACCTCCTTGCGACTACGGGTGCAGGGCCCGCTTCAGCGCGCCCACCAGGTCATCCTGCATCCTGCGGACCACGGCCGCACCCTGCACGAGCTGGGCACCGTGGAAAGCGCCGGGATAGTTGTGCACCTCGACCGGTACGCCGGCCGCGAGCAGCCGCATCGCGTAGGTGAGGCCCTCGTCGCGCAGCGGGTCGAGCTCGCAGGTGACCAGGTAGGTCGCCGGGAGGCCGGAGAGGTCGTCGGTCCGCGCCGGGGCGGCGTACCCGTCGGCCTGCTGACCGCCGAGGTAGTACTCCCAGGACTTGATCGCCTGGGGCCGCGCCCACATCGGGGTGTGCGTGAAGGCCGTCATGGACGGCGTCTCCAGCCGGTCGTCGAGCTCGGGGATGCCGAGCGCCTGGAAGCACAGCGCGGGCCCGCCCCGGTCACGCGCGAGCAGGGCGGTGGCCGCGGAGAGTCCGCCGCCCGCGCTCTGCCCGTGCACGGCCAGCCGGCTCGTGTCCACGCCCTCCAGACCGGCAAGAAAAGACAACGCGGAGTAGCAGTCCTCCAGCCCGGCCGGGTACGGGTGCTCGGGAGCCAGCCGGTACCCGACGTTGACGACCACGGCCTGCACCGCGTTGGCCAGCGCCACCGCGCCCCCGTGCTCGGTCTCGATGCTGCCGATGCAGAACCCGCCACCGTGCAGGTAGAGGATGCCCGGCAGGTCACCCTCGACGCCGCGCGGTCGGTAGACCCGCACGGGCACGCCGTCGGCGACGTCGTCGTGGACCTCCAGGTCCTCCTCGCCGGGAACCGGGCCGGTCGGCAACCACTCGTCGAACATCGCCCGGGCTGCCGCGATGTCGTCGAAGGCCCCGCCGGTCTCCGGCAGCATCTCGACGATCGCGCGCAGCTCGGGGTCCAGCGACGGGAACTGGCTGACGTCCATCAGCGGGCCAGGTCGGGGTGCGCGCGTCCGGTCACCAGCGGCATCTGCACGAAGGTGAGGATGCCGGGGTCGGCTGCGCACACGTACGGGATCGAGTTCACGCAGTGCGCCGCGGTGACCACGATGCCGGGGTTGCGCTCGAGACCCGCTGCCACCGTCGTCGGGTGCCAGCCGTGGATCGTGACGTGGCAGTCGGGGTCTCCCTTGACCTCGACCTCGAAGCGGACGCCGTCCGGGCCGTACTTCCACGGCGGGTCCAGGTGCTCGTCGCCCATCAGCCAGTTCACCGCGACCCGGACGACCTTGGTCTCACCGACGAACGCCTCCCAGGCGAAGCGCTGGGCAGCGACCTGTCCCGGCTCGATGGTGCCGATCGGCGAGTCGATCGGGGCGGTGGCGACGGCCACCTCGCGCGAGGACCGGATCTCCGCCTCGGCGAAGCCGAGGGTGTCCAGGCACATCTGCACGGACTGCTCGAAGCCGTTCGCGAGCAGCGCGAGCATCGGCCCGTTCATGGCCTCGTCCGGCGACTGGCCGAAGCCCATGATGTGCCGGACCACGTCCGGGGCGTTGTAGGTGCGGATGTCGGAGTACTCCTCACCGCGAACGAACGTGATCGCCGAGGACAGGCCGGCGAAGAACAGCGGGTGCTGCTCGGTCGCGCCGCCGGGGTCGATGCCGGTGCCGTGCAGGGTGACGCCGCCTTCGAGGGCGGCCGGCTCCATCCGCGCCTTCTCCTCCGCGCTGGGCCAGAACCAGCCGAGCGGGGTGACCACGTTCTTGCCCGAACGCAGGATCGCCGCGACCTCCTTGGGGTTCGGCATCAACGGCGAGTAGAGGACGCAGTCGGCCTCGGTCGCGAGGATCTCCTCGATGCTGCTGGTCGCGGTGACCCCGATCGGGTCGGTACCGATGATCTCGCCGACGTCCTTCCCGGACTTCGCGGCCGAATGCACCCAGCAGCCGACGAGCTCGAGGTCGGGGTGCAGCCGGATGTGCTCGATCGCGGCCCGGCCGACACCGCCGGTCGCCCACTGGATCACCTTGAGGGTCATGCCAGGAATAGAACACGTTCTAGTGAACGGAGGTCAACCCCCGATCGTCGACGGGCTCACCCAGCGCGGGATGCCACCACGTCCGCGGCGGCCTCGAGGAAGCGCGGATCAGTGGTCGCCGGCACCAGGATGAACTCGTCGCACCCGGCGGCCTCCGCGCCGTCGAGCACCGCAGCCAACGCGTCGGGGGACGCGGTGCGGGCGGTCGCCGCGATCGCGTCGGCGAGCTCGCGGCCGAGGAACGCCAGGTAGCGGGCGGTGAAGGAGCGCAGCACCTCCTCGGCGGCTGGTACGCCGAGCGCGACGAAGCACCCGGACACCTTGCGCGGCGCGGACGCTCGGTCGGCCTTCGCCCAGCAGGACTCGGCCAACCGGTTGGTGCGCTCGATCTCGCCCTGGTCCCCCGCGATGCTGAAGGCGCTGATGCCGTCCGCCCAGCCCGCGGCCCGCGCCATCGCCTTGGGACCCATCGCTCCGGCCAGGAACACCGGGCCGTCCGGCTGGACGGTCGGTGGCCCGACGGCGTCCGCGCCGGGGAAGGGCGGCCGACCGGCGAGCAGCGCCTTCAGCTCGAGCACCTTCTCGTCGAGCCGCTTGTGCCGGGCGGCGAACTCGGAACCCAGGGCGCGGTAGTCGTGCTCGCGCCCACCGACACCGACGGCGACCTCGAGCCGGCCGTCGGCGAGCTGGTCCAGGGTCCCGATCTGCTGGGCGACCATCGCCATCGGGTGCTGGGGAAGCACCCACAGGTTGGCCAGCACCCGCACCCGCTCGGTGACCGCAGCACAGGCACCAAGGGTCGCGACCATCTCCGGGTTGTCGAAGGTGACCCGCTCGCCCGCCGAGACGCTCGAGAACGGACCGGCGTCGATACGACGCGCCCATTCGACGGTGGTGCCCGGACCGTAGCCGGGCGCCATCTGCGGAAGCGCGACGCCGATCTCCATGCCGGGGAGGATGCCAGAACTGACGCGTCCTGAAACAGGTTTCACCTTTCGAGACGCCTCAGGTCTGGCTCGAACCTGCCGATTGGCCGACTGACGAGGGCAATCTTGGGGAGGCGTCGACCAACACGATGGCAGCCAGCTACGTCCCGGCGGTGTACGCCGCAACGACGATCCTGGACCCGCGCTCGCGGCTGATCGTCAACAGGTTCACCGGTGGCTGGAGCGTGGCCACCCGCAATGCCGTGAAGGCTGCCGGCGGCATCGACCGCTGGTTCGCCCAGCAGCTCTCGCCCACCACGATCTCAGACGCGTTCTACACCGGGTCGCAGAAGTGGTGGTACGCGAACGTCGGCACGCCCAAGGAGCTGTGGGCTCGCGACGACGCCGGCACGGAGGGCGTCTGGGAGGCCAACGCGCACTACCAGCGCTGGTCGATGCTGCGCCGGATGTACTCCCAGCGCCAGGTCCAGGAGTCGATGGCGGCGTTCTGGGAGCACCACTTCCACGTACCGGCCAACGGCGGGGACGCCGGCGGGCACCGCAACCACTACGGCCGGATGATCCGGGCCAAGGCACTCGGGCGGTTCGACACCCTGCTCAACGCCGTGATCACGCACCCGGCGATGGGGCTCTACCTCGGCAACGCGAGCTCGACCAAGCGCGCGCCCAACGAGAACCTCGGCCGCGAGCTCCTCGAGCTGCACACCGTGGGTCGCAGCGCCGGTTACACCGAGGACGACGTGAAGAACTCGGCGCGGATCATCACCGGCTGGCGGGTCGACCTCTGGGACACCTGGGACGACTACTACGACACCAACTCGCACTGGACCGGCGCGGTCAAGGTGCTCGGCTTCTCGCACCCGAACACCTCCGCGGACGGACGCGCGGTCACCAAGGCCTACCTGGACTACCTCGCCCACCACCCGGCCACCGCTCAGCGGATCGCCCGCAAGCTCGCCGTCCGGTTCGTCTCGGACACCCCGAGCTCGGCCCTGGTGGGCCACCTGGCCAGCGTCTACCTCGCCAGCGGGACCGCGATGGCACCGGTGCTCAAAGCCCTGGTCGCGAGTGCGGAGTTCCAGGCCTCGGCGGGCAAGAAGACCCGCACGCCCGAGGAGGACGTGATCGCCACCTACCGCGCCCTCGGCGCCACGGTCGCGCCCCCGAAGTCCGCCGACAGCGCAGCGGTCGCGATGCTGTGGCAGACCGAGCAGATCGGGTTGCAGCCGTTCGGCTGGCCGCGTCCGGACGGCCGTCCGGACACCGCGGACGCCTGGTCGTCGGTCTCGCGCATCCTCGGGTCCTTCGACGTGCACTACTCGATGTCGGGGCGGTGGTGGCCCTCGAACGGCGTGACCTACCGGTCGCCGGCCGGGTGGCTGCCGAAGAGCTCGATCCGGTTCGACGCCCTCGTCGACCACCTCTCGCGCTCCCTGCTCGGACGCGGCTCCACCGCCCTGACCCTGCAGGTCGCCTGCCAGGCGACCGGGCTGAGCCCCACCACGGTGATCACCGCGACCCACGACCTGGTGCGGTGGGGCTTCCCGGCCCTGCTCACCGTGTTCCTCGACAGCCCGACCCACATCGCGAGGTGACCATGACCGACTGCTGCGAAGAGTTCGCCCAGCTGTCCCGCAGGAGCCTGCTGCGCGGTGCCGCGGGAGCCGTCGGCGTCGGCGTCGCCACCACGATGTTCGGCACCACCTTCATGCAGACCTCGTACGCCGCGACGCAACCGGCCGGGAACGTGCTGCTGCTGCTCTCGCTGCGCGGTGCGGCCGACGGCCTCTCACTGGTGGTTCCGCACGCCGACCCGGCGTACTACTCCGCCCGGCCGGGGATCGCGATCCCCGCGGACCAGCTGCTCGCGAAGGACTCGTTCTTCGGCCTGCACCCGATGCTCGCGCCGGTGCTGCCGATGTGGGACGCGGGCCAGGTCGCAGCGATCCACGCCACCGGACTGCCCGCGCCCAATCGCTCGCACTTCGCCGCGATGGAGGAGCTCGAGGACGCCGACCCCGGCTCGAGCGCCCGGGTCGGTTGGCTCAACCGGCTCATCGGCCAGGACACCTACACGAACCCGCTCGAGGCCGTCGGGATGGGGATGTCGGTCCCGATCACCGCGCTCGCCGGTCCGCAGCCCACCGTCACGACGTACTCCGTCGACGGCCTGGAGCTGGCCGGGGCGGACTCCTGGAACGGTGGACGTCGACGGACCTCGATGGGCACGATGTGGGCCGGCGCCCCCGGAGTACTCGGGAAGGGCGCCCGGGCCGCCCTCACCGCGGTCGCGGACTTCGACCCGGTGCGCGCCACGGCAGAGACCCCGGCCAACGGGGCCGTGTACTCCGACGACAGCCTGGGCCAGGCGATGCAGTCCGCCGCGCGCACCATCAAGGGCGACGTCGGGGCGAAGGTGATCGCCGTCGACCACGAGGACGACTGGGACATGCACACCGGGCTGGGGACACTGCAGTCCGGGCAGATGATCCACAACGCGACCGCGCTGGCGACCTCGCTGTCGGCGTTCTTCACCGACCTCGGCCCGCTGGCCTCGAAGGTGACGGTGGTGACGATTTCCGAGTTCGGGCGCCGGGTGAAGGAGAACGACAACTACGGCGTCGACCACGGCTACGGCAACGTGATCTTCCTGCTCGGAGCCGGCGTCAAGGGTGGCTACTACGGGACGTGGCCCGGCCTCGAGGACAGCCTGGACGCCGACCTGGCGGTCACCACCGACTACCGCAGCGTGCTGTCCGAGGTCGTGGTCAAGAGGCTCGGCGCCTCGACGGCGACGGTGTTCCCCGGGTTTGCCCCGGAGACCGTCGGGGCGGTGCTCGGCGCGTAACCGGACGGGCTCAACCAGCCTGGCCTGCCGGGGTGCACACCACCACCGGGATCAGGCGGTCCGTGCGCGCCTGGTAGCCGTCGTACCCGCTGTAGAGGGTGTTGGCCAGGTCCCAGAGCCGGTCCCGCTCCGCGCCGGCAGCCTCCCGCGCGGTGTACGCCCCGCCGCGCGGACCGACGTGCAGCATGACCTCGGGGTTGGCGCGGATGTTCAGCAGCCAGGTCGGGTCCTCGGGTGACCCGCCCTTGGACGCGACCAGGACGACGTCGTCGCCGTCGGTGAAGTAGGCCAGGGGCGTCTGCCGGGGCAGACCGCTCTTCCGGCCGGTCGTGGTCAGCACCACGAGGATGTTCGACCCGGTGCTGTTGAACCGTCCCTTGGTGACCCGCATCAGGAACGGGTCGAGCACCCGCCCGACGTGCACCAGGTACCAGGTCACCACCCGCAGCTGGGCGAGCCGTTCGGCCGAGCGCGCGACCGCACCCTTCTCCAGGTGCGGGTCGTTCGGAGGTACCAGCGTGTCGGTCATCCGCAGATCATGTCCCTCGGCGGACGCCTTCGGAAGTGCTGCGACTCACGGTGCGGAGAACTGGAACTCGTTCTAGTCTGGCGAGATGACCCCACCGTTCGAGTACCGCACCGTCGACATGACCGACGAGGAGTTCGCCGAGGAGCAGGCCGTGTACGGGGGGCTCACCGAGGCGCTGCGGCGCCTGAACGAGGTCAGCCTGCGCACGACGATGGACCACGAGACGATCCGCGGGGCGACCCGCCGCGTCGAGGAGCTCACCGAGCAGCTCAGCGCGGAGATGATTCCCGGCAACTTCGGCGTCGTGGTGACCACCAGCGGGCACGTCCGCGGCTACGGCAACACCGTGGTCGGCACCCGGAACCCGATCGCCCCGCCGCTGAAGATCGTCCAGGACCGGGTCAAGGGCGGCGCCAGCTCGGAGTTCTTCCTGAACGCGCTCTACGAAGGACCGCCGGGCAAGGTCCACGGCGGCGTGCTGGCGCTGGTGCTCGACCAGATCTTCGGCGAGGCCGCAGCCGCCGGCGGTACGCCGGGCATGACCGGCACGCTGACCCTGCGCTACCGCAAGCCGACCGCCCTGGGCGCCTGCTCGGCCGCCGCCTGGGTGCACTCCACCGCGGGCATCAAGACGATCGTGAAGGGCGAGCTGCGTGACGCCGACGGGGACGTCACCGTCGAGGCCGAGGGCCTGTTCATCCTCCCCCGCTGGGCCCGCGAGCAGCTGGCCGCCTCAGGGGAGACCCCGCCGCAGTACGAGTGAGCCGCCGAGCGAGCGAAACGGTCAGGAGACCTTCTGGCCGCGGGCGCCGGCGTCGGTGAGCCGGACCTCCTCGCGGGCGCGCTCCTCGAGGTCCTCGCGGCTGCGCTCCTGGGAGCCGGGGGCGCTGACCAGGTCGGTGGCGCCACCCGCGAGCCGCTTGAGCGCCTCGCGCGCGAAGATCTGCTGCTCGGTCACGGTCCGCTCGGAGCGGTCGTTGCCGATGAACGTGACCGCCCAGTGCAGCAGCGCGGTCACCTGGTTCTTGAACCCGGTGATGTAGAAGAGGTGCACCGCCAGCCACATCAGCCAGGCGACGAACCCGGAGAGCCGGAGCTTGCCGACGGTGGCGACGGCGCTGAACCGCGAGATCGTCGCCATGCTGCCCTTGTCGAAGTACTTGAACCCGGTCTGCGGCGCCTTGCCCCGCAGCCGCCCGTCGATCTCGCGCGCGGCGTACCGGGCGCCCTGGATCGCGACCTGCGCGACACCGGGCAGGTTGTCCAGCGCGACCATGTCGCCGACCACGAACACCTCGGGGTGACCCGGCAGGGTCAGGTCGGGGTTCACGGCGATCCGGCCGGCCCGGTCGAGCGCCGCACCGGTCTGCTCGGACAGCGTCTTGCCCAGCGGGCTCGCCTGGACCCCCGCGGCCCACACCTTGGTGACCGCCTCGATGCGGCGGCGTTCGCCGGACTTGTCCTGGACCTCGAGCCCGCGCTCGTCGACGGCGACGACCATCGCGCCGAGCTGGACCTCGACACCGATGTCCTGGAGCTTCTTCTGGGTCCACTGCCCGAGCTTCGCGCCGAACGGCGGCAGCACCTGGGGTGCTGCGTCGAGCAGGATCACCCGGGCCTTGCGAGTGTTGATCGAGCGGAAGTCGCTCTTCAGGGTCTTGTGCGCGAGCTCCGCGATCTGACCGGCCATCTCCACACCGGTCGGGCCGGCACCGACGACCACGAAGGTCAGCAGGTGGTCGACGTCCTGGCCACGGGCTGCCATCACCTCGGCGAGCTCGAACGCGCCGAAGATGCGGCCACGGAGCTCGAGGGCGTCGTCGATGCTCTTCATGCCCGGGGCGAAGGTCGAGAAGTGGTCGTTGCCGAAGTAGGACTGGCCGGCGCCCGCGGCGACGATCAGCGAGTCGTACGGTGTCTCCAGCTCGCGTCCGAGGACGTGCGAGGTGACCGTCTTCGCGGTCAGGTCGATCTCGGTGACCTCGCCGAGCAGCACGGTGGCGTTGGCCTGGCGGGAGAGCACCTCGCGGGTCGGCGGCGCGATCTCGCCCTCGGAGAGGATGCCGGTCGCGACCTGGTACAGCAGCGGCTGGAACAGGTGGTGCGTCGTCTTCGCGATCATCGTGATCTCGACGTCGGAGTTGCTCAGGGCCTTGGTCCCGAACAAGCCGCCGAAGCCCGAGCCGACCACGACTACGCGGTGGGGTTGCTTCGTCGTCTTCTCAGCCATGTGTCCATTCTCTCGGATCCGGTTCTCCAGCCACAATCCAGGGCCAGTCTGGTAGGTCACACCGCCTACCCGGGATCGGCGATCTGATGTGGTTTCATCGAGCCGGAGGGATGGGCAGCAGCCCTGATGAACCGTCCCCGGACCCCTGGAGTCGCACCGGTGCCCTGGAACACCCGCACACTCGCGCTGCCGACCGGCGAGCCTTCGTCGGTCCGGCTGGCGCGGGAGTGGGTCGCGGAGGTGCTCACCGACATCGGACGCGACGAGCTGACCGAGAGCGCGCGGCTGGCCGTCTCCGAGCTGGTCACGAACGCGCTCCTGCACGCGGTGCCGCCGATGACGGTCAACGTCCGCGGGACGGTCGAGCACCCGCGGATCGAGGTGACCGACCAGTCCGTGGTGCCCCCCGTGCAGCGCAGCCCCCAGCCCGGGCTGGACCTCGAGGAGGAGATCAGCTGGGCGACCTTCGGCCGCGGCCTTCAGCTCGTCGGCAGCTTCGCGCTGCGCTGGGGCGCGGACATCGACCCGCACGGGGTCGGCAAGGTCGTCTGGTTCGAGCCGGCCGCCGGGGTGCGCGAGATCCCCGCGCAGGGCGAGGTGTTCGACCTCGACGAGGCGGTCGCCCGGCTCGGCGGCGACCCGGCGGACCCGGCCGAGATGGTGACCATCGAGCTCCTCGGTTTCCCGGTCCGGCTCTTCGCCCTGCTCCGGATGCACTTCAACGAGCTCGGTCGGGAGCTGCGCCTGCTCGCGATCAGCGACCCGGAGCGCTACCCGATCGCGGTCGAGTTCGCCAACGCCTACCTCCAGGTCGAGCACGAGCGACGTCAGGTCGTCGGCCTCGACGCCCTGGAGTCGGCCCTGTCCGCCGGCCGGGCCACCGTCGACCTGCGGTACCAGGTCCCGGCCACGGCTCCGGAGTCGATGACCCGGGTCAGCGAGCTGCTCGACCGGATCTACCGCGAATTCGCCCAGGAGAAGCTCCTCGCGGTGCGGCCCTCCCCGGAGCTGATGTCGCTGCAGCGCTGGTACCTCGGCGAGTTCGCCCGGCAGGCCCACGGCCACCGACCGTTGGCCTGGCAGGGGCCGACCCAGCCGGTGGGCACAGCGTGAGCGCTCCTCCCCTGGGCCGCGCCGCCGCGGCGGCCGCCCTCGGCGGCGTGCTGGGTTCGCTCGCCCGGTACGGGCTGACCCAGTGGCACCCGGTCGGCAGCGGGTTCCCGTGGACCGTGTTCGCGATCAACGTGCTCGGCAGCGCGCTCCTCGCCGGGCTCCCCGCCCTGGCTGCTGTACGGCGCGCACCGTTGCTCGGGATCTTCCTGGGCACCGGCGTGATGGGCGGGTTCACGACCATGTCGGCAGCGTCCGCGGAGACGGTGAGCCTGTTCGAGCGCGGGCACGAGCTGACCGGGTTCAGCTACTGCGGCGGGACCCTGGTCGCTGCGCTGGTCGCGGTCGCTGTCGTGGACCGGTGGAGCACGGCCGCTGCGCGCGCGGACGCCGAAGCGGCCGGGGTGGACGAGTGAGCGCGCTGCTGGTCGCGCTCGGTGCGGCCGTCGGAGCTCCGGCACGGCTGGTCGCGGGACGCTTGCTCGACCGCCGGACGCACTGGGGCACGCTGCTGGTGAACCTGCTCGGCTCGGCGCTGCTCGGCTGGCTGGTCGGTCACGGCGTCGGCGAGCACCCGATGGCGCTGCTCGGGACCGGGTTCTGCGGGGCGTTCACGACGTACTCGGCGGTGGCGGTGCAGTCGGTGAACCGGGGTGGCTGGAAGGGACTGGCGTACGCCGTGGTGACGGTCGTCGGCTGTGCGGGTGTGGCGTGGGCGGGTTATCGGCTGGGTTGAGTGCGCTCGTCACCGGGTTTCGACACGCTCGGTCGCCGGGCTCGTTCCTCGCTCCGGCGCTCGCTGCTCAACCACCGATGAGCTGATCCGCTGGCGCGGCTCAGCTCCAGCCCCACGCGTGCAGCTGGTCGTCGTCGATCCCGAAGTGGTGGGCCAGCTCGTGCACCACGGTGATCTCGACCTCCTCGGCCAGCTCCTCGGCGTCCTCGCACATCCGTAGCAGCGGGCCGCGGAAGATGAAGACCTGGTCGGGACCGAGGAAGGTGTACCCGCTGTCGCGCTCGGTCAGCGGCGTCCCGACGTAGAGGCCGAGGAGATCCGGGTCGTCGGCCGGGGGCTCGTCCTCGACCAGCACGACGACGTTGTCCATCAGGGCGGCCAGCGGTTCGGGGATCCGGTCCAGCGCGTCCGCGACGAGCTCCTCGAACGCCCCGACATCCAGATCCACGGTCCCAGCGTAGTGAGGGGTGCCCTATGCTTGGTCGGTCCCAAGCCCCCATCGTCTAGTGGCCTAGGACGTCGCCCTTTCACGGCGGTAGCACGGGTTCGAATCCCGTTGGGGGTGCGATTTCATCGCTGAGGTCCCGATGCGTTAGCATTCCGGGGCTTCGCAAAAGCAGTACTGGAGTCGGAGCAAAACACCAGGCCCCGTAGCGCAGTTGGTTAGCGCGCCGCCCTGTCACGGCGGAGGCCGCGGGTTCGAGTCCCGTCGGGGTCGCAGACACACAGCCCGGACCGCAAGGTCCGGGCTGTGCTGCGTTTCCGGACCGGCCCTAGGGTGAGCCCGTGGTCGAGGGAACCTGCGCAGACGAGTTCAGCCCGCTTCGGGACCTGCTGGAGGCGAACCTCGCCAGCGGGGAGGACCGTGGCGCCAGCGTCGCGGTGGTCCACGACGGCGAGCTGGTCGTCGACCTGTGGGGTGGCGAGGCGCGCCCGGGCGTCGCCTGGGAGCGCGACACGATCACGCAGGTCTGGTCGGTCAGCAAGACGATGGCGGCCCTCGCGCTGCTGACCCAGGTCGAGCAGGGTCTGATCGACCTGGACGCGCCGGTCGCGACGTACTGGCCGGAGTTCGCTGCCGAGGGCAAGGAGCA
>JBJMIP010000073.1:0-4791 GCA_045806825.1 Marmoricola sp.
ACACTCAAACCAAACAACACGCTCAACACATCTGCGGCCAGGCCCCAGGAGCCGACCTCGCGGCGTACCGGGTCGGGCACCCGCGGGTCCTGGGCCAGGAACCAGAAGAAGCCCAGCTGGTAGGCGCGGTGATCGGCAATGATCCGCGACCGCTCGGCGAGCGAGCCGGTCGGATAGCCCTGGCTGCCGCCGATCAGGACAGTGGAGAACGCACCCTTGTTGTTGGTGTCGGTCTTGCCGTGCCCCATCGGCACCGTGGTGAAGAACGGCCCGCGGTTGCCGGCCTGCAGGTAGCGCAGCAGCAGCTCGTAGCGCAGCGGGTCGTAGCCCTCCGGCTTGGTGAACCGGATCCGGTCCTGGGCCTGGGTCAAGCACATCCGGAAGTTGTACGCCTGGATCGCGTCGTCGGCAGTCCCGTCCGGCCCCAGGGTCGCCTTGCTGATGCCGGGCAGCAGCCCGCTCGCCGGGGAGCCGGGGATCACGTAGGGGTCGACGCGACGGTCGAACTGGTGGCCGTCGCGGTGCTGGACCCCGTTGATGGTCTCCCCGAAATGAGCGTTGCTCTCCCGGCCGGTGGTGAACGAGACCCGGGCCGCGGCCATCAGGTCACCCTCGTAGGTGGCGTCGACGAACATCCGCCCGGCGTACGCGGTGCCGTCGGTGGTGACCAGCGCACCGATCCGGTCGTGCTTCAGCTCCACGGTCCGCAGCCGGGCGCCGGTGACGACCTTCACCTTCTCGGCCGCCAGCATCGCCGCGAACGCGGCCGAGGCGGCGCTCGGGACGAAGGTGAAGCCACCGGCCTTGTCGTAGAACTCGCGTGCGATGCCCCCGATCGCGGCGTCGTTGCCGACGTCGCTGGCACCGAGGCCGCTGGTGGTCATCCCGCCGATGTGCGTGCCCGGTTCGAGCACGACGACGCTGCCGCCGAGCCTGCGCAGCTGCACCGCGGCCGCGATACCTGCCGGGGTGGCGCCGTAGACGACCAGGTCCACCACCGGCGCGTGGTCGAGGTCCGTGCCGCCGCAACCCGCGACGAGCGCGCCGGCGCCCGCGGTGAGCAGCAGCTGGCGGCGGGTGAGCATCAGGAACCGATCAGTGGCGCGGACGGGTGCGACGCACGGTCACCGGCTCGATGTCGCCGAAGCCGCGGATCGGTCGGGCCGGCAGCGGACGGGTCTCGAACTCGGTGGGTGGCAACAGCTCGGCGGTGCGCTCGTCGATGATGACGCGGTTGCGCCGGGCGACCGCGGTGAACCGGGCTGCGAGGTTGACCGGCGGCCCGTAGACGTCGCCCATCCGCAGCACCACCGGGCCGGTCGCCAGCCCCAGCCGTACGTCGGGGAGCCTCTCGTCCCCACCGATGACCGCGATGATGTCCAGCGCGATGTCGATCGCCTGGACGGGGTCGGACTCGATGAACAGCACCGAGTCGCCCAGCGTCTTGATCACCCGGCCGTTGTGGTCGGCGATGACGTCGGAGCAGCGGGTCTCGAAGACCTCGACCAGCTCCCCGATCTCGTGCTCGTCCAGCTCGTTGGACAGGGCGGTGAACGACACCAGGTCGGCGAACCCCACGGTGGCCTGCGGGACGTGCAGGTCCTCGTCGGCCTGGCCGAGCATGTCGATGCGGCCGACCGCGGCAGCCAGGTGCCGGCGCCACGCGTAGACCAGCAGCGCGTCGAAGTGGGGGACCTGGTTCTCGATCAGCGCGAGCGCACTCTTCAGCGAGTCCGGGGAGGACAGGTCGGTGTTGGTGAACTCCTCGAGCGCGGTGGCCAGGGTGGCGGTCTGCCAGTCGGCCAGCCGGGCGACCGTGTGCCCGATGGCGCGGATCAGCCGGAGCATCGTCTCGAAGTCGATGCCGGACTCGTCGACCGTGCGCGAGACCAGCTGCAGGGCCTGCTGGTCGGCGAGGGTGAACGCGACCTGGTTGGTCGCGTCGGGGAACCCGAGCGCGCGCCAGAGCCGGCGCGCCTCGTCGTTGGTCATCCCGGCGGCAGCGGCGATCTCACTGCCTCGCATCGACGGCGCCTCGCCGAGGATCGCGTTCTCCAGGTCGGAGACGGTCGGGCCGTCCACCGGTGTCGGGTTCTCGGGCAGGTCAGGACCCGTCATCGCTCTGGGACTCGTGGCGCGAGCCCTGGAAGAGCAGGTCGGAGAGCTGCAGCTGGCGCTTCTCGACCTGCGGCACGTCGGTCAGCTGGACCCGGCCCTGCTCGCTGGCATCCGAGACGATCAGGGTGCCGCAGCCGAGCAGTCGGTCGAGCAGGCCCTTCTCGTAGGACACGTCGCTGATCCGGGCGAGCGGGATGTCGTGACCGGTCCGGGAGATCACGCCCTGGTGGGTGGTGAGCCGGCGGTTCGTGACCGTGTAGGTCGAGGTCATCCACTTCAGGAACGGCCAGAGGGTGTACACGACCACCACGACCAGGGCGACCCCGGCGATCACGTAGCGCAGCACCTGGTTGTCGACCTGGCTCAGGGCGTAGCCCACGACGCCGGCCACCACGATCAGCACCAGCGCGGGCACGAACAGCGCCTTCACGTGGGTGCGCGTGGAGAAGACGATGCTCTCGCCGTCGTTCAGGAGCTTCTTGTTGATCGCCACGCGAAGATCATGTCACGACTCACGGCGCCTGGGGACGGACGTGCACGACGTCCCCGGCGCCGACGGCCCGGTCCCCGACGACCAGCCGACCGCTGCGGTCCAGGGAGGAGGCCACCCCTACCAGGGTCTCCCCGTCGGGCAGGTGCACGGTGACCTCGCGGCCGAGGGTGTCGCACTCGGAGCGGTACCGCTCGAGCACCGCGGACGGCTCGGCGCGCAGCGCGTCCAAGATGGTGGCCAGCGCCGGCACGACCTCCGCGAACACCGCGGTCCGGTCGACGTCCGACCCGGCGATCGCGAGCGAGGTCGCGGTCGGGACCGGCAGCTCCGCCTCGTCCAGCGCGACGTTGATGCCGATCCCGATCAGCGCCAGCGGGCGACCGTCGGCACCGCTGACCCGCTCCAGCAGGATCCCGGCGATCTTGCCCTGGCCGCCGTCGGCGGTGGGTAGCAGCAGGTCGTTGGGCCACTTCACCGCGACCGGCAAGCCGGTGGCGGTACGGACCCCGTCGGCGGTCGCCAGGGCGACCGCGAGCGGGAGCAAGGGCCAGTCGTGGTCGGCCAGGTCCGGGTCCACCACCGCGGTGAACGTCAGCGCGGAACCCGCGGGGGTCTCCCAGCTGCGGTCCAGGCGGCCGCGCCCGGCGGTCTGGTGGTCGGCCACGACCAGCGTGTCCGGCTCCGGCGCAGCCGCCGCGACCGCGTTGGTGGACTCGGCTGTGGGCAGCAACCTCACCGACCAGCCCGACCCGGCCGCGGCGGCCAGGGCGTCGAGTTCGAGGGGTGACCGGGGGGAATCAGGTGTCGGCACAGGCACTACATTGGCCCAGGATCCACCCCGAGGGCCACCTGCGTGGCTGAGAAGGAGTCGTCAGCGTGAGTGCAGTTCCCGGCAATGCCGCTTCTGGGGGCACCGAGGTGCCGGCCGACATCGACATCCACACCACGGCAGGCAAGCTCGCCGACCTGACCCGTCGCATCGACGAGGCGGTCCACGCCGGCTCCGAGAAGGCCGTCGAGAAGCAGCACGCCAAGGGCAAGAAGACGGCCCGCGAGCGCATCGAGCAGCTCTTCGACGAGGGCTCCTTCGTCGAGCTCGACGAGCTCGCCCGGCACCGCAGCACCGCCTTCGGCCTCGAGAAGACCCGCCCGTACGGCGACGGCGTGATCACCGGCTACGGCACCATCGACGGCCGCCAGGTGTGCGTGTTCTCCCAGGACTTCACGGTCTTCGGCGGCTCCCTCGGCGAGGTCTACGGCGAGAAGATCACCAAGGTGATGGACCTGGCCATGAAGACCGGCTGCCCGATCATCGGCATCAACGAGGGCGCCGGCGCCCGCATCCAGGAGGGCGTCGTCTCCCTGGGTCTGTACGGCGAGATCTTCAAGCGCAACGTGCACGCCTCGGGCGTGATCCCGCAGATCAGCCTGATCATGGGCAACTGCGCCGGCGGTCACGTCTACTCCCCCGCGGTCACCGACTTCACGATCATGGTCGACCAGACCTCGGCGATGTTCATCACCGGCCCGGACGTCATCAAGACCGTCACCGGCGAGGACGTCTCGATGGAGGACCTCGGCGGTGCCCGGGCGCACAACACCAAGTCCGGCAACGCCCACTACATGGGAGCCGACGAGGACGACGCGCTCGAGTACACCAAGGCGCTGCTGAGCTACCTGCCGCAGAACAACATGGACGAGGTGCCGTCCTTCGACGAGGTCGCCGACCTCACGGTCAACGACGCCGACCTGGCGCTGGACACCCTGATCCCGGACTCCCCGAACCAGCCGTACGACATGCACGACGTGATCACCACCGTGCTCGACGACGGCGAGTTCCTCGAGGTCATGCCGCTGTTCGCGCCGAACATCATCGTCGGCTACGGCCGGGTCGAGGGTAAGTCGGTCGGCATCGTGGCGAACCAGCCGATGCAGTTCGCCGGCTGCCTGGACATCGACGCCTCGGAGAAGGCGGCCCGGTTCGTGCGCACCTGCGACGCGTTCAACATCCCGGTGCTCACCTTCGTCGACGTGCCGGGCTTCCTGCCGGGCACCGACCAGGAGTGGAACGGCATCATCCGCCGCGGCGCGAAGCTCATCTACGCCTACGCCGAGGCCACCGTCCCGCTGGTCACGATCATCACCCGCAAGGCCTACGGCGGCGCGTACGACGTGATGGG
>JBJMIP010000074.1:0-4370 GCA_045806825.1 Marmoricola sp.
CTTCGTGCTCGGCGAGGGCCGTATCGAGGTCAGCGTCGCGGCCGACTCGGTCAACGCCGACCCGCCCGACCCGGGCAGCTTCGCCTGGCAGGTACTGGCCACCACCGCCGCCGAGGTCTCGGCCGCGGCCTCCCACGACCGGGTCTCGATCAGCCTGACGATCACCTCGAGTACCACGAACGCCCCGGCCTGACGATGTCCGAGGACAGCCCGGAACTTCTGTCGACCCTGCGCGAGCGCAGCAGGGCGCTGTTCGAGCACCTGGCCAGCAGCGACGAAGACACTCCCGGGGCCAGGACCGAGGTCCGCAACCAGCTGATCGAGCTGCACCTGCCGCTGGTCGAGCACTGTGCCCGCCGGTTCCTGCACCGCGGCGAGCCGTTCGACGACCTCGTCCAGGTCGGCACCATCGGGCTGATCAAGGCTGTCGACCGCTTCGACACCGAGCGTGGCGTCGAGTTCTCGACGTACGCGACCCCGACGATCATCGGCGAGATCAAGCGCTACTTCCGCGACAAGGGCTGGGCGATCCGGGTCCCCCGCCGGCTCCAGGAGCTGCGGATGTCGATCGGCAACGCGACCTCCGAGCTGTCCCAGACCCTCGGTCGTTCGCCCACGCCCCGCGAGATCGGCGAGTACCTCGAGGTCAGCGTGGAGGAGGTCCTCGAGGGACTGGAGTCCGCGAACGCCTACGCGACCATGTCCCTGGACGTCAGCAACAGCGACGACGACGGACCGTCGTGGCTGGACAGCCTCGGCGAGGAGGACGCTAGCCTCGAGCACGTCGAGATCCGCGAGTCGCTGCGGCCGCTGCTCGCCGAGCTGCCGCCCCGGGAGCAGCAGATCCTGGTGCTGCGCTTCTTCCGGCAGCAGACGCAGTCGCAGATCGCCGAGCAGGTCGGCATCTCGCAGATGCACGTCTCCCGGCTGCTGACCCGCACCCTGGAGAAGCTGCGCGGGGAGATCGAGTAGCTCAGTCCTCGCCCGCGTCGGGCCCGACGTCGTCGAGCGCGGCCAGCGAGGCGGGGCGCAGCATCGCCACCAGCACTGCCACGGCGGGCACAGCGAGGCCCACCGATGCCGGCCAGGTGTCCCCGTCCTTGAAGTTCCAGGCCAGACCCAGCGCCAGCAGCTGGGCGATGAGCACCGGACCGCGGGCCCACGAGGCCGAGCGGCTCAGCCCCCAGGCGCAGAGCACCAGCGCCGCGCCGAAGACCGCGAAGAACAGCGACGTGGTCACGCCCATCGCGGCGCGGGCCGCGGTGGTGTGGAACGCCTCGGCGATGCCGAAGCCGACCCCGAACAGCCCCTCGAGCGCCACCAGGAGCGCGGCCAGGAGCAGCGGGCGCGGGGCGGACGGGGTTTCCACGAGGACGCAGCCTAGTCGGGGCCGGGGCGCTCCCGCCGAGGTGGTGGAAAACGGAACTACTGTGACCAACCTGACCTGCCGCGGGTCTTGTGTCGTGGAGCAGTTGTTGCAAGCATCTGTAGGTAACTGCGTCCCGATGCATCGTCGGGCGTCGTTCCCCCCCTGCCCCCGAGCCCGATCGGCGCGGAGTCAGGACCGACCTAGTGAACGCGTTCACACACCCTCTCGAACAGGAGTTCATCGCCATGGATTGGCGCCACCGCTCTGCGTGTCTCGACGAAGACCCGGAGCTGTTCTTTCCCATCGGCAACACCGGGCCGGCCATCCTCCAGATCGAGGAGGCCAAGCAGGTGTGCCGTCGGTGCGACGTACGCGAGCAGTGCCTCGCGTGGGCGCTGGAGGCGGGACAGGACCACGGCGTCTGGGGTGGCCTGAGCGAGGACGAGCGTCGTGCGCTGAAGCGCCGCAACGCCCGCGCCCGGGTTCGCACCGCCTGATCGGGGTCGCCCTCACCGGCGGAAGCTGAACTCCACCACGGTCCCCGGACCGTCCCCACGCGGCGCGATGGTCAGGCTGCCGCCGAGCTCGGCGACCAGCGTGCGCACGATCGAGAGGCCCAGGCTGCTCGAGGTGTCCACGTCGAAGTCGGCGGGCAGGCCGACGCCGTCGTCGAGCACGCGCACCACGCCCTGGCTCGCCGCGTGCTCGGACGCAGCGACCTCGACGACGCCGCTGCGTCCGGTGGGGAAGCCGTGCTCCATCGCGTTCTGCAGCACCTCGGTGAGCACCATCGCGAGCGGGGTGGCCGCGTCCGAGGCGAGCGTCCCGAAGCTACCGGTGCGCCGCAGCCGCACCTCGCCGGCGTGCCCGCCCACCTCGCTGACCAGGCCGATGAGCTGGTCGGCGACCGCGTCGAACTCGACCTCCTCCTCGTAGCTCTGGCTGAGCGTCTCGTGCACCACCGCGATCGCGCCGACGCGGCGTACCGCCTCCTCGAGCGCCTCACGCCCGCTCACCGACTCGATCCGGCGCGCCTGCAGCCGGAGCAGAGCGGCCACGGTCTGCAGATTGTTCTTCACCCGGTGGTGGATCTCCCGGATGGTGGCGTCCTTGGTGACCAGCTCGCGGTCGCGGCTGCGCAGGTCGGTGACGTCGCGCAGCAGGATCAGGCCGCCGGTCAGCTCGCCGGTAGGGCTCAGCGGGATCGACCGGACGATCACGGTCGCCTCCCGGTTGCCGATCTCGACGTCGCGCGGTGCCTTGGCGCCCAGGACCGCGCTGATCGTCTCCTCGTCCGGGCGCAGCTCCGGCGGCACCACGGTGCGGGTGACCTCGGCCAGCACCTGGTCGGCCAGGTCGCCGGTCAGCCCGAGCTTGCGGTAGACCGAGAGCGCGTTCGGGCTGGCGTAGGTGACCCGGCCCGCGGCGTCGACGCGGACGAAACCGTCGCCGACGCGCGGTGAGTCCGCGTGGTCCGAGCGCTGCCCGGGGAACGGGAAGCCCCCGCGGGCGATCATCTGGGTGAGCTCGCTGGCCGTCTGCAGGTAGGCCAGCTCGAGCCGGCTCGGCGTCCGGACGCCGTGCAGGTTGGTGTTGCGGGCGACCACGGCGATCACCCGGTCCTCGCGGCGGACCGGGATCGCCTCCACCCGGATCGGGACGTCGTCGCGCCACTCCGGGTCGCCCTCCCGGGCGACCCGTCCGTCGTGCAGGGCTGCGTCCAGGAGCGGTCGTCGACCCTGCTCGACGAACCGACCGACGACGTCGTCGACCAGGGCCGTGGGGCCGGTGGTGGGCCGCATCTGGCCGGCGGCCCAGTATCCGGTCCCGTCGCGGTCCGGCAACCAGAGCACCAGGTCCGCGAACGACAGGTCCGCCACGATCTGCCAGTCCGCCTGGAGCAGCGCGAGCCAGGCGACGTCGTCCTCGGTGAGGTCGGTGTGCTCTCGGGCTAGCTCGGCAAGGGACGGCACCCGGCAACTCTAGAGGTCATCTGATCGTCACGGACTCGACCTCCGGACCGGTCGGTTCCGGATGGCAGAATGCGCGCATGGCCTCGGGATTCTGGGAACAAGTGGTGGCGGACGGACTCAAGGTCCCCGCCGACAGGTCGTTGGTCGAGATGACCGAGGACCTGACCCGCATGCTCGGCGACCCGGACCCGGACGTCCGCGACGGCATCGCCTTCCCGACCATGGCCACCTGGATCGACGAAGGCATCTACGACGACCTTCTGGTCGGCCTGGGCGACGGGATGTGCCACGGGCTCGACATCGGTCTGGGCCTGGCCGAGGACGACACCGTCTTCCGCCGCAGCTTCTCGGCGCTGATTCTCACCGAGTGCATCGACCGCAGCACTGCGGCCGCCCTGGTCGGCCCGGACGCCGTGATGCGCTGGGGCGACCGACTGATGAGCTGGCTCTCCCGCGAGCGCGACCTGCGCGGCTTCGTGCCGGGCAAGGGCTGGGCGCACGCGATCGCGCACGGCGCCGACGCCCTCGGCGCGCTGGCCCGCTCGCCCTACCTGGGCCGCCTGGAGCTGACGGTGATCCTCGACGTCATCGGCGACCGGCTGCTGGCTCCCACCGACTCCTTCCTGGTCTGCGGCGAGGACGACCGGCTCGCGTTCGCGACCATGCACCTGCTGCGCCGCAACATCCTCGAGCTCGACGTCCTCGAGCCCTGGGTGGCGCGGATCGCCTCGGGTGCATACAGCCGCGGCGGACCGACGGGAAATCCCTTCCACGTCACCGGCAACGTCCAGGGCTACCTGCGCAGCCTGCACCTGCAGCTGGCGCTCGGCAGCGACCACCCGACGGTGCGGACCGACCTGATGCTGGTGCTGATGTCCCACCTCCGGGCGACGAACCCCGCCTATTTCGTACCGCCCCGTCAGCACTGACTTGTAGCGTCTCGCTCATGACTGAGACGAACGCACCGGTTTCCGCGCACGCCGGCCAGCACGCCGTGGCGGTGGCCCGGGCGCACGGGGTCGAGACCA
>JBJMIP010000075.1:0-14766 GCA_045806825.1 Marmoricola sp.
CGACACCGGCCGGTCCACCCGGATGCACGGCCGGGTCACCCGGCCGATGATCGTCCAGGCCTTCCTCGGTCGGCGCACGAGCATCCCGTACCGGCTCCAGGACATGGCCGAGGACGCGTTCGGTCTGCTCGACCACCTCGGCATCACCGCGGCGAACGTCACCGGGGTGTCGATGGGCGGCATGATCGCCCAGGAGATGGCGATCGCGCACCCCGAGCGGGTCCGCAGCCTGGTCTCGATCATGTCGACCACCGGCCGTCGTACGGTCGGGTGGCAGGACCCGCGGATCCTGCCGGCGGTGCTCACGCCGAAGGGCAGCGACCTGGAGTCCTACGTCGCCGCCGCGGCCAAGATGGGCGCGTTGATCGGGTCGCCCGGCTACCCGGAGGGCGCAGAGGAGGCCCGCGCCCGCGCCGAGGTCACCCATGCCCGCGGCCTGTCCGGCGCCGGGGTGCTGCGGCAGATGCTGGCCGTGCTCTCCCAGCGCGACCGCGCCCCGCGGCTGCGCGAGCTGAACCTCCCCGCCGCCGTCATCCACGGGATGGACGACCGGATGGTGCACCCCTCCGGCGGGCGCGCCACCGCGCAGGCGCTGCGCGGTGCGAACCTGCTGCTCATCCCGGGCATGGGTCACGACCTGCCCCCTGCGCTGTTCGGTACCTACACCGACGTCATCCGGGCCACCGCCGACCGAGCCAGGTAACCGGAGGGTTTGAACCTCGTGTCCTCCCGGGCACAGTGCAGGAAGTTCTCGGGAGGAACGCATGCCTCACTCATCCCTGCGCCTTCTCGCAGGTGCGGCATCCGCGGCGATGCTGCTCGCACTGCTCACTGCCTGCGGCAGTGACAACGGCACGATCACGCTGACCTGGTACACGAACCCGGACCCGGGGGGCCAGGCCGCGGTCGCGAAGCATTGCTCGACCGCGCACGTGAAGATCAAGAACCAGGTCCTGCCCCAGGACGCGGGCCAGCAGCGGATCCAGCTGGCCCGCCGGCTGGCGGCGCACGACTCCGGGATCGACCTGATGAGCCTGGACCCGGTCTTCAACGCCGAGTTCGCCAACGCCGGATTCCTCGCGAAGATCCCCGACTCGGTGCAGACCCGGCTCAAGGAGCAGTCGTTCAAGGGCGCCTACGACGCGTCCACCTGGAACGGCCAGCTGGTCGTGCTGCCGTTCTGGTCGAACACCCAGGTGCTCTGGTACCGCAAGGACGCCGCCGCGGCAGCCGGCCTCGACATGACCCGACCGGTCACGTGGGACCAGATCATCGACGCCGCGACCAAGCTCAACGCGAAGGCCGGCAACCAGAGCACGAAGGTCGGGGTCCAGGCCAACAAGTACGAGGGCTACGTCGTCTGGATCAACGCCCTGGTCGCCGGAGCCGGCGGGGACCTGATCAGCCAGTCCGCCAAGGGCGCCGATGCCCGCGTCGACGTCGACTCCGACCCGGCCCGCAAGGCGGCCGCGGTGATCCAGAAGCTGTCCGGGTCCACCGCCGCCGAGCCCGACCTGTCGGTCTCCAACGAGGGCACCGTGCTCCCGTACCTCTACCCGGCGCGCGGCGGCAAGGTCGTCAGGGACGCCGGCGGCTTCCTGGTCAACTGGACCTTCGTGTACTCCAACGAGAAGGGCCTGACCTCCAAGAGCCCGGCCGAGGGCGGTATCACCAAGAAGGACTTCGCGAACCTCGGCTGGACGCGGTACCCGGCCACGGTCGCCGGCCAGCCCTCGCGCCCCCCGTACGGCGGCATCGGGATCGGTGTCAGCAGGTACTCCTCCCACCCCGACGAGGCGATGAAGGCAGCGGCCTGCATCGTGTCCCCGAAGAGCCAGGGCATCAACGCCGACCTCACCGGCAACATGCCGGCGAGCGCCGCCGGCTACCGGTACCCGGCTCTCCAGAAGACCTACCCGGCCGACCTGCTCAGCCTGTTCCAGGCCAGCGTCGACAACGCCGGTCCGCGACCGGCAACCCCGTACTGGAGCGACATCTCCGGCGCCCTGCAGTCGACCTGGCACTCACCGCGCTCGGTCAGTCAGGCCACGCCGAAGAAGTCCGCCTCCTTCGTCGAGGACGTGCTCAAGGGAAGGAGCCTGCTGTGACCGCGATGCTGCAACGGCCGGCGCACGCGGCCGGCGAACCGCAGAGCGAGAAGGCGGTCGCCGAGGACCGGCTCGGTCGGCGGCTGGTGGCGCCTGCCGTCGTGATCATGCTGCTCGTCACCGCGTGGCCGATGCTGCGGGCGCTGTACCTCTCCGGCTTCCGCTACCGGCTGACCACGCCGGACGACCGGTCGTTCGTGTTCCTCGGCAACTACGGCACGATCCTGTCCGACCCGCTGTTCTGGAAGGACACCGTGAACACGGTGATCATCATGGTGGTCACCGTCAGCGTCGAGCTGGTGATCGGCTTCGCGTTCGCGATGGTGATGCACCGGATCGTGTTCGCCCGCGGGGTGATGCGGACCTCGATCCTGATCCCGTACGGGATCATCACCGTGGTGTCGGCCTTCGCCTGGCAGTTCACGTTCTCGATCAACAACGGCTACATCAACAGCTGGTTCGACTGGCTGCCGTTCGTCAACCCCGACACGAACTGGTTCGGCGACCACTGGCACGCGATGACCGCGATCATGATCTCCGAGATCTGGAAGACGACGCCGTTCATGTCGCTGCTCCTGCTCGCCGGCCTGTCCCAGGTCTCCGAGGACATGATCGAGGCGGCCAAGGTCGACGGCGCCACCTGGTTCCAACGGCTCTTCAAGGTGATCCTGCCGAACATGCGCGCGGCGATCATGGTCGCGGTGCTGTTCCGGGCGCTCGACGCGTTCCGGATCTTCGACAACATCTTCGTGATGACCCGGGGCGCCCAGAACACCGAGTCGTCGTCGTTCCTCACCTACCGCCAGGTGATCGAGCAGATGCAGCTCGGGATGGGCTCGGCGCTCTCGGTGCTGCTGTTCCTCACCGTGCTGCTGCTGGCGTTCCTGATCGTGCGGATGTTCAAGGTCGACCTGGCCCAGGCGAGGGGTGAGGCGTGATGCGCAAGAACTGGCTGGGGACGTGGGTCGGCTTCGTGCTGATCATGATCTGGTGCCTGCTGCCGGTCGTCTGGATCGTGTCGCTCTCCTTCAAGTCGGCAGCCGAGACCACGGCGGGCAGCCCGCAGTTCTTCCCGAAGGCCTGGACCACCCAGAACTACCGGGACATCCTCGACAACCCGGACTTCACCCGGGCGCTGCTGAACTCGGCGGGCATCGCCCTGAGCGCGACGCTGCTCTCGGTCGTGCTGGCCACCTTGGCGGCGTACGCGATCGCCCGCCTGGAGTTCCGCGGCAAGCGTGCCGTGCTCTCGCTCGCGCTGGCGATCGCGATGTTCCCGGTCGTCTCGCTCGTCGGCCCCCTCTTCGACATGTGGCGCACCTTCCACCTGTTCAACACCTGGCCAGGTCTGGTGATCCCGTACATGTCCTTCACCCTGCCGCTGTCGATCTGGACGCTCTCGGCATTCTTCCGCGAGATCCCCTGGGAGATGGAGCAGGCAGCGCAGGTGGACGGCGCCACGCCCTGGCAGGCTTTCCGCAAGGTGATCGTCCCGCTCGCGGCCCCTGGTGTGTTCACCGCCGCGATCCTGACCTTCTTCTTCGCGTGGAACGAGTTCGTGCTCGCGATCTCGCTGACCTCGACGACCGCGTCGAGGACGGTGCCGGCGCAGATGGCGTACTTCGTCGGCCCCGACCAGTTCAATCCGCCGTACTCCCAGCTGGCGACAGCCTCGGTCGTGGTGACCGTGCCCGTCGTCATCCTCGTCCTGCTGTTCCAGCGCAAGATCGTCGCCGGGCTCACCTCCGGCGCAGTGAAGGGATGATCTGATGGCCGCCATCGAGATGAGGAACATCGTCAAGAAGTACGGCGACGGCTTCCCGGCCGTCAACGACGTCAGCATCGACGTCGAGGACGGCGAGTTCATGATCCTGGTCGGCCCCTCGGGGTGCGGGAAGTCGACGCTGCTGCGGATGATCGTCGGCCTCGAGGACATCACCTCCGGGGACATGGTCATCGGCGGCAAGCGGGTCAACGGCCTCGCGCCCCGCGACCGCAACCTCGCGATGGTCTTCCAGAACTACGCGCTGTACCCGCACCTGTCGGTCTACGAGAACATCGCCTTCCCGCTGCGCCTGGCGGGCCGGCCCGAGTCCGAGATCCAGACCAAGGTGCGCGAGGCGAGCAAGACCCTCGAGCTCGACGAGCACCTGCAGCGCAAGCCGGGCAACCTGTCCGGCGGCCAGCGCCAGCGGGTGGCCATGGGGCGGGCGATCGTCCGCGAGGCCGACGCCTTCCTGTTCGACGAGCCGCTCTCGAACCTGGACGCGAAGCTCCGCGGGCAGATGCGCACCGAGATCGCGCGGCTGCAGAAGCGCCTGGGCATCACCACCGTCTACGTGACCCACGACCAGACCGAAGCCATGACCCTGGGCGACCGTGTCGCCGTGCTGCGCCGTGGCGTGCTCCAGCAGCTCGCCAGCCCGCGCGAGCTCTACAACGAGCCGGTCAATCTCTTCGTCGCGGGCTTCATCGGCTCACCGCCGATGAACTTCCTTCCTGCGACCGTGCAGGGCGACCAGCTCGAGCTGCCGTTCGGGACCCTGACGCTTCCTGCTGCCCGCGCCCAGAAGGCCGATGGCAAGGGCCTGCTGATCGCGGGCATCCGCCCGGAGCACTTCAACGACGCTGCCGTGGTCGATCCGTCGGTGCGGGCGCAGGGCTCGACGTTCACCGCGCACGTCGATGTCGTCGAGTGGCTCGGTCACGAGGCGTACGCGTACATCCCGTTCGACGCTCCGCCCGAGGTCGCCGAACAGCTCGCCCAGCTCGAGCGCGACCTCGACGGCGAGGCCATCCGCACGCAGCTGGTGGTCACCCTGGACTCCAGCAGCAGGATCACCAAGGGCGAAGATGCCCAGATCTGGGTCGACTCCAGCCAGGTGCACCTGTTCGACCCTGCGACCGGGGAGAACCTGACTCTCGGCAGCTAGGTCCTCAGCTAGGTCGTCAGCTGGGTCCTCAGCTCACTTCGTGCACTGGCTGACGATGTACGCGGTGATCGTCTGCCCGTCGGTGGACAGCTTCGGCGCCATCTCGGCGAGCTCCTGCTGAGCCTCGGAGGTCGGCTGGGACATGATCTCCTGCACCTTGTCGAAAGCCTGGTTCAGCTCGTCGACGGCTGCCCGGACGTTGCTCGGGGCACCGTCCTTCAGGCCGTCCATCGACGCCTTCAGGTCGTCGAGGGCCTTGGTGTCACCGTGGCTGCCGGAGAAGAGCTCCTGCTGGGCCCGGACGATCTTCTGCGCGGTGTCGTTGTACTTGGCGCAGTCGAGGACCGACTCGGTGGGCGTGGACTTCGGCGTGCTCAGCCGGGTCGAGCCGGCCGATGGCACCTTGTCGTCGCCGCCACCGCCGCACGCGGTGACGCTGGCCGCGAGGACCACCACGAGAATGCCCGCACGAACTCGCATTTCAAGCCTCCTGGCCGGGGTGGAGTTGGATTAAGTTAACAGTCATGCGCAGGGTCTCGGCAGTGGTTGCGTCCCTCTCGGTGCTAGCCACCGGGTGCTCGTTCTCGAACGTCGATCCGAACGCGTCGGTGGTGGTCAGCGGAACCGCCCTGAATGCTGCCGGAAAGCCGTTGGCGAACACCCGGGTGCTGCTTTTCAAGCAGGCCGACATCGGCGGTGTGCTCTTCGGCGGGATCCTTGCGCTGGGCTCCCTCGGCACGGTCTGCCTGCTTCCCAAGGGCGACGCTCCCGCGATCTGCAACAAGGCCCGGACGGCGCGGACCGACAGCCAGGGCCGCTACCACTTCGACCTCAAGGGCGAGGACACCCAGGGCTCTCTCGGCACCGAGGCCACCATGAACGTGGTGTTCGCGGACCGCGCTGCGAGGGCCAGCACCACGGTGAGCTTCACGGCGAAGGAGACAGCCATCCAGCTGCCGAAGGCACGCCTGGTCAACCTCGCGCCGCAGGTGAACCAGGCCGGCGGGCGGATCGCCGTGAGCTGGAGCGGGCTCCCCGCAGCCGCCGGTGACCGGGCGGCGTACTCGGCGCAGCTCTTCGCCTCCCGCGGCTCCTCGGCCCTGTGGACCCAGACCGCCTCGGGACGGCGCACGACGCTGGACCCGCGCCTGCTGGAGGACCGCTCGGGCACCGTCGCGGTCGGGGCCAGCACGGTCCTGCCGGGCGGCTCGGGCACCGGCACCGTGCACGGCTACTACCTGTCGGCGAAGCTGCCGGTGCGCGCGAGTGCCGGCGCTCCGCCCTCGCGCGGCAAGCGCTGCGCTCCGGTCACCGGTACGACGCCCGCCAAGGACGGCGTGTTCTCCCGGTGCGCTGCGACGGACGGGGACCTCGACAACGCCGCGCGCCTGGTCGGCAGTGGTGTGGTCACCGGTGTCGTCGTCGACCTCGGCCGCGTCCGCCCGGTCTCCCTGGTCGTGGGCCGCGGCTTCGCCGGCCAGGTGCTCGTCGAGGTCTCCACCGACGGCCGCACCTTCAGCACCGTCGCGACGAGCTCCGGCTCCGCGGTCGCGACCAAGGTGCCGGGCGACCAGCGCGCCCGCTACGTGCGGCTGCGCTCCCCCGCCGGGCTCGACGAGAGCCTGAGCTCCGAGCTCTCCGTCTGGTAGAGCCCGGAGCACCGCTCCTGCTTCGATGCGCCGGCCTAGAACGGGTCCGGGATCCGGCTGTGGCAGTCCACCCCGGCGCCGATCTGGTGCCCGTACGGCGAGGTGAAGTACATGACGATGTCGACGATGAAGTCGGGGATCGTCCAACCCACCACGTTCGGGTCCGGGGTGATCAGCCACGCGGCCGGGTTCGAGCCGTCGCCCGGCGGCGGACCGAGGGTGAACTCGGACCCGTCGGTGCTGTACTCGGCGTGCGGCCGCGCGTTGACCTCGAAGTCGCAGTAGCCGAGCCCGATGTCCACCAACCGTTGGGTGAAGATCGAGTCGTAGCGGTTCGTCGCGATCCTGAAGTGGTCGATCACGTTGTCCAGGTTGATGGACGCGTGCACCGTCAGGACGTCGATGTCGATGTCCTTGATGAAGTTCGGGAACACCACGTGCACGACGTCGTCCAGGGTGGCCTGGGTCAGGCTGTCGATCCCGAACGTGAAGTCGCTGAAGTCACCCATCAACCCGGTCGTGATGCCCAGGTCGAGCTGCAGGCTGCTGGCGTTCGAGAAGCCGAGCGTCAGCTTGTGGATGTCGATGTCCACGCCGAGGTTTCCGGTGTTCTGCATGGGTCCGGCGCTGAAGCCCAGGTCGACGTCGAGGTGGATCGCACCGGACGCTCCCAGCTTGAACGACTCCGTCTTGGGGTTGGAGTTGATCTTCAACGTCGTCCCGTCGAGCTGCCCGGTCACCGTGCTGCCCATGTTGGTGATCTGCAGGTCTGCGGCCGCGTTCACGTCCAGCGGATCGGTGATCGAGGCCGTCGCCGTGGCGTCGATGTCCAGACCCGGCTGGCTCGCCGTGAACGTGAAGTCCGGGGTCGCCACGCTGCCGTCGGCAGCCGTCTGGCGTCCCAGGTCCAGGCTCACCGCGCTCGGCACGTCGTGCAGCTTCACCGTGGCCGCGAAGTCGGTGGCTCCGACCTTCTTGTAGGCAGCGGTGATGTGGTCGATGCCGTGGTTCATCGCGATGCCGACGTGCTTGGAGCTGGCACCGAACGACGCGTTCACGTTGATGGACTTCGGGATCTCGCTGATCAGCAGCTGCGCGTCGTCGGTGTTCCCGTACGTCGCCTCCGCCGTCAGCGCGCCCAGGTCCTGGTTCGACGTGTAGGACACGCTCAGGCTGTGGGTCCCGTCAGCGGCGGTGTCGGAGAGGAACGGACCGAACTTGAAGTTGACCGGGCTCGCCGTCGGCACCACCTGGGAGAGCTCCAGGGTGAGCGGCTCGGCAGCCAGGGTGGTCAGCTTCGCGTCGACCCCCAGGGTGGCGTTGGTCGGGTGGAACCCGTTGACCTCGTACGTGCCGGCCGGCGAGTTCAGGTCCAGGCTGTCCGGCAGGCCGGTGATGTACAGCTTGGCCCGCACGCCCCGCTTGCCGGAGCCGTCCTGGCCGTCGCGGATCGCGACGCCGTGGATGTAGCTGGGGTCCGGTGTCGCGGCCAGCGCCGCAGCCGACTGACCGGCCGCGACCGACAGCGTGAGCGTCGGGTTGTCGTTGCCGGTGTAGGTGATCCGGCCCCCGTCGCTCTTCAGGTCGATCACCGACGGCAGGTGGTCGAAGCCGCCCCCGGCGATCAACCGGGTGCCGTCGTTGAGCGCGATGTCCGCACCGAGGTTGAGCTGACCGTGGCTGCCCATGTTCAGCTTGGCCTCGAAGCCGCCCGGCCCGGAGTCGGTCAGCTTCTCGAAGCTGATCGTCTGCAGGTTGCTGACGTGCAGGCTCGCGTCGAGGTCGCCGCTCGGCTCGTCGAAGTGAGCGTTCAGGTGGTCACCGGCCAGCGAGGTCACCGCTGTGTGGTTGGTGACCCTGGCGTCGATCGATCCGATGCCAGAACCGTTGGTGACGAAGCTGACGTTGCCGTTGGCCCAGCCCGCGTTCCACGCGGTCGGGATGTCGGCGATCGTCAGACCGGCGTCGAACGTCCGGGTCCCTCCGATGGTGGCCGGGACCAGGTGCGCGAAGGCCGAGAACCCGCCGGCCACCGAGGAGGCGTTCCAGGACAGCTTGGAGCCCGCGCCGTCGAAGAGCACCGCGATCGTCGCCGGCACGTCGGTGATGTCCACCGCGACGTGGTCACCGTCGTGGTCGGTCGCGTCGAGACCGATCTCGTCGATGATGCTGCTGGCGTTGTAGGTGATCCGGTTGCCCTGCTGCAGCACGTCGATCTCGGCCGGCACCTTGTCGATGAAGCCGGTCGCCGAGACCGTCGGCGTGGTCAGGTAGGCCCGGAACAGCCGCGGAGAGCTGTTCTTCAGCTGCACGTGCAGTGCCTGGTCGGTGGTGTCCACGCTGATGAACCGCAGGCCGCTGTAGAGCAGCTCGGCGTGGGTGGTGCCGGCCAGGTCGGTGTTCAGGTAGGCGTGGTCGTCCGTGGTCGAGGGACTCACGAAGGTGCCGTCGGTCGCGTACTGGAACAGGATCTTGCCGATGTCCGAGGACGCGGGCGCGTCGGTCGGACCCGTTCGCGCGTCGAAGACCATCGGGTTCATCCCACCGACCGACATGAACTTCGGCAGGTCGTTGACCGCTCCGTGGATCGCCAGGCCGCCCGGCTTCTCCGAGTAGTTCAGGACGATCGAGGAGAGCCGCGAGTCGGCGCTGTAGGTCACCGTCGGGACGTCGCCGGAGGTGTTGAAGGTCAGCCCGATGTTCTTGGGCAGTCCGGTCAGCGTCGCGTCACCGTGCAGGTGCGTGGCGCGGTCGTCGAAGCTCGCGTCGAGCTCCGGGATCACCCGGTCGGCGGCGTACGTCGCAGCCCCGGTGTCCGGGTCGAAGACCACGTGCACGCTCGAGGGCAGCGCCGCGATGTGCGCGGTGGCGTAGACGTTCGGGACGTCCAGGTCGGCGATCGCCGTGAACTCCTGACCGCCCGGGTCGAGGCCGAGGGAGACGTCCGTCTTCTGGTGACCGTCGAAGTGCGCGGACTTGAAGCCGGAGAGCTGGAAGTCCAGGCCGAGCTTGTTGCCGGCCTTGAGCACGGTGGCGTGGTCACCGGTCTTCGGGATGAGCGAACCGCCGTTGCGGGTCAGCGAGGCCTGGATCAGCCCGATCCCCTGGTTCGCGGCGAAGTCGTAGACACCGGTGCTCTTGGTCATCGTGAACCCGAGGTGGGTCGGGATGCTGATGGCCTTGGCGACCAGGTTGGTCTCGTCACCGGCCTCGGACTTGTCGTACATCCCGAGCTGGACGTCCCCGAGGTTGGAGTCGGCGTCGTAGCTGATCGCCTGGGAGTCGTTGGTCGTCACGTTGGTGACGTGGATCGACTTCGGGATCTGGTGCGCCACGGCATCGATCTGCTGCTGCAGCACGTTGTCGCTCAGCGTCCTGGTGCTGAACGACGCCGTCGGGATGTTCCCGTTGGCCGTGTACTTGATGTCCTGGGCCCCCTGCAGGTCGACGTGGACCTGGGTCGGGACGCCGTACACGTCGTACTGGCTGGCCGTGTACGACCCGAGGTGGCTCACGTCCGGCGTCGCGGTGTCGGTCGCCTGGACGTGCCCGATCGCCGAGCTCGCCTGGTAGTCGATGCTCTGCTTCTCCCCCTGGTGGACGAGGTCGACGGTCACCGAGGTCGGCATCTTGTCGATCGTCGCGGTGAACACCCGCCGGCTCTTCGGCGTCGTGGTCGTGGTGCGCTGGTCGACCAGGGCGTTCACCTTCGTCGTCGAGGTCGAGGTGATGTTGAACGTGTCCTGGTCCTTGGCGCCGGAGTGGGTGAAGCGCGCGTTGACGTTGAACTGCGAAGGCATGTTCACCATCTCGACCGACGCGGCCAAGGGGTTCTCCTCGGACGGCGGGACGCCGATCGAGCCACCCACCAGGTCCTTGACCGCGAAGGTGAGGGCCTCGTCCTTGCCGGCGGTGCTGCTGTTGACCTGCGCCGCCACCTGGACGTCACCGGTCAGCGCCTGGACCGCGTTGCGCAGGCTGAAGTCGGCGACCGTCTGGAACGGCAGGCTCGAGGCGCGGCCGTCGAAGCCGAACTCGATCCGCTTCTTCACGATCGGGGTGTCGTAGACGGCGAAGACGTGCGCCGGCAGGTTGCCGCAGACGTCGCAGAGCCGCGTCACCTGGAAGCGGGCGCCGACGTCGACGAGGTTGGTGGTCGGCGCGAGCCAGCCCAGCACGTCGGGGACGTTGTCCCCGGTGACGTCAGCCGGGATCGGGACGCCGACGGGCAGGGAGATGCTGCACTTGAGCGGCATCGTCGCGGACTGGGCGCAGATCTTGTAGAACGCCGATGCGAGGATGTTGATCACCGGCAGCGTGAACAGCACGCCCTGGATCTTCGAGATCAGCTGGAGCAGCGCGTCGACCGCGGCCAGCAGCTGCTGCACCAGCGGGATCGCGGTGATCGGGTTCGGCTCGAGGCCGGTCAGGGTGGCCGGCTGCAGCGCGGCAGCCTTCGGCGTGCTGGTCGTGGTCGGGCCCTGGCCGGTGTGGATCAAGGAGCGCAGCGTGTCCGAGAGCGGACCGGTGACGTTGCTCGACCCGGTGGTGGTGACCGTCTGGACGTCGGCCTTCACCTGGTCGGCGGAGGTGAAGCTGGGTCGGGAGATCAGGCCCTGGGACATGGCGGCCAGGCTGTTCACGGTGGCGGAGTTGCCGGGGCTGCTGACCGGCGGCGCCGGCTTGTCCGTGCTCGGGTCGTCGGTCATCTGCTGACGCATCTCGTTGAGCTTCTGCTTGCCGAAGATCAGCAGCTGCTCCCCGACCAGGTCCTGCTCGCGCTGCTGGGCCGTGAGGGTGGTGCCTGCGGTGGTGACCAGGTCGTCGAGCAGGCAGGAGTCCAACCAGACCTGAACCGGCTGGCTCATCGCGTGGAAGCCCTCGGCGAGGATCTGCGACGGCACCGTCTTCAGGTTCGCGTAGGACTGCAGCCAGTCGTGGTCGGCGAACCGCTTCGACCACAGGTCGACGAAACGGTCGCGGTTCGCGGCGGTCGCGTCCGGGTCGTCCGGCGGCGAGGAGCAGGAGACCTGCAGGCCGGCGCCGGTGTCCGCCGCGCTCTGGGAGGCGGCTGCCAGCCCGGGGTTCATGAAGCCTGCGGCGACGAGACTGGCCGCTGCCAGGATCGAGACGAAGAAACGGTGAGTACGCATAACCAGACCTGCCCACGAGATCAGATGTCGTCCCCGACGAACGACAGCACCCGCTGACTATCAACCTCGCTCCAGAATGAAAACAAGAGTTTCCTGTGTGAAACCTGAGTCGGAAGACGACTCGGTAATACCGGGTGGTAATGGAGCAAATCGGTCCGCGAAATCCACTGGATATTTCGGTCGCTATTAGTCGGAATCAGCCGAGAACACCCGCTCGGAAATGCCCGTGAATAGCACATTGGGGCTATTAGGTTCTGGCCGATCGGTTTCAGCCCCTGACCGAGGACCAACCGGCGCCCGAGCGCCCCGGCCACCCGGACTACTCTTCGGGCGTGAGCACCGAGCCTGAATTCCGCTACTCCGACCTGCTGCCGGCGTCGCACGACGACACCCCGTACCGACTGATCACCACCGAGGGGGTCTCGACGTTCGAGGCCGAGGGGCGCACGTTCCTGCAGGTCTCCCCCGAGGCGATCCAGCAGCTGACCGCCGAGGCGATGCACGACATCTCGCACTACCTGCGCCCGGCGCACCTTGCGCAGCTGCGCAAGATCATCGACGACCCCGAGGCCTCGGGCAACGACCGGTTCGTCGCGCTCGACCTGCTCAAGAACGTGAACATCTCCGCCGGCGGCGTGCTGCCGATGTGCCAGGACACCGGCACCGCGATCGTGATGGGCAAGAAGTCGGAGGGGGTGCTCACCGGTTCCGACGACGGCGAGGCCATCAGCCGCGGCGTGTACGACGCCTACACCAAGCTCAACCTCCGCTACTCCCAGCTCGCGCCGCTGACGACGTACGAGGAGAAGAACACCGGTACCAACCTCCCGGCGCAGATCGAGATCTACTCGACCGAGCAGGGCCCGAAGGGTCCGGAGTACAAGTTCCTCTTCATGGCCAAGGGCGGCGGTTCGGCCAACAAGTCGTTCCTCTTCCAGGAGACCAAGGCGGTCCTCAACCCGAAGCGGATGCTGGAGTTCCTCGACGAGAAGATCCGCTCGCTCGGCACGGCTGCCTGCCCGCCGTACCACCTGGCCGTGGTGATCGGCGGCACCAGCGCGGAGTTCGCGCTGAAGACCGCGAAGTACGCCAGCGCGCACTACCTCGACAACCTGCCCACCGAGGGCTCGATGAGCGCGCACGGGTTCCGCGACCTCGAGCTGGAGGAAGAAGTCTTCAAGCTGACCCAGTCCTTCGGCATCGGTGCCCAGTTCGGTGGCAAGTACTTCTGCCACGACGTCCGGGTGGTCCGACTCCCCCGTCACGGTGCGTCCTGCCCGGTGGCGATCGCGGTGTCCTGCTCGGCCGACCGCCAGGCGCTCGGCAAGATCACCGCCGACGGCGTCTTCCTCGAGCAGCTCGAGACCGACCCGGCGCAGTACATGCCGGACGCCGGCGTCGCCGAGGACATCTCCGGCGGCGAGGTCGTCGAGGTCGACCTGAACCGGCCGATGAGCGAGATCCTCGCCCAGCTCTCGCAGTACCCGGTGAAGACCCGGCTCTCGCTGACCGGTCCGCTGGTCGTCGCCCGCGACATCGCCCACGCCAAGATCAAGGACCGCCTCGATGCCGGGGAGGGCATGCCGCAGTACCTGCAGGACCACCCGGTCTACTACGCCGGTCCGGCCAAGACCCCCGCCGGCATGGCGTCCGGCTCGTTCGGTCCCACCACGGCCGGCCGGATGGACTCCTACGTGAAGTCGTTCCAGGCAGCCGGCGGCTCGATGGTGATGCTCGCCAAGGGCAACCGCTCCAAGCAGGTCACCGAGGCCTGCGGCGAGTTCGGTGGGTTCTACCTCGGCTCGATCGGCGGCCCGGCCGCGCGGCTCGCCCAGGACTGCATCAGGAGCCAGGAGGTCATCGAGTACCCCGAGCTCGGCATGGAGGCGGTCTGGAAGATCGAGGTCGAGAACTTCCCGGCGTTCATCGTGGTCGACGACAAGGGCAACGACTTCTTCACCGACCCGGCCGGCACCATCAACGTGCCGTTGACCGGGATCCGGGTGCGCTCGGCCGAGAAGTGAGCCACCCGGACCGGCTCGTCCCGGGGCCTGGTCAGGAGTCGGTCTGGGACTACCCGCGGCCGCCTGCGCTGGTCCAGCGTCACGAGGACGTCCGGGTCGAGCTGGGCGGCGCGGTGATCGCCGCGACCACCGAGGCCTGGTGCGTCCTGGAGACCAGTCACCCCCCGACGTACTACCTGCCGCGCGCCGCTTTCGCCGACGGGGTCCTGCGACCCTCCGCAGGGTCCTCGTTCTGCGAGTGGAAGGGCCACGCGTCCTACCTCGACCTCGTCGCAGCGGACGGCGTCGTCGCCGGACGCGCAGCCTGGACCTACCCGGACCCGACGCCCGCGTTCACCTCCCTGCGGGACCACGTGGCTCTCTACCCGGCCGCCGTGGACGGCTGCTTCGTCGACGGCGAGCGCGTCGAGCCGCAGCCCGGCGGGTTCTACGGGGGCTGGATCACCAGCCGTGTGGTCGGGCCCTTCAAGGGTGCGCCCGGCACGCTCGGCTGGTGAGGCTCTTCGGCTGACTGGGGATCCACGGACGCCGAATCCGGTTAGCCTGACGTCTTCAGTACCTAGCTCGAGGACGTCCTGATGAAGCTCCGCAGCCTGCCCCTGTCCCTCGCCGCCGCAGCGGCAGTCCTGATCCCGGTCGCCGGGTTCGCACCGGCCTACGCGGTCCCGGACCCGCCGAACCTGATCAACGCGAGCACCGCCACCGCCGGGCACGTGACAGGCGATGCCGAAAGCACCGAGCCGTGGGTGTACGTCGGCCTGCAGGCCGACCAGAGCGACGCGGCCCCGTTCGCCACGGACACCGGGACCGCGCACTACGACGTCGCGACCTGGGGCTACGGCAACGTCACCGTGCACGCGTGGGCCTGCCCCGCCCAGGCGCTGGACGCGACCTGCTCG
>JBJMIP010000076.1:0-6661 GCA_045806825.1 Marmoricola sp.
ATCGCCATCGCCGTCACCGAGAGCAGCATCAGCACGCTGATGGTCCGCGCGCGTTCGGAGCCGAGCTGCTGGGTGCCGTGCTTGAGCCCGCCGACCAGGAACGCCAGTCCCAGCACGAGCAGCAGGTTGGCCAGGATCGAGCCGATCAGGGCGGCGCGCACCACCTCGACCAGCCCGGCTCTGAGCGCGAAGATGCAGATGAAGAGCTCGGGCAGGTTGCCGAGCGCTGACTGCAGCACGCCGGTCGCGCCGGGGCCGAACCGGTCACCGAGCTGTTCGACGCTGCGGCCGACCAGGCTCGCGAGCAGGCACACCGCGGCGGCGCTGACCAGGAAGGTGAGGACCGAGTTCCAGCTGCCGTAGTGGGCGAAGCCAGCGAGCACGCAGAGCGCGCCACCGCCCGCGACGATGATCCGGTCCGAGCGGATGAACATGGCTGCATCGTACGGTGGTGCCATGGATGCTCCGGTGGTGGTCCGGGCCGAGGGCCTGGTCAAGAACTTCGGTCGCTTCCGAGCGCTGGACGGTCTCGACCTCGTGGTCGGGGTCGGCGAGGTGCACGGCTTCCTCGGCCCGAACGGTGCCGGGAAGTCCACCACGATCCGGGCGTTGCTCGGTCTGCTCCGACTGAACGGCGGGACCGCCTCGATCTTCGGCCTGGACCCCCGCCGCGATGCGGTCGAGATCCACCGGCGGCTGGCCTACGTACCCGGCGACGTGGCGTTGTGGCCGAACCTGAGCGGCGGCGAGACGGTGGACCTGCTGATCCGGATGCGCGGCGTGGACCCGAGGAAGTCCCGACGCGCCGAGCTGGTCGAACGGTTCGCGCTCGACCCGACGAAGAAGGGCCGTGCCTACTCGAAGGGCAACCGGCAGAAGGTCGCGCTGGTGGCCGCGTTCGCCGCCGACTCGGAGCTGCTCATCCTCGACGAGCCGACCTCGGGACTGGATCCGTTGATGGAGCAGGTGTTCAACGAGTGCGTCGCCGAGCACACCGCCCGTGGCGCGACGGTGCTGCTCTCCAGCCACATCCTCAGCGAGGTCGAGAGGCTCGCCGACCGGGTGACGATCATCCGGGAGGGCCGCGTGGTCGAGACCGGGCGCCTCGAGGACCTGCGCCACCTGCGTCGCAGTCGTGTTCGGGCCGAGCTCACCGGCGAGCTGCCCGACCTCGGGAAGGCGCCCGGGGTGCACGACCTGCAGGTCGACGGGCGGGTGGCGACGTGCTCCGTGGATCCCGACGGCTTGAACCCGCTCCTGGTGGCGCTGACCACGGCCGGGGTGACCAGCCTGACCAGTGCCCCGCCCTCGTTGGAGGAGCTGTTCCTCGACGCCTACCGCACCAGCGTGGTCGACGCCCAGTCATGAGGCCCTCCGCGCTGACCGGGACGGGAGTCCTGGCCCTGCAAGCACTGCGCCGCGACCGGGTGGTGGTCGCGTCGTGGACGATCGCGCTGGTGGCTGTCTGCTACGCCAGCGCAGCTGCGACGAAGTCCCTGTACCCGACGGTTGCCGAACAGGTGCACGCTGCCCGCGCGATCAACGCCAGCCCGGCGATCGTGGCGCTGTACGGACCGATCCTCGACGTGCACAGTCCCGGCGAGCTGGCGATGACCAAGCTCACCGTGCTGTACGCCGTCTTCGTGGCGATGCTCTTCGTGGTCCTGGTCCGGCGTCACACCCGGGTCGAGGAGGAGAGCGGACGGACCGAGCTGATCGGGAGCACCGGGATCGGACCTGACGCCCCGCTGCTGGCAGCCGTGCTGGAGGCGGGCGCCACTGCGGTCGGCGTCGGCCTGCTCGCGGGGCTCGCCGACCTGGCGGGCGGTCTTCCGGTGACGGGATCACTGGCGTTCGGTGCCTCCTGGGTCGGCGTCGGACTCGTCTCGGTCGGACTGACCGCCGTGGCCTGCCAGCTCTCCGCCAGCGCACGGACCTGCGCCGCGTTCGCGGCCGGCGCCCTCGGGGTGCTCTACGTCGTCCGGGCGGTCGGGGACACGTCCTGGGCCTGGCTCGGGTGGTTGTCGCCGTTCGGCTGGTCCACCAGGCTGCGGGCCTGGTCGGACCCGCGCTGGTGGGTCCTGGGCCTCTACGTCGTCCTCGCTCTGGTGCTCGTGCTCGTGGCCCACGTGCTCCGGGGCAGCCGCGATCTGGGGTCGGGCGTGATCGCCGCTCGACCCGGCCCGGCAACCGGATCCGCGCGGCTCGGCGGCGTGATCGGCCTGACGGTCAGGATGCACGCGCCCACGTTGGCGGTCTGGACGCTCGCGACCGCGGCCCTGTCGGCTGTCTTCGGTGCCATCGCCCCGAACGTCGGGGATCTCCTCGACTCGAACAGCGCCCGGGAGCTGATCGAACGGCTCGGCGGCGTCGGCGTGATCGAGAAGGCGCTGCTTGCCGCGGTGCTCTCGGTGGTCGCGGTGGTCCTGCCCTGTTTCGGCATCTCTGTCGTCGGGCACGCCGGCTCCGACGAGCAGGAGGGACGGACCGAGCAGGTCCTGGCGACGGCGGCCTCCCGTGGCCGCGCGTTCGGGGCGACGATCGGGGTCGCGCTGGCCGGCACGTGGTGGCTGCTGGCGGTCGCCGGGGCGACCACGGCCCTCGGCTACGGCCATTCCTTCGGCCCTCTCGTCCTGGCCGCGATGGCGCAGGTTCCCGCGGTCTGGCTGGTCACCGCGCTGGCCGCTCTCGCGTGGTCCTGGCGAAGCGACGGCACCGTCGCCGGGTGGGTGCTGCTCGGGGTGTTCGTGACCCTGGGGCAGGTCGGAGAGCTGCTTCAGCTGCCGGGTTGGCTGCTGGGGTTCTCGCCGTACCACCACGTCCCGGCAGTACCGGTGGAGGGCTTCTCGGTCAGCTCGGCTGCTGGCCTGACCGGGGTCGCGGCGCTGGTGATCGCGCTGGCCTGGTGGCGCTTCCGCGAGCGTGACATCGGCTAGTCAGCGGGCAGGACCAGCCACTCGGCTGCCTGCGCCACGAACGTGTCGCCGTCGAACGCTCCAGCCCCGGCGGGAATCCGCCCCAGCACGGGCACACCGGTGATCAACGGCAGGTCGAGCAGGTTCTGCTCCGCCGCGAGATCCGGGTCCTCGGGCCAGGAACCGATCACCACGCCCAGCACCGGCAGCGAACGGTGCTGGATCGCCTGCACGGTCAACGCGCTGTGGTTGAGCGTGCCGAGACCGGCGCGGGCGACCACGACGAAGCCGACCTCGACGCCCGTGTGCGACACGGTCTGGGCGAGGTCGAGCAGGTTCCAGGCGTCGCCGAGACGCACCAGGATGCCGCCGGCGCCCTCGACCAGCACGTCGTGGCTCTGCTCGACCTCGAGGATCGCATCGCGCTGCTCGGCCAGGCTCGGCAGGCTGCTGCCCTCCAGGCGGGCGGCGGTGTCCGGAGCCAGCGGTGCCTTCAACCGGACGCCCTCGTGCCCGTGCACCGCGCCGGCCAGCCGCTGCACCTCGTCGAGGTCCCCGGGTTCACCGGTTGCAACGCCCGTCTGGGCCGGCTTCAGCACGTACGGCGAGCGCCCCTGGGCACGCATCGCCACCACCAGGGCCGCGGTGGTGACGGTCTTCCCGACCTCGGTGTCGGTGCCGGTGACGAACCAGACGGTCATGCGTCCAACAGCTCTCGGAGCACCTTGGTCGCGGTGGAGACCTCTTCGTCGGTCAGGTGGGCGTGCGCGGTCAACCGCAGCCGGGAGATCCCGTCGGGCGTGGACGGCGGTCGGAAGCACCCGATCCGCAGGCCGTGCTCGGCAGCCGTCGCCACCGCGGCCACGGCTTCGAGCGGTCCCGGCATCGGGACCGCGAGCACGGCACCGTCCGGTGCCGGTACGCCGCAGGCCTCGGCCAGCATCGCCGCGACGTCGCGGACCCGGGTCGCGCGCTCCGGCTCCATGGTGAGCACCGTCAGAGCGCCGTTGGCGGCCCCGGCGGCGGCGGGCGCCAGGCCGGTGTCGTAGATGAACGGACGAGCAGTGTTGATCAGGTGCTCCCGCACCGCCGGCGCCGCGAGGACGGCACCGCCCTGGGATCCCAGGGACTTGCTCAGCGTGAGGGTCGCGACCACGTGGTCGGCCCCGCCCAGCCCCGCCGCGTTCAGCAGTCCACGGCCTCCGTCGCCGCAGACGCCGAGGGCGTGCGCCTCGTCGGCGACCAGGACGGCCTCGTGGCGTTCGCAGACCGCAGCCAGCTCGGCAACGGGGGCGGCGTCGCCGAGGACGCTGTAGATCGTCTCGACCAGGACGAGGGCACGTGGCTCGCTGCGCTCGCGCAACGCGCGCTCCACGGCGGCGACGTCGTTGTGCGGGACGACCTGGACCCGGCCGCGGGACAGTCGGCAGGCGTCGATCATCGAGGCGTGCACGTGCCCGTCACTGACGATCAGGGTGTCCGCGTCGGCCAGCGCCGCCACGACCGACAGGTTCGCGTGGTAGCCGGTCGAGAACACCAGCGCGGAGGGAAAACCGGTGAATCCCGCCAGTGCTCCTTCCAGCAGCTCGTGCACCGCGAGGGTGCCGGTGACCAGGCGGGACGCCGCGGCTCCGGCGCCGTAGCTGCGGGCTGCCGCTACCGCGCTGTCGATCACCCGTTGGTCGCGGGCCAGGCCGAGGTAGTCGTTCCCGGCCAGGTCGATCATCGGGTCGCCGACGTCGCTCGGGAAGACCCGGCGGGTCAGTCCGGCTGCTTCCCGGGCGGTCGCGCGTTCCGCGAGCCAGTCGGTGAACCTGCTCATCCGTGGACCTCCTGCACCGCGCCGAGCATCGCCGCGGTGATCGTCGCGACGTCCTCGGGCGTGCTGACGTAGGGCGGCATCGTGTAGACGAGGTTGCGGAACGGACGTACCCAGACGCCCCGGTCCAGCGCGGCCGTGGTCACCGCCGGCACGTCGACCGGGCGGTCCAGCTCGAGCACCCCGACCGCGCCGAGGATGCGGACGTCGCTCACCGAGCCCAGGTCGTGGGCTGCAGCCAGTCCGCTGGTCAGGTCGCTGCTGATCTCCTTGATCCGCGTCGCGACGTCGTAGGAGGCGAGCAGGTCGAGGTTGGCCGTCGCGATCGAGCAGGCGAGCGGGTTCGCCATGAACGTCGGGCCGTGCATCATCGCTCCGGCCGGGCTGGCGTCGACCCGGGCAGCGACCTCGGCCGTGGTCAGCACCGCGGCCAGGGTCAGGTAGCCCCCGGTGAGGGCCTTGCCGACGCACAGGATGTCCGGAACCACCTCGCAGGCGTCCCCGGCCCACCGGGTGCCGGTGCGCCAGAAGCCGGTGGCGATCTCGTCGAAGATCACCAGGGCACCGTGGGCCCGCGCGAGGTCGGCCAGGTGGCGCACGGCCCGGGGGTCGTAGACGTGCATCCCGCCGGCGCCCTGCAGCACCGGCTCGATGATCACAGCGGCGATCTCGTCGGCGTACTGCTCGAACAGAGCGGTGGTGGCGCTCGTCCACCCGTCGAGGGGCTCGCCCGTCCGCGGGGGCCGGTCGGCGAAGACGTGCTCGACCAGCAGCCCGCCGTACATCGCGTGCATGCCGCCCTCGGGGTCGGTGACGCCCATGGGGGAGAAGGTGTCGCCGTGGTAGCCGCCTCGGATGGTGAACATCTTGGTCCGGGTAAGCCCGTCGGCGGCGTGGGCCTGCCAGGCCATCTTCATCGCGACCTCGACGGAGACCGAGCCGGAGTCGGCGAAGAACACCTTGTCGAGGTCGCCCGGCGCGAGGTCGACCAGGCGTCGACCGAGCTCGATCGCCGGCTCGTGGGTCAGACCCCCGAACATCACGTGGCTCATCGTGTCCAGCTGGGTCCGGGCCGCGGCGTCGAGCTCCGGTACGCCGTAGCCGTGGATCGCGCACCACCAGGAGCTCATCGCGTCGACGACCGCGTGCTGCGCGCCGTCGATCTCCAGGGTCAGTCGGGTCCCCTTCGCCGAGCGCACCGGGTAGACCGTCCCCGGGCTCGTCATCGACGAGTACGGGTGCCAGAGGTGGTCGCGGTCGAAATCGGTGTCCATCGGAGCGCTCAGGGGTTGACGGTCTCGCCGTGCTCCACGCAGCGGGCCGTCCACGAGGTCGGCGAGACCTGGACCTGCATCCGTCGCCTGCACCGGGTGCAGTAGCGCGGTGGCTCCATCCGCAGGCGCTCGCGGCAGGCGTCGTGGTCGCTGGTGTCCTGCGCCTCGCCGCAGTGGCCGCAGTAGGTCAGCTGGTCCACCGGCATCACAGGCTGCTGCTGAGCGCCTTGATCGGCATCTTGAGGTCCTCGAGCAGGGCGAGGTCCTCCTTCGGGTCGCGGCCCAGGGTGGTCAGGTAGTTACCGACGATGACCGCGTTGATGCCACCGAGGAGGCCGTCGCGGGTGCCGAGGTCGCCCAGGGTGAGCTCGCGGCCGCCGGCGTAGCGCAGGATCGTGCGAGGCAGCGCGAGGCGGAACGCGGCGATCGTGCGCAGCGCCTCGGTCGACTCCATCAGCGGCAGGTCGCCGAACGGCGTACCGGGCCGCGGGTTCAGGAAGTTCAGCGGCACCTCGTCGGGCTGCAGCTCACCGAGCTGGGCCGCGAGCTCGGCGCGCTGCTCCACGGTCTCGCCCATCCCCACCAGGCACCCGCAGCACAGCTCCATGCCGGACTCGCGCACCATCAGGCAGGTGTCCCAGCGCTCCTCCCAG
>JBJMIP010000077.1:0-5548 GCA_045806825.1 Marmoricola sp.
GGCGCAACCCGCTCGGCGACTACGGCCTGCCGAAGTACGCCTTGTCACGCGGTCGGCGGATCGGGCGGGCCGCGATCCGGCTCTACGGTGACCAGGTTGCCGAGGCGCTCCCGCGCGAGCTGACCGTGATGACGACCGACCTCCTCGCACGCGAGGCGGTCCCGATGCGAAGCGGACTTCTGCGCGACATCACCCGGGCCTCGGCGGCGGTGCCGGGTCTGCTGCCCCCGGTCCGCGTCGGTGATCGGATCCTGGTCGACGGCGGCGTGACCGGGAACCTGCCGGTCGGTGCTCTCGCCGCCGAAGGGGTCGGTCCGGTGATCGCGGTCAACCTCTCAGCCGGCGCACGCGACGAGTCCCCGAGGACCGGTACGAAGCGGCCGCCGCGGATTCCGACCCTCGGCGAGACGATGGTCCGGACGATGCTGTTCGCCTCCGGTGACACCGACCGCAGCGCCGCTGACGAGGCAGACCTGGTCGTCAGCTGCCAGACCCGCAACATCGGGCTGCTGGAGTTCCACCAGATCGACGAGGCCATCGCCGCCGGTCAGGTCGCGGGCCGGGCCATCGTGGAATCCCTGGCCCTGCGCGGGTTCTAGGTACCGCGAGTTCAACGACTGTTCAGGTGCGCGTCGATGACGTCGGCCTTCCGGAGCGGAAGGGTCTGGCCCATGTCTCGATCCCGCGCCCTTCTCGTCACTGCCGCCCTGCTGGCCGCCGGCTCGTCCGTCGCGCTGGCCACCTCCGCCCAGGCCAGGCCGGACACCACCGGCCGCTCGTTCAGCTACGCGGTCTACGGCGACGCGCCGTACGGCAAGAGCCCGACCGACACCTCCGAGACCGACGCGACGCCGGGCTTCATCGCGAAGGTCAACGCGGACCGTGCGGTCAGCGGCATCGTGCACGTCGGTGACATCCACTCCGGCAGCCAGTACTGCACCGAGGCCTACGACCGGCAGATCGCCGCGCTGTGGAGCACCTTCGCCGACCCGATGGTCTACACCCCGGGCGACAACGAGTGGGCCGACTGCCACAAGAAGAAGGAGGGTGGCAACGTCACCGACGCGAACGGCAACCCGGTCGACTACGCGAACGGGAACCCGGTGGCGAACCTGGCCCTGATCCGGTCGATCTTCTTCGGCCAGCCTGGCGCCACGCTCGGCAGCGGAGGTCTCGACGTGCTGTCGCAGGCACAGGTGGACAACAGCGCGCACCCCAGTGACTCCCAGTACGTCGAGAACGTGATCTGGCAGCGCAAGGGCGTGGTCTTCGTGACCATCAACCTCCCCGGCGGCTCGAACAACGACGCCGACCCCTGGTACGGCGCCGCGTCCGCGACGCCCGAGCAGACCGACGAGGCAGCGCAGCGGACCGCGGCCGACCTCCGCTGGCTCGACCGGGCCTTCGCGATCGCGGACGCCGAGGACGCGCAAGGAGTCGTCGTGGCGCTGCAGGCCGACATCTGGGACCGCGACGGCGGCACCAGCAACGACCACCTGTCCAACTACAGCCCGTTCGTGGACGCCCTGGCCACGCACACCACCGACCTGGGCAAGCCGGTACTGCTGCTCAACGGCGACTCGCACGTCTACCGCTCCGACAACCCGCTCCAGCAGGGGTCGTCGTGCACCGGTGACAACGGTGTCTGCTCCTTCGACGCGTGGCAGGCGCACCCGGGCTACGACGTGCCGAACTTCCACCGCATCGTCGTGCACGGAAGCACCGCGCCGCTCGAGTACCTGCGGCTGACGATCACGCCGGGCCAGCACGGTCCCGCCACGGCGAACAGCTTCGGTCCGTTCTCCTGGGAGCGCGTCACCGACTGAGGTAGCGGCAGCGGTGGTGCTCGGTGAGTCCGAGTCCCGCGTAGAGGGCCAGTGCCGCAGCGTTGTCGGTCTCGACGTGCAGCCAGACGGTGAGCGCGCCGCGCTCGGCGGCCGCGTCGAGCAGGGTGCGCAGGACGGCGGTCGCCAGACCCTGGCGTCGGCGCGCGTCCTCGACGTGCAGCGAGTGCACGCCGAGCCAGTCGCCGTCGATGCCGCCGAGCACCTGCGCGCCGTCGGCGCTCACCTGCAGCCGTGGTCCGTCGACGCTCAGCTCTCCACGCGCCTCGATCCCGGTACTGGACCGCAGCGCGCGGCTGATCGACCCCATCCAGAAGCCGGCCTCCCCGTCGGGGAGGTGCTGCCACCCACGGGCGAGCAGGGCAACCTCGATGTCGGAGTCGGTCTCGACCTGGATCTGCGCCGGCCGGTCGCGGTCGGCGTACCAGGCCTGGACCTGCGCAGCGGCTGTGTCGAGGTCGGTGCCGGGGTCGCCCACCGCCAAGCAGGAATTGGTCCGCTTGAGGGCACGTCCCTCGAGGACCGGCACGCTGCGCAGCTGCCACTCGCCGAGCGGCTCCCGCTCGACGCCGGTCCACAGGGCCTCGGCGTGGCTCTCGGCCTCGCGCACGCTGACGCGGCCGCGCACCGACGGGCGCGGCGGGACCGGCTTGCCGGAGACGATGTCGGTGACGGCGATCTCGACGAGGGTGCCGTCCTCGGCCCGGATTCCCGCGACGCCGTCGGCCCAGGACTCGCAGACCCCGAGCAGGTCGGTCATCGCCGGGCCTCCGCTCGGACCGGTCTCGCCGGGCAGGATGCGGCGTACGACGACCCTTTTCCCGACCACGTGCGGCCCCAGTGACGCAGCCTGCCCGGATTTGGTCACGTGTCGAAAAGCGGGACCGCCTGTAGGACTCACGTTCGGGATACTAGGCTTTGCCCCAGTCCGCCCCGGACGCGTAGCTAGGAGGAACCAGGTGACCTACGTCATCGCCCAGCCGTGTGTTGACCTGAAGGACCGTGCGTGCGTCGACGAGTGTCCCGTCGACTGCATCTACGAAGGCAAGCGGATGCTCTACATCCACCCCGACGAGTGCGTCGACTGTGGAGCCTGCGAGCCGGTCTGCCCGGTCGAGGCGATCTACTACGAGGACGACGTCCCGGGTGAGTGGAAGGAGTACTACGACGCGAACGTGCACTTCTTCGACGACCTGGGCTCCCCGGGTGGCGCCGCGAAGATGGGCGTGATCGAGGCCGACCACGCGACCGTCGCCGCTCTGCCGCCGCAGGAACACGACGAGCACTGATCTCCCGGTGGTCGAGCGCAGCCGAGACCTGGTTTCTGCACGCCTGCCCGACTTTCCCTGGGACCACCTGACGCCGTACGGCGATCGGGCACGCGCACACCCCGACGGCATCGTCGACCTCTCGGTCGGCACGCCGGTCGATCCGACTCCCGAGGTCGTGCAGCGTGCCCTGGTCGCGGCGGCCGACGCTCCCGGCTACCCGCTCACCATCGGGCTGGCCGAGACCCGGCAGGCCTGCGTCGACTGGCTCGGCCGGAGTTTCGCGGTGTCCGGGCTCGGCCTCGACTCCGTGCTGCCGGTGATCGGCTCCAAGGAGCTGATCGCCTCGCTGGCCGCTCACCTCGGCGTCGGTCCGGGTGACCTGGTCGTCTACCCCGAGCTGGCGTACCCGACGTACGAGGTCGGGGCCGCGCTGGTCGGCGCCGACACGCTGGCCACCGACTCGCTCACGGCGATCGGGCCGCGGACCCCGAAGATCCTGTGGATCAACTCCCCGTCGAACCCGACCGGACGGGTGCTGCCGACCGAGCACCTGAAGAAGGTCGTCGACTGGTGCCGCGAACGCGGCGTGCTGCTCGTCTCCGACGAGTGCTACCTCGAGCTCGCCTGGGAGCCGGACGTCGTCCCGGTCTCGGTGCTGCACCCGGACGTCTGCGGCGGAAGTCCCGCGGGCATCCTCGCGGTGCACTCGCTGTCCAAGCGCTCCAACCTCGCGGGCTACCGGTGCGCGTTCGTCGCCGGTGACCCGGCGGTGATCGGCGAGCTGCTCGCGGTCCGCAAGAACCTCGGCCTGCAGATGCCCGCGCCGCAGCAGCACGCGATGGTGGCCGCGCTGAACGACGACGCGCACGTGGCCGAGCAGCACGCCCGGTACGCCGCCCGTCGGGTGCGGTTGAAGGCCGCGCTGGAGGACGCCGGCTTCCGGGTCGACCACTCCGAGGGAGCGCTGTACCTGTGGGTCAGCCGCAACGAGGACTGCTGGGAGACGGTTTCCTGGTTCGCCGACCGCGGCATCCTGGTCGCACCGGGATCGTTCTACGGCGTCGCCGGGAAGCAGCACGTCCGGGTCGCGCTGACCGCGACCGACGAGCGCGTCGACGCCGCGGTCGCCCGGCTGTAGCTCAGCGAAGCGTGACCCGGACCCGCTGGCCGCTCGCGCCCGAGCTCGTCCAGCCCTTCTCCGAGGTCCGGCCGCTGCGCCAGATCAGGCCGTCGAAGGCGACCGACTCGACCTTCAGGTCGCCGGCGTACGCGATCAGGTACGACGCGACCGACCAACCGCGCCGGTTGCCGTCCTGGCCGGCGGCGACGGGGATGGTGAGGTCCTGGCGACCGCCGGTGCGCTCGACCGACAGGTCCGACCCGTAGGCGCTGGCCAGGGACCGGCTCACTGCCGCCGCCGTACCGTGACCGGCCGGTTGGTGCACCACGCAGGTGAAGGTGCCGCCCGGGCTGTACCCGGTCAGAGCCGAGGCCAGGGCGCGGGCGTCCGGGGCGTGGTCCTCGTAGGCCTCCGGGAAACCCGAGCGCTGCACCTTCTGGGCGGCCTCGGTGATCCGCATCGCTTCGTAGTTGTCGATCTTCACCAGCACGTCGTAGAACTTGTTGATCGCGTAGTGCTCGTCCTGGATCTGCTCGGCGGTTCCCCAGCCCTGCGAGGGGCGCTGCTGGAAGATCCCGACGGAGTCGCGGTCGCCGTGGGCGAGGTTGCGGATCTTGCTCTCCTGGTACGCCGTTGCCAGCGCGATCGAGGCTGCCCGCGCCGGCAGCCCACGCCGCACCGCGAGGGCAGCGATCAGCGCCGCGTTGCGCGCCTGGTCCGGGGCCAGGTCGACGGTGCGCCCCGACACGACTGCCTTGCAGCCCTCGGGATCGGGGAGCGGCCCGGCTCCGCGCCAGACCGCCACGATCACCCCACCGACGACCGCCAGGGTCGCCAGGAAGACGAACGAGACGACTCCCGACCCTCTGCGCCGGCGGCTGCGCGCCATCAGTTCGCGTGCAGGTCGGCGTTCAGCGTGATGCCCGCGGCTTTCCAAGGCACGGCCTCGACCGCGCCGGTGACCGAGTTGCGCCGGAACAGGATGTTGCTGGCACCGGAGAGCTCGAGCGCCTTGACCGTCCGAGGGGCGTCGCCGCCGAGGAGGCTGACCTTGGTGCCCGCGGTGACGTAGGTACCGGCCTCGACGACGCAGTCGTCGCCGAGCGAGATGCCGATGCCGGAGTTGGCGCCGAGCAGGCAGCGCAGACCGATGGAGATGACCTGCGCGCCGCCTCCGGAGAGCGTGCCCATGATCGACGCACCGCCACCGATGTCCGACCCGTCGCCGACCACGACGCCTGCCGAGATCCGGCCCTCGACCATGGAGGTGCCCAGGGTGCCGGCGTTGAAGTTCACGAAGCCCTCGTGCATGA
>JBJMIP010000078.1:0-16250 GCA_045806825.1 Marmoricola sp.
GGCAACGTCATGCTCACCCCGAGCGGCGACGTCAAGGTCATGGACTTCGGCATCGCCCGCGCGATGAGCGACGCCCACACGATGACCCAGACCGCGGCCGTCGTCGGCACCGCTCAGTACCTCTCGCCGGAGCAGGCCCGCGGCGAGACCGTGGACTCGCGCTCAGACGTCTACTCCACCGGCTGCCTGCTCTTCGAGCTGCTCACCGGCCGGCCGCCGTTCGTCGGCGACTCGCCCGTGGCCGTCGCCTACCAGCACGTGCGCGAGCAGGCCCCGACGCCGTCGACGCTGGACGCCGACCTCCCGCCGGAGATCGACTCGATCGTGATGAAGGCGCTGGCCAAGCGCCTCGAGGACCGCTACCAGAGCGCCGCCGCGATGAAGGAGGACATCGACCGCTTCCTGGCCGGCCGTCCCGTCCAGGCGCCGCCGGTCGTCGCCGAGCCGGTGCCGGCCTTCGTGCCGACACCGACGGCCGCGCACTACGACACCGCGACGACCTCGGTCGTCCCCGGAGCCGGGGACTGGGCGGAGCCGGAGAAGCGGCGCATCGGTCCGCTGGTGCTGCTCGGCGTGCTGCTGGTCGCGCTGATCGTCGGCGCGATCCTGCTGATCCCCAAGCTGATCGGCTCCGCGCCGCAGCAGGTCTCGCTCCCGCACGTGATCGGGCTGACCCAGGACGCCGCGGAGGCCAAGATCACCGGGGCCGGCCTCACGGTCGGTGAGGTCAAGCAGGAGGCGAGCGACACCGTCGAGACCGGCAAGGTCATCTCGCAGAGCCCGGACCCGCAGAGCACCAGCTTCGTGGACCCGAACTCAGCGGTCGACATCACGGTCTCGACCGGCAAGCCCGACGTGGCGATCCCCGACATCATCGGCGACAACAAGAACGCGGCCGAGCAACAGCTCAGCGACCTCGGCCTGAAGGTGACGCTGAAGGAGAAGAAGTCCGACGAGAACAAGGACGACGTCCTCGGTGTCGTCCCGGGCGTCGGCTCCAAGGTCGGCGCCGGGACCCGGGTGACGATCTACTTCTCCTCCGGTCCGACCGCCGTTCCCGACGTGGTCGGGAAGACCATCGCCGACGCGACCAAGATCCTTGAGGCCGCCGGGTTCAAGGTGAGCCAGCTCCCGGACTCCCAGTCCACCGAGCCGGCCGGCACGGTCACCCAGATGAGCCCGCCCGCCGGGGGGACCCAGGACCAGGGCACGGTGATCACGCTGCTGGTCTCGAACTTCGTCGCACCGCCGGTGGAGAGCCCGACGGACACCCCGACGGAGACCCCGACCCCCTAGTGCTGATCAGCAGTCGCTGACCGTGGACCCACCACGGTCAGCCCTGCGATCGTGCGGGTCCGACCGGAGGTTCAGCGGGGCGCGGCGGTCGGCTCGGGGCCGGGCCGTGCGTACTTCAGCGTGGCTGCACCGCTGTAGGCCGGCAGCTTCAGGTTGACGCTCGAGGTGACCTCGTAGCCGAGCTGGTAGGCCTCGACGAAGGTCAGGTACGCCTGCACGTAGTCGCTCGAGCCCAGGCTCGCCTGGAGGTCGGCAGGGTTGCCGATCGCCGCGATCCGGTACGGCGGCGAGTAGGGGATCCCGTGCAGCACCACGGTGTTGCCGACGCACTTGATGCCGGTCGTGGAGATCACCCGCTGACCCTGGATGGTCATCGCCTCGGCACCGCCGGCCCAGAGCGCGTTCACCACGGCCTGGATGTCCTGCTGGTGCACGACGAGCTCGTCCTCGCTGACCCCGCCGGGCCCGGAGGCAGCGTCGATCTCCGAGCGCGGGGCGTCGTCCAGCACGACGGTGAGTCCGGGGCCGTCCACCGCGGTGAAGCCGCTCGTGCTGCGCAGCAGGTCGGCCTGGTGCTGCAGCTCCTGGACCTGGGTGTCGCTGACCTGGCGGCTGAGGCTCCCGACCTGCTCGTTCAGGGCGACCACCCGCGCCTGGAGGTCGTCGGCGTGCTCACGCTCGGCCCGGACCACGTGGTCCAGGTCGGTGACGCTGGCTGCGCGCAGGTCGAGGCCCTTGGAGTTGACCGAGGTGGTCACGAACATCAGCCCCGCGACGACGAACATCGCGACCGCGGCCGGACGCCAGCGACCGCGGACCCGAAAACGAAGGAGCTCGCGCCAGCTGCCCCCCACGGGCTCGCGATCGGCACTCACCCGACTACGCTAACCGACGACCTGCAGAACTCCCGTCCCGATGGAGCACCACCGTGTCCAAGCCCGCCGCCCGCAACCCCACTGTGTCGCTCAGCGGTTACCAGACCTCGCTGGTGCGTTGCGCCATCGTCGTGGTGCTCGTGATCGCCGGTATCGCGTGGATCGCCGTCTACACGAACGTGGCCATGGATGCGGCCGAGTGGACCAAGGGGTTCGGCAAGAAGCCGCACACCCCGTTCCCGTGGATGTCGGACCTGCACAAGTGGAACTACCTGATCGGGTTCGGCCTGGCGTTCCTCGGCCTGATCATCTCCGCGCACCCGAAGACCCCGCTGGGTCGCGGTCGTGGTGTGGTCGTGGGCATGCTCGGCTGCTTCCTGCTCGGCCTGGCCTGGATCGTCACCTACTACTTCGTGGCGCAGAGCTCCTCCGCGCACATCCCGGTGATGGACAAGCTCGACCAGATGAACCTGATCGTCGGCGTCGCCTTCATGGCGGTGGGATTCACCTTCGCCACCAAGTGGGAGTGAACCCGCCGAGTTACACGCGTGTAGTTCTCCACAGGGTTGTACACAGCTGGGGATAACTCCCGGTCGTGAAGGTCAGCCGTTGAGGTTGAACGGCGACACGGTGGACGCCAGGTGGTGCGCCCGCACGACGATCAGGGCGATCGCGACAGCGGCGATCAGGGCTGCGCTCCCGAACTGGACGAGGCCGCGGCGCGCCTTCGGCGCGTAGACCATGGCCAGGGCGACCAGCGTCCCGCCGACCAGGCCGCCGATGTGGCCCTGCCACGAGATGTTCGGCACCGTGAAGGTGAAGGCCAGGTTCAGGCCGATCCAGATCAGCACGTTCCGGAAGTCGCCGCCCACCTTGTAGGCGACGACGGCCAGGGCGCCGAACAGCCCGAAGATCGCCCCGGAGGCACCCAACGTCGAGCCGTACTGGTTCGAGAACAGCATCACCGCCGCGGAGCCGGTCAGGCCGGACACGAGGTAGAGCGTGATGAAGCGGACGCGGCCGAGCACCTGCTCCAGCGGCGGGCCGAGGAAGTACAGCGCGAACATGTTCAGCGCGATGTGGATGACCTCGACGTGGGTGAACGCCGAGGTCGCGACCTGCCACCACGAGCCGTGCGCGACGCCCTTGACCACGCTGGCGGTCCCGTTCGCCTGGTCGATGACGCCGATCCCGAAGTCGGGGGTCAGCGCCAGCTTGTCGACCAGGTGCGAGGCCGCTCCGCCGTCGGCCTGGATCGCCAGCCAGACCGCGACGTTGATCCCGATGAGCACCAGCGTGACCAGGGTCGGGTTGGCGACCCTGACCCCGCCGTACGGCAGCCGTGCCGTGCGAATCGTCTTCGCCCCCTCCTTGACGCAGGAGGGGCACTGGAAACCGACTGCCGCCGAGTTCATGCAGTTGGGGCAGATGGGCTTGTCGCAGCGCTGGCAGCGGATCCAGGTCTCCCGATCCGGGTGCCGGTAGCAGACGGGCGCGGGGGCCCCAGGATCGGGCACGGGCTCGCTCACGCAGGTCTCACCCGGGCTCAGCCGCGGGTGATCTCCACGGACTCGATGACCACCGGGTCGATCGGCCGGTCGCCCGGGCCCACCGGCGTCGTGCCGATGGCGTCGACGACGTCGCGGCTCTCCTGGTCGGCGACCTCGCCGAAGATGGTGTGCTTGTTGTTCAGCCAGGTCGTCGCCGCGGTCGTGATGAAGAACTGCGAGCCGTTCGTGCCCGGGCCGGCGTTCGCCATGGCCAGCAGGTACGGCTTGGTGAAGGCGAGCTCGGGGTGGAACTCGTCCTTGAACTTGTAGCCCGGTCCACCGGTGCCGGTGCCGAGCGGGCAGCCGCCCTGGATCATGAAGTTGTCGATGACCCGGTGGAAGCCCAGACCGTCGTAGAACTTGCCGGTCTTGCCGCCGTCAGCCTGGTAGTCCTTGGTGCCTTCCGCGAGGCCCACGAAGTTCTCCACCGTCGCCGGCGCGTGGTTCGGGAACAGGTTCAGCACGATGTCGCCGCGGTTCGTGTGCAGCGTCGCCTTCAGGTCAGACATGGATGGCCTTCCACAGAGTTGTCGAACAAACGCACAGATCCTCGCACGTCACAGCAAGGTCGCGCGCGAGCGGCCGGATTCCCGGGCATGATCCGGCGCCCGAGGGGGTATGGGTCCCACCGGAACTCGAGGAGGAGGCAGCGATGTCCCGCAGGAGCAAGTCCCACCCGTTGATCGACCACGCCGCTGTGCAGGCCGGAGCGCTCGTGGACCAGGCGACCGAGCAGGCCTCGGCCCTGGTCGAGCAGATGGCTCCGCACCTGGAGGCCGCCCGCGAGCGGGTGGTGACCGAGTACGTACCGCAGGCCCGCAAGGCCGGACGCCGCGCACGCAAGCAGATCGTCGAGGAGTACGTGCCCGCTGCCAGGGCTGCCCTCGAGGACGCACGAGGCGCGGCCGAGCAGGCGGTCAGCGCCGCAGCCGAGAAGACCGGCCGGGCGCCCGCACCGAAGCGCCGCGGCCGCCGCTTCGTCAAGGTGCTCGCCGTGATCGGCGTCGGCGCGCTGGTCGCCACGAAGCTGCGCAACCGCGACGTCTCCCCGGTCTCGATGTACGAGGCGCCGTCGCCCGCCCCGAGCCCCGCCCCGTCGTCCGTACCGCCACCGCAGGCGGTGGCACCGGTCGACGTGGACCCGGTCCCGCCGGGCGCGATCGGCGAGCACGACCCGTCGCCCGAGGACCTGGCCCGGCTCGAGGACGAGGCTCCGCCCCCCTCGAACGAGCCGCCCGGGGACTCGCTGAACTCGTTCTTCGACGACGTCATGAACGACACCGCGAAGGGGTCACGCGGGCGCTGAGGCTCCGTCGGCGAGCTCGGGGAACTCCGCGGTGACCTTGCGGACGACCACGCGTTCGACGAAGAAGATCAGCAGCGGGATCAGACCCGCGAGCAGGACGACGACGGAGAACTGGACGCTGAACCGCGCTCGCCGCGCGATCAGGAACGCGACGATCACGTACGCGATGTAGAACCAGCCGTGCAGTGCCCAGAGGATGCCCAGGTTGTGGCCGACCTTCTGCCAGTGCGAGCCCTCGGTCAGGGCGTGGTCCATCGGGAAGACGACGAAGGAGTTGAACGCCAGCAGGACCCCGACGATCGGGGCCAGGATCCGGTATGAGCTGAAGAGGTTTCGCACCCCCACACGGTACGGGGGCGCTAAACGCTTCGACGCAGCAGGTAGGTGTCCATCACCCAGCCTGCGACGGCCTTCGCGGCCTCCCGCGCGGCCGCGATCTCGCCGGCCACCTCGGCCAGCGGGCCGGCGACCAGCGCCTCGCTGTCGGTGCCCAGGTTCGCGCCCCACCAGATCTGCCAGTCCTCGGCGACCAGGTCGAGGCAGGCCAGGGATCCGTCGAGCATCACCACCAGGTTGTCGTGCCCGGCCCTGACCGACGCAGGCAGGCGTCGTCCGGTGGTGACCAGCACCGGACGCCCGACCTCGTGCAGCACGATCCGGTGCGCGGCGGCCAGCAGCTGCGGTGCCGAGAGGCCCGGAACCACCTCGTACGGCACCCCCAGAGCCTCGACGACCCGGATCGTGGAGTCGTACAGCGACGGGTCACCCCAGACCAGGAACCCGACGACGCCGGGCCGGGCGGCCAGCACCTCGGCGTACGCCGCCACCCGGGCTGCGTGCCAGTCCCGGACCGCACCGTCGTAGTCGGCGGGGTCGGCCCGGTCCCGCTCGGGGTCGGCGACGGCGACCAGCTCCGTGCCGAACCGGTCGCACAGCTGCTGGCGCACCGCGAGCAGCGGGTCGTCGGCGCCCTTGGCCGCAGCGATCACGTAGTCGACCGCCGTCAACGCCTCCGCGGCGGCGCCGGTCAGGTGGTCGGGACTGCCGGAGCCGATCCCGATGATGCGGACCAGCGCTGTGCGGTCCTCAGCCATGCCGGTCCTCCAGGTCGCCCTCGACCTCGAGGTAGACCGCCTGGAGCTGGCCGAGCAGCCCGGGGTCGGGCTCCTCCCACAGGCCACGTTCGGCGGCCTCGTGCAGCCGCTCGACGATGCCGCGCAGGGCCCAAGGGTTGGCGTCCTTGAGGAACTGCTGATTGGTCTCGTCGAGGACGTAGGTCCGGGCGAGCTGCTCGTACATCCAGTCGTGCACCACGCCGGCGGTGGCGTCGAACCCGTAGAGGTAGTCGACCGTCGCGGCCAGCTCGAAGGCTCCCTTGTACCCGTGCCGCTGCATCGCAGCGATCCAGCGCGGGTTGACCACCCGCGCCCGGAACACCCGGGCAGTCTCCTCGGACAGGCTGCGGGTGCGGACCGCGTCCGGGGTCGTCGAGTCGCCGACGTAGGCGCGCGGAGCCTTCCCGGTCAGCGCCCGGACGGTGGCCACCATCCCGCCGTGGAACTGGAAGTAGTCGTCGGAGTCGGCGATGTCGTGCTCGCGGGTGTCGATGTTCTTCGCCGCCACCGCGATCCGCCGGTAGTTGCTGCGCAGGTCGTCGGCGGCGCTGACGCCGTCGAGGCCGCGGCCGTACGCGTAGCCGCCCCACTGCGTGTAGACCTCGGCGAGGTCGTTGTCGTCGCGCCAGTTGCCGGCCTCGACGACCTGGAGGATGCCGGCTCCGTAGCTGCCCGGCTTCGAGCCGAAGATCCGCGTGGTCGCCCGACGGGCGTCGCCGTGCTCGGCGAGGTCCGCCTGGGCGTGCGCGCGCACGTAGTTGCGCTCGAGCGGCTCCTCGGCCTCGGCGGCCAGCCGGACAGCGTCGTCGAGCATCGCCACGACGTGCGGGAAGGCGTCCCGGAAGAACCCGGAGATCCGCACCGTCACGTCGATCCGTGGACGGCCGAGCTCGCTGAGCTCGACGAGCTCGAGGCCGCTGACCCGGCGCGAGGCCTCGTCCCACGCGGGTCGGACGCCGAGCAGCGCGAGCACCTCGGCCACGTCGTCCCCGCTGGTGCGCATCGCGCTGGTGCCCCAGGCCGAGAGCCCGACCGAGCGCGGGTACTCGCCGGTCTCGGCCAGGTGACGCTCCAGCAGCGAGTCCGCCATCGCGACCCCGGTCTCCCAGGCCAGCCGCGAGGGCACCGCCTTCGGGTCGACGGTGTAGAAGTTGCGACCGGTCGGCAGCACGTTGACCAGACCGCGCAGCGGCGAGCCGCTCGGTCCGGCCGGGACGTAGCCACCGGCCAGGGCGTGCAGCACCGCGTCCAGCTCGTCGGTGGTGCGTGCCAGCCGGGGCACGACCTCCGTGGCGGCGAAGGTGAGCACGCGGCGTACCTCCGGATCGGGGTGCAGGTCCTCGATCACGGCGAGGTCCCAGCCCGCGTCCTCGAGCCGCTGCACCAGGGCGCGGGCCTGCGCCTCGATCCGGTCGACCTCAGCGGTACCGGTGCTGGTCGAGCCTGTCGAGACCTTCAGGCCCAACGCCGCCCGCAACCCCGGCACCGCGCCCTGCTCACCGCCCCAGATCTGGGTCGCTCGCAGGATCGCCAGCACCAAGTTCACGCGGGCCTCGCCCTCGGGCGCCTGGCCGAGCACGTGCAGGCCGTCGCGGATCTGCGCGTCCTTGACCTCGCAGAGCCATCCGTCCACGTGCATGATGAAGTCGTCGAAGTCGTCGTCCTCGGGGCGCTCGTCGAGGCCGAGGTCCTGGTGCATCTGCGCGGCCTGCATCAGCGTCCAGATCTGGGCACGCATCGCCGGCAGCTTGGCCGGGTCCATCGCGGCGATGTTTCCGTACTCGTCGAGCAGCTGCTCGAGGCGGGCGATGTCGCCGTAGGACTCCGCACGGGCCATCGGCGGCACCAGGTGGTCGACGATGGTCGCGTGCGCCCGCCGCTTGGCCTGCGCGCCCTCGCCGGGGTCGTTGACCAGGACCGGGTAGATCAGCGGCAGGTTCGCGATCGCGGCATCGGGCGCGCAGGACGCCGACAGGGCGGCGTTCTTGCCGGGAAGCCACTCCATCGACCCGTGCTTGCCCAGGTGGACCACGGCGTGCGCGCCGAAACCGTGGGCCACCCACCGGTACGCCGCCAGGTAGTGGTGGCTCGGTGCCAGGTCCGGGTCGTGGTAGATCGCGACCGGGTTCTCGCCGAACCCGCGCGGGGGCTGGATCAGCAGCACCACGTTCCCGGCGCGCAGCGTGGCGAGCACGATGTCGCCCGCGTCGTTGACGAACAACGAACCCGGCGCCGGACCCCAGGCGTCCTCGATCTCGTCGCGGAGGTCAGCGGGCATGTCACCGGTCCAGGCGTTGTAGTCCTCGACGCCGATACGCACGTGGCTGTCGGTGAGCTGCGCGGTGGTCAACCACTCCTCGTCCTGCCCGCCGGCCGCGATCAATGCGTGGATCAGGCCGTTACCGGCCTCGGTGTCGTCCTCCAGGTCGAGGAACCGGGTGATCTCACCGCCGGGCTCGCCAAGGTCGTAACCCTCCTCGCGCAGCCGGCGCAGCAACCGGATCGCCGAGACCGGGGTGTCCAGCCCGACGGCGTTCCCGACCCGGCTGTGCTTCGTCGGGTACGCCGACAGCATCAGCGCGACCCGGCGCTCCGAGGGCGCCAACCGGCGCAGCCGGGCGTGCCCGACAGCGATCCCGGCCACCCGGGCGCAGCGCTCGGCGTCGGCGACGTAGTGCGGCAGACCGTCGCGGTCGATCTCCTTGAAGGAGAACGGCACGGTGATGATCCGGCCGTCGAACTCGGGGATCGCGATCTGGTTCGCCGAGTCGAGCGGCGTGACGCCGTCGTCACCGGCGGCCCACTCGTCGCGGCTCGAGGTGAGGCAGAGGCCTTGCAGCACGGGGATGTCGAGCGCCTTGATCCGCTCCACGTCCCAGCCCTCGTCGTCGCCGCCGGCGCTGGCCGAGGACGGCACGCTGCCGCCGGCGGCGAGCACGGTCACGATCAGGGCATCCAGGGTGCCGAGGGCCTCGAAGAGCTCGTCCGGCGCCGAGCGCAGGCTGCTCGAGAAGATCGGCAGTCCGATCGCCTCGCCCCCGGCGTCGATCGCGTCGGCGAGCGCGTGCGCGAAGCCGGCGTTGCCGCTGGTCTCGTGGGCCCGGTAGAAGAGCACCCCGATGCGTAGCGGTGGTTGAGGTGCTCCGGAGTGAGGAACGAACGCAGGAGCCTCGAAACCGGGTGACGTACGCGCGGGGCGCTCGCTCCAACCCCACTCCGGAACCACCACCGGCGGCTCGAAGCCCGCGCCGGTCAGCAGCACGGTGTCGGAGCAGAACGCGTGCAGGTTCGCCAGGTTCGCCGGCCCGCCCTGGGCCAGGTAGGCGTGCGCCTGCGCCGCTGTCCCGACCGGAACGGTGGAGAGCTCCATCAGCGCGGCGTCAGGCGTCTGTTCCCCACCGAGGACGATGACCGGCACCTCGAGACCGAGGACGACGTCGAACCCGTCCTGCCAGGACCGCGGCGTCCCGAGCAGCCGGACGACCACCAGATCGGTGGAGACCAGCAGCGACTCGATCTCGGCGACGTCGAGCCGGGCGGGGTTCGCGAGCAGGTAGTCGGCTCCGGACGCGCGTGCGCTGAGCAGGTCGGTGTCGGACGTGGACAGCAGGGCGACGCGTGGCACGGGAACCTCCTGAGGGGTTCTCGCCCCTCGACGCAAGGTGGGTCCGTGGTCAGTGTCTGACTTGAGCTGGTTTCGAGGCTGCGCTAGCGCGCTCGCACCTCAACCACCGAGCTTCACAGTGGCGGAACCGTTCCGGACTCTCACCGGATTCCTGGTCCCACGGACGTGGAGCGGTCAGCCTACGGCTTCGCGCCACTCGTCAGCGAGCAGGGCGTAGACCATGCCGTCCATCCACTCGCCGCTGCGGTGCAACGAGTCCTTCACGCAGTAGGCCTCGCGCCGCATGCCGAGCCGTTCCATGATCCGCCAGGACGGCTCGTTGTCGGCGAAGCAGTTGGCCACCAGCCGGCGCAGACCGAGGTCCTCGAAGCCGATCCGGATGAGCTCGGCTGCAGCCTCGGTACCGAACCCCTGGCCCTGGACCGCCGGGTCGAGGCACCACCCGATCTCGGCTTGCGTGTTCGCCGCCAGCTCCTTGACCTCGCCCTGGGCCCACGGGCTCTCGATGCGCAGCATCAGGTCCCCGACGTAGGCGCCGTCGAGCTCGACGGACAACGTCGAACCCAATCGCCCGTCCTCGCGCGCCTTGGCCAGGAACGCGTCCTTGTCCTTCGAGGCCTCGGTCATCCACCGGCCGACTTCGTCGAGCCGCCGGATCTCCCACATCGGCACCAGGTCGGCCTCGACGGCGATCCTCAGTGAGAGCCGCCGCGTCTTCCGGGGCCAGGTCAGTTCGGAGAGAGTGGGCACGTCAGCGATCATCGCTGACGAGCGACCTGCGCGGCAGCCGCTTTTCCGCCACCGGGACGCCGCCCACCAGGTGCTCGGTGACGATCCGCTCGGCCGTAGGCGGATCGACGCGTGCGTACCAGACGTCGTCGGGCTGCACGCTCACCACCGGCGCCTGGTTGCAGGGGAACTGGCAGCCGGTATGGGTGAGCAGGACGTCGTCGTCGCCGAGGCCGGCTCGCATCAACGCCAGCACCAGTGCCTCGGCCGTGGCATCGGCACCGAGCGCCGAGCACCGCGGCCCCCGGCAGAGGAGCACCTGGTGCCGATGGCCCGGCACGTCCTCCCACGCGGCCGAGGTCAGGCCGGCCTCGTTGCCGGTCAGCGGCCGGAGGACGTCGCGGGCGAGCTCCAGGTCGGCCACCGACGTACCGGAGGCGAGTGCGGTGGCGACCTCGACGAGCGGGGCGTCCGGACCGCGCTCGCGCCACCAGGCGGCGGCGATCCGTCGCAACCACGACGCCGCCGGTGCCAGCGAACCCAGGCTGACCCCGACCACCACGAGCCGCTGGTGACCGGCGTCGGCCAGCCGGGTGAGCTCGCGGGTCAGGCTCGGGTCGGCGAGCTGGAGGAAGGCCAGCGACCCGCCGAGCTCGTGCGCGGCGGCAGCCAGCTCGGCGCGTGCGGCGACCTCACGTGCCGACATGCCCACGACCAGCAGCACCTCGTCCATAGCCGCAGATCTTCCTTTCGCCATACTGAATAGAGCAAACCGGCCGTGCTCCCTCGCCTGGCACGGGAAGATGGGTCGGCGTAAACGCGCAGGTCACGATGCTAGGGATCCGATGAAACGACTGCTCGCGGGAATCGTTCTCGCCGTCCTGGTGGTACTCGGGATGCCGTTTGCCGCCCAGGCAGGCCAGAACGACCCCTACTTCAGCGTGCCGTCGACCTCCTACTCCGGCCAACCGGCGAAGTTCAGCGTGCGGATCATCAACAACCTGCAGGGCAGCACGATGCACGCAAGCGCCAGCGGAGCCGCCAGCGGCTCGATGACCTGCGTGCCGGCCGGTGAGATCGGCGGCCTCGGCCCGTGGCAGTGCTCGCTCCCAGGGACCTACCGGCTGAACCCCGGCACGATCAGGGTGACCGCGAAGGCCAGCGGCGGCGGTCACACCTCGAACTCGGTGACCCGCAGCGGCACCGTCTCCAGCCGGTTCTCGATCACCGGGCACAGCAACCCGGCCGAGGGCGACAACTTCTCGGTGAGCGGCCGCTACGACCACATCCCCGGCGTCAGCGACTTCAGCGTGCGGGCGCACGTGCGCGGCGCGAGCGGCACCGTGGCCGGCCAGACCGGTACCTCGTGCAACGCGTCGAACGGCACCTTCACCTGCTCGTTGCGCTCGGCCGCGGGTAACGGCAGCGCGTACAACGTCACCGTGACCGAGTCCCGCGGCAGCTACAGCCGCAGCTCGACCACCGGGGTCTCGGTCGCGGTCACCAGCGCCCCGCGGGCCCCGTCGTTCACCGGTCAGACGATCTTCAACGTGAAGAAGCCGCCTACCTCGGTCAGCGGCACCTCGAGCGCGTCCGGCCTGCGGATCCAGGTGGCCGTCGACTCGGGCACCAGCTTCGCCTCCCCGACCAGTACCTGCACCTCCTCGGGTGCCAACGGCTTCTGGACCTGCTCGCTGCCCAAGCTCGCGGTCGGCAAGCACACCATCGCTGCGCGGGCGATCGACCCGAACGACCCGACCAAGATCTCGCCGGTCGCGATCCAGACCACCAGCATCGTGAAGAAGGCGGTGCCGAAGCCGAAGCCGACACCGACGCCGACCGCGACCGAGACCCCCGTCGCGCAACCGCCGGTCGAGCAGGTCCCTCCGGTGATCAAGCCGCCGGCGACGCTGACCAAGTTCGACGGTCTCTCCAGCCAGTTCTCCGAGCTGCTCGCGCTGCTGATCCTGGCGCTCGCGGTCACCGCGCTGGCCAGGCCCAGCACGGTCTCGGCCATCACCCGCGGCCGGTCGGTGACGTTCGCCGACTCCGACGACGCGGCCGCCGGCTACGAGCTGGCCCTGCGTCGTGGGATCGGCATCGGGGACAACTCGCCGTCCTGGCGCGCACTGGGTCACGAGGCCACCGACTACTGGAGCCGGACGATGCCCGGCCTGCTCAACCGGTACAGCCCCTTCCTCACCCGGCTCTCGGTCGACGGGGTCGACCTGCGTGCCGCCTTCGGTGCGCTGTGGTGGTTCTTCCCGATCTCCGGCGCTGCGCTCGGCGTGGTCGCGGCCAACCAGGTCGGTGGCTCTGCCGCCGCCCCGAGCATCGGCGTGCTCGTCGCGGTGATGGTCATCGCCGCGTTCGACGCCCTCGCCGGCTTCGTGGCCTCGTTGGCCTTCGGGGTGCTGCTTCTCGGTGACGTCCTGACCGACAAGCACACCGCACTGGTCGTGCTCGCGACCGGCTTCCTGTGGACCTCGCTCCCGCTGGTCGCCACCTCGATCCGGCCGTTCCGCCGTCCTGGCGTGCTCTCCTGGCGCTACGGCTGGGACCGCGTCGCCGACCTGGTCATCGCCGCCCTGTTGTGCGGGTGGATCGCGGCGAAGATCGCGCAGACGATGGACCTGTTCGCCGGCCGCGCCACCGACATCCCGGCACACGCCGGCGCGGTCGGGGTGCTCGCCGGTCTCGCCATCGGCGCCCGGGTCCTGCTCGCCCACGCAGTCGACGTCTGGTGGCCCGAGCGGCTGCGCCAGACCGAGGTCCAGGACGACCTGCCCGAGACGGCCGTGTGGGCCGTGCTCGGCGGCATGGTGGTGCGGACGCTGGTGTTCGCGTTCTTCGGCCACGCCTTCATCGGCGGGTGCTGGCAGTGGTACCTCGGCGTGCTGCTCTTCGCGCTGCCCGACCTGCTGCTCATCGCCCGCGACTTCTTCGGCCTCACCTGGGAGGTGCGTCTTCCGCTGCCGGTCGGCGTCACGCACATCTTCCTGGTCGTGGTGCTCTGCACCCTGCTGGTCGCGTTCTCGGTCTCCGGGGCGGACAGCCAGAGCGCCGCGCTGCGCTGGGCCTTCCTGGCCGCGGCGCTCGTGCCCGCGGCGCTCGCCGGTGCGAAGGTCTTCCGCGAGGACGACGAGGACGACGGCCACGGGGGCTCGAGCTGGGACATGCAGCTCGCCGGCGCCGGCATCCTGCTGACCACGGTGATCCTGGCCGTGCACGGTTGGGATTTCTGAGGCGGCACAATGGCCGGGTGCCTGACGCCCCGACCACCCGCTCCCGCGGCGATCTCTGCCCCGGTGTGCTGCGGCCCTGGCCGGCCCACGACGGCGGCCTGGTCCGGCTGCGACTGATCGGCGGACGGCTGACCGGCGAGCAGCTGGGCTCGCTCGCCGCGGTGTCCGCGACGCACGGCGACGGGAACATCCACCTGACCGGGCGCGCCAATCTCCAGGTCCGCGGGCTCGCGCTCGACGAGGGCTGCCTGGCAGCCGAGGTCGTCGAGGCGCTGGCGGCCACCGGGCTGCTGCCGCACCCCGAGCACGAGCTCGTCCGCAACGTGATGGTCTCCCCGCTCAGCGGTCTGTGGGGTGGTGAGGCCGATCTCCGCCCGGTGGCGGACGCGTTCGACGCGCTGCTCTGCGCCGACCCTCGCCTCGCCGGGCTCCCGGGGCGTTTCCTCACCGTGCTCGACGACGGACGCGGTGACCTGCAGGGCCGGTCCCTGGACCTCGGAGCGATGGCCGTCGACGAGCACCACGCGCAGCTGCGTGCCGGCTCCGGCTGGGGCGAGGTGGTCGCGCTGGCCGACGTTCCCGGCCGGCTGATCGGTCTCGCGCACGCGTTCCTGGACCGCCGAGGCGACGGCGCGACCGCGGCCTGGCACGTCGAGGAGCTGGACTCGGCCCTGCTCACCGCCGACCGGGATCCGCGCACGCTGCGCAACGCCGGCCCGGTGCCGTACGGACCGTTCGACGGGGGCGAGCACGTCGAGGTGGCGGCCGGGGTGCTGACGCCGACGTTGGCCGCCGAGCTCGTGGGCCTCGACTGTCCGCTCGTGGTCACCGGTTGGAACGGGATCATCATCACCGCTTAGGCTTCGGGTGATCCGCGCGCAGGAACCCGGTGCAACTCCGGGACGGTTCCGCCACTGTGAAGCTCCTCGAGCCAGTCAGACACTCCCGCGGTCAGAACATCCCACTGACGGGCGAGAACCCCGAGGAGTGTCATGGATCAGCTCCGGCCCACCCGCCGCTACGAGTACGTCGACGACGGCCCGGCGATCTACCTCGACTCGTTCGCCACGATCCGGCGCGAGGCCGCGCTGTCGCACCTCCCGGTGAACGCCGAGAAGCTGGTCGTCCGGATGGTGCACGGCAGCGGGCAGACCGACCTCGCCGAGGACGTCGAGGTGCACCCCGACCTGGTACCGGCCGCCCGCGCGGCGCTGGAGGCAGGAGCCCCGATCCTCACCGACGCGCACATGGTCGCCTCAGGAGTCACCCGCGCCCGGCTCCCGCGTCAGAACGAGGTGGTGTGCACGTTGCGCGAACCGGGAGTTCCGGAGCTCGCCGCCCGCTTCGGCACCACCCGTTCGGCAGCGGCGCTCGCGCTCTGGGGCGATCGGCTCGACGGCGCCGTCGTCGCGATCGGCAACGCACCGACCGCGCTGTTCCACCTGCTCGAGATGCTCCTCGACGGCGCGCCCCGCCCGGCCGCGGTGCTCGGCATCCCGGTCGGCTTCGTCGGGGCGGCCGAGTCCAAGCGGGCACTGGCCGGTCTTGCCACCGACCACGGCATCGACGTCCCGTTCCTCACCGTGCACGGTCGCCGGGGCGGCTCGGCGATCACCGCCTCGGCCCTGAACGCACTCGCCCAGGAGCAGGAATGACCCGGGGAGACGGTTGCAGCACGACCTCCGATCGAACCGCGGGCCGGTTCTACGGCGTCGGCGTCGGCCCGGGAGACCCCGAGCTGACCACGCTCAAGGCGGCCCGGCTGATCGCCGAGGCCGAGGTGATCGCCTACCACTCCGGCGTCGGCAAGGAGTCGAACGCCCGGCGCATCGCGGCCGCGCTGATCCCGGCCGACGTCGTCGAGGAGAACCTCGTCTACCCGGTGACCACCGGCCTGACCGACCACCCCGGCGGGTACGCCGGCGCGATGGCCGCGTTCTACGAGCAGAGCGCCGACCGGTTGGCTGCGCACCTCGACGCCGGTCGCACGGTGGTGCTGCTGGCCGAGGGCGACCCGCTCTTCTACGGCTCGTACATGTACATGCACGACCGCCTGAGCGAGCGGTTCGAGACCGAGATCGTGCCCGGCGTCCCCTCCTTCGCCGCCGCCACCGCGAGCGTCGCCGCACCGCTGGTGCGCCAGACCGACGTGCTCACGATCCTGCCCGGCACCCTGCCCGAGCCCGAGCTGGCGCGGCGACTGGCCGACACCCAGGGCGCGGTGATCATGAAGCTCGGCCGCACCTTCCCCAAGGTGCGCTCCGCGCTGGCCCAGGCAGGCCGCCTCGAGCACGCGATGTACGTCGAGCGCGCGTCGATGCCCGGCCAGCGCTGGCTGCCCGTGGCCGAGGTGGACCCCGAGACCGTGCCGTACTTCTCGCTGATCGTCGTCCCGGGTGACTCGGTGGCCTCCGAGCCCACCGGGCGGAGGGTCTCGGCTGCGCTCGACCAGCGGTGGTCGAGCAGCGAGGAACGAGCGGACGGTCGGAGGGTCTCGGCTGCGCTCGAC
>JBJMIP010000079.1:0-21423 GCA_045806825.1 Marmoricola sp.
GCTCCAGGACCGCTACATCTCCTCGTTCGGGCTGATCCGGGCGATGGGGATGATGGGGCCCCCGGCGGCGATCAAGGCGGACCATGCGCGCCACCAGGACTGGCGCAAGCACATCGACGTCGCCATCACCGAGCTCGTGGAGCCGGACGCCGACCTGATCCGGATCACGCCCGCCAAGCTCGTCAACACCCTGCGGCTGCTCACCCTGGGCGGCAGCAACACGCACATGTCCGACGGCGACCTGATGTCGCCCGAGGAGATCGTCGACACCGTCCTCTACGGCCTTCTGAACGACCCCCGAGGGAGAACCAGCTGATGCTGATCCGGATCATCCGTGAGCACCTGCAGCCCTACAAGCGGCAGCTCGCGATCGTCGTGGGCCTGCAGTTCGTCGGCACCATGGTGATGCTCTACCTGCCCGTGCTCAACGCCGACATCATCGACAAGGGAATCGTGCTGGGCGACACCGGCTACATCCTGCGCCGCGGCGGCTTGATGCTCGCGGTCTCGCTGGTGCAGGTGCTCTGCTCGGTGACCGCGGTCTGGTTCTCGGCCCGCACGGCGATGGCCTTCGGCCGCGACCTGCGTGCCGGCATCTTCCACAAGGTCGGCGGGTTCTCGGCCCGTGAGGTGCAGCAGTTCGGTGCGCCGTCGCTGATCACCCGGGAGACCAACGACGTCCAGCAGGTGCAGATGCTCGTGCTGATGGGCGGCACGTTGATGGTCTCCGCGCCGATCATGATGGTCGGTGGCGTCGTGATGGCGGTCCACGTCAACGCCGGGTTGTCCTGGCTCGTGGTCGCCGTGGTGCCGGTGCTGGCCACCTCGATCGGCTTCATCGTCACCCGGATGGTGCCGAGCTTCGCCCGGATGCAGGAGCGCATCGACGAGGTGAACCGGCTGCTGCGCGAGCAGATCACCGGTGTCCGCGTCGTGCGTGCGTTCGTCCGCGAGCAGCACGAGACCGCGCGCTTCGCCGAGGCGAACGAGGACCTGACCGAGGTCTCCATCCGAGCCGGTCGCTGGCTCGCCGGGATGTTCCCGACGGTGATGCTGGTCGCGAACGTTGCCTCGATCGGTGTGCTCTGGTTCGGCGGGCACCGGGTCGAGTCGGGCGCGATGAACGTCGGCGACCTGACCGCGTACCTCTCCTACCTGATGCAGATCGTGATGTCGGTGATGATGGCGACCTTCATGATGATGATGATCCCGCGGTCCACGGTCTGCGCCGACCGGATCGCGGAGGTGCTGGACACCGACAGCTCTGTCGTCCTGGCGGCTAACCCGGTCACCCGGGTCGCCGAGCGCGGCACGCTGCGGTTCTCCGACGTCGAGTTCTGCTACCCCGGTGCGACCGTGCCGGTGGTCCGCGGGGTCTCCTTCGAGGCATCGCCGGGTACCACCGTCGCGATCATCGGGTCCACCGGCGCGGGCAAGTCGACGATGGTCAACCTGGTGCCGCGCCTCTTCGACGCGACCGGCGGGTCCGTGCTCGTCGACGGCGTCGACGTCCGGGACCTGGAGCCCGAGCTGCTCTGGTCCAAGCTGGGCCTGGTGCCGCAGCGCGGCTTCCTCTTCTCCGGCACGATCGCCGACAACCTCCGCTACGGGAAGCCGGACGCGACCGAGGAAGAGATGTGGACGGCCCTCGAGATCGCCCAGGCCAAGGACTTCGTCTCGGCGATGCCGGACGGTCTGGAGTCCCCGATCGCCCAGGGCGGCACCAACGTCAGCGGCGGCCAGCGGCAGCGGCTCGCGATCGCCCGCGCGGTGATCCGGCGGCCGGAGATCTACCTGTTCGACGACGCGTTCTCCGCGCTCGACCTGGCCACCGACGCCCGGCTGCGCGCCGCGCTGAAACCGGTGACCTCGGACTCGACGGTGGTGATCGTGGCCCAACGGGTCTCCACCATCCGTGACGCCGACCTGATCCTCGTCGTCGAGGACGGCGAGGTCGTCGGTCGCGGCACGCACCACGAGCTGCTCGAGAGCAACCAGACCTACCAGGAGATCGTCGCATCCCAGCTCAGCGCGGAGGAGGCGGCATGAGCGGCACCGAGGATCGCCGGTCGAGCGCAGCCGAGACCCCGAGCGACAAGCCCACCGGTCAGCTCAAGGAGACCGAGCGCGTGGTCGCCGGTCCCGGGCCGGGGCGGAGTCCGTTCGGGGGCGGGATCGTCGGACAGAAGGCCTCGGACTTCAAGCCGTCGGCCAAGCGCCTGCTCGCCCGGATGCGCCCGCAGCGCGTCAAGCTCTCCGCGGTGCTGCTGCTGACGGTGCTCAGCGTCTCGCTCAGCGCCGTCGGCCCGCGGATCCTCGGCCGGGCGACCGACCTGATCTTCGCCGGACTGATCGGCGGCAAGCTGCCCAGCGGCGTGACCAAGGCCGAGGCGGTCCAGCACCTGCGCGACCAGGGCAACGACAAGGTCGCCTCGCTGGTGTCCAGCCTCGACCTCGTCCCAGGGCAGAGCGTGGACTTCGACGCTGTCGGTCACGTGCTGATGGTCGTGCTCTCGATCTACCTGGGCGCCGCGGTCCTGGCCTGGCTGGCCGGGTTCCTGCTCAACGACGTGGTGCAGTCGACGATCCTGAAGATGCGCTCGGACGTCGAGGACAAGGTCAACCGGCTGCCGTTGAGCTACTTCGACAAGCAGCCTCGCGGCGAGCTGCTCTCGCGGGTCACCAACGACATCGACAACCTGTCCCAGTCGTTGCAGCAGACGATGAGCCAGCTGCTCACCTCCGTGCTGACCGTGCTCGCGGTGCTCTCGATGATGATCTGGATCTCGCCGCTGCTGGCGCTGATCGCGGTGATCTCGGTCCCGATCTCGATGGTGATCACCGGCCGGGTGATGAAGCGCTCCCAGGGCATGTTCATCCAGCAGTGGCGCCGTACGGGTCGCCTGAACGCGCACATCGAGGAGAACTTCTCCGGGCACGCCCTGGTGAAGGTCTTCGGCCGGCAGGCCGACTCCGAGCGGATCTTCGCCGAGGAGAACGAGGAGCTCTACAAGGCTTCGTTCTCGGCGCAGTTCGTGAGCGGTCTGATCATGCCGATCATGATGTTCGTCGGGAACCTGAACTACGTCCTGGTGGCGGTCCTCGGCGCGCTGCGCGTCTCCAGCGGGGCGCTCACCCTGGGCGAGGTGCAGGCCTTCATCCAGTACACCCGCCAGTTCACCCAGCCGCTGTCCCAGGTCGCCTCGATGGCGAACCTGATGCAGTCCGGCGTCGCCTCGGCCGAGCGCGTCTTCGAGCTGCTCGACGCCCCGGAGGAGCCGGCCGAGGGGAGTGCTGCTCCGGTCGCGGCCGACCTGCGCCGCGGCGAGGTCCGCTTCGAGCACGTCTCGTTCAGCTACGACCCGGAGCGGCCCCTGATCCGCGACCTGTCGCTGGTGGCCGACCCGGGTCACACCGTGGCGATCGTCGGACCGACCGGTGCCGGCAAGACCACGCTGGTCAACCTGGTGATGCGGTTCTACGACGTGCAGTCCGGCCGGATCACCCTGGACGGCGTGGACATCGCCGCGATGCCGCGCTCGGTGCTCCGTTCGCAGACCGGCATGGTGCTGCAGGACACCTGGCTGTTCGAGGGCACCATCCGCGACAACATCGCCTACGGCAGCCCGGATGCGACGCCGGCCCAGATCCTCGAGGCTGCCAAGGCCACGTTCGTCGACCGGTTCGTGCACTCGCTGCCCGAGGGCTACGACACCGTCATCGACGAGGAGGGCTCGAACCTGTCGGCCGGTGAGCGTCAGCTGGTCACCATCGCGCGGGCGTTCCTCTCCGACCCGGCCCTGCTGATCCTGGACGAGGCCACGAGCTCGGTCGACACCCGGACCGAGCTGCTGCTGCAGCAGGCGATGGCGGCCCTGCGCAGCGACCGGACCTCGTTCGTGATCGCGCACCGGCTCTCCACCATCCGCGACGCCGACCTGATCCTGGTGATGGAGGACGGAGCGATCGTCGAGCAGGGCACGCACGAGGAGCTGCTCGTCGCCGACGGTGCCTACGCGCGCCTGTACAACGCCCAGTTCGCGGCGGCCGTCGGGAGCGACGCGTAAACCCGTTGGCGGCGGCCCGAGTGCGACGTACCTTTGTCGTACACGGGAAAGGAGGTGGTCCAAGAAATGATTTCAGCTAGGACGCGTGAGGTGGCTGCGAGCTAGCAGCGCCCCGGCACCTCCTACGTGAGGGCCACCGCCGGCGGCTGCCGGCGAATTCGAACGCAGCCACCCGACCCGCAGGCGCACCGGTAGTCCACCGGGGTGAGTCACCCGACTCACGCCTGCGGGTCGCTGCGTTCCCGGCGGGGCTTGGTGACGTCGATCACCTAAAGTTGCATCTGACAACTAATTGGTTGCAGAATACAACCATGACTGAATCAACCCGCCCGATGAGCCACCGGGAGATCCTCGAAGCGCTCAGCGGTCTCCTGCTCGCCATGTTCGTCGCGATGCTCTCCAGCACCGTCGTCTCCAACGCCCTGCCGCGGATCGTCACCGACCTGCACGGCAGCCAGTCCGGGTACACCTGGGTGGTCGTGGCGACGCTGCTGACGATGACCGCGTCCACCCCGATCTGGGGCAAGCTCGCCGACCAGTTCAACAAGAAGGTGCTCGTGCAGAGCGCCCTGGTCATCTACGTGATCGGCTCCCTGATCGCCGCCACCGCCCCGTCGATGGGCGTGCTGATCGGTGCCCGCGCCTTCCAGGGCCTCGGCGTCGGCGGTCTGACCGCGCTGGTCCAGGTCGTCATCGCCTCGATGGTCCCGCCGCGTGAGCGCGGTCGCTACTCCGGCTACATCGGCGCGGTCTTCGCCGTCGCGACCGTCAGCGGTCCGCTGATCGGCGGCGTCCTGGTCGACGTCCCCGGCCTCGGCTGGCGCTCCTGCTTCTACGTCGGCATCCCGATCGCCGCGCTCGCCTTCGTGGTGCTGCAGAAGACGCTGCACCTGCCGGTGGTCCGCCGCGAGGTGAACATCGACTACCTCGGCGCCGGGCTCATCGTCGGCGGTGTCTCCACCCTGCTGATCTGGGTCTCGCTGGCCGGGAACGACTTCGGCTGGGCCTCGGCCACGAGCTACTCCCTGGTCGCGCTCGGCGCGGTCCTGCTCGCCGCCGCGATCTACGTCGAGATGAGGGTCGCGGCCGAGCCGGTGATCCCGGTGCAGATGTTCCGCGACCGCACCACCGCCCTGGCCACGGTCGCCAGCGTCCTGGTCGGTCTCGCGATGTTCGGCGCGACGGTGTACCTCTCGCAGTACTTCCAGATCGCCCGCGGGATGAGCCCGACGCACGCCGGCCTGATGTCGATCGCGATGGTCGGTGGTCTGCTCGTCTCCAGCATCGTCAGCGGCCGGGTGATCACCCGCACCGGCCTGTGGAAGCGGTTCCTGGTCGGCGGCATGGTCCTGGTGGTCGTGGGCCTCGGCCTGCTCAGCACGATCGACGACACGACCTCGCTCGTCGTCGTCGGCACCTACATGGCGGTGCTCGGGGTCGGCCTCGGCTCGACGATGCAGAACCTCGTCCTCGCCGTGCAGAACAACGCCGCTCCGTCCGAGATCGGCACCGCCAGCGCCGTGGTCACGTTCTTCCGCTCCATGGGCGGCTCGATCGGGGTCTCCGCCCTCGGCGCCCTGCTCAGCGCCCAGGTCTCCGACAAGGTCACCGCGGGCCTGACCGCCCTCGGCGTGCCGACGTCGGGTCACCAGAGCCACCAGATCCCGGACCTGTCGGCGCTGCCGGCCCCGGTCCGTGCCGTCTTCGAGCACGCCTTCGGGTCGGCGACCGGCGAGCTGTTCCTGGTGGCCACCCCGTTCGCGCTCGCGGCGCTGGTCGCGGTGCTGTTCATCCGTGAGGTGCCGCTGCGCACCACGCTCGAGGTGCCCGAGGTGGTCCCCGAGCCGGCAGCCGTGGCGGCATGATGGTCGCCATGGAGGCAGTCCACGCGAGCGAGTCGGTACGTCGTGACGGCGCGATCCGCGACCTCGAGCACGAGATCGGCAAGCTGCTGCGACGGGTCCGCCGAGGTCTGGCCGAGCGCGCGACCCTGGTGGACCCGGCCCTGAACGCCACCGCGTACCCGCTGCTGGTCACCCTCAACGAGTTCGGTCCGCACCGGGCCGCGGACCTGGCCGACCTGTTCGCCCTCGACAAGGGGGCGGTCAGCCGGGTCGTGCACCAGCTCGTCGAGCTCGGGCTGATCGAGCGGACACCGGACCCCAAGGACGGGCGCGCCTCGATCCTCCAGGTGACCGAGAAGGCGCGCGCCAAGATGGCCGAGCTGGCGGATCGCCGCCGCGAGGAGTTCGGCGAGCGGTTGGCCGACTGGGAGCCGGAGAGCATCGTCGACCTGGCCCGGGGGCTGGCGAAGTTCAACTCTGCAATTTCGGACTAAACGGGCACTCGGGCACTAGTATGTCGGGGTGGTCGAGGGAACACAGGAGCAGATCGGCGCGGGCGCGAGCCGCCTTCTTGACGCCGTACTCCTGATCAGCGCGGGGCTCGACCTGCGCGCGTCCCTCGACCGGTTGGTCCAGGCGTCCTGCGCCCTGACGGACGCCGAGTACGGCGTCATCGGGCTTATCGACGGCGACGGCGTGGTCAATGACTTCGTCATCCACGGTGTCGACGAGGAGACCACCAACAAGATCGCCTCGCTGCCTACCTGCGAGGGCGTGCTCGGCGTCCTGCTCGAGGACCCGCGGCCGCTGCGGCTGAGCAACGTCGCCGACCACGCCCGCTCGATGGGCTTCCCGCCGAACCACCCGCCGATGGCCTCGTTCCTCGGCGTCCCGGTGCTGGTCGAGGGGGCTGTCTTCGGAAACCTGTACCTGACCGAGAAGTCGGGCGGTCGCCAGTTCACCGCGGAGGACGAGTCGCTGGTCGAGCTCCTCGCCGAGGTAGCCGGGTCGGTCATCGCCAACGCCCGGACGCACGAGGCCAGCCAGCGGCGCCAGCGCTGGCTCGAGGCCGGCTTCGCGATGTCCGAGGAGCTCCAGGACACCGCCCAGGTGCCCGACGCGCTGCGGGTAGCCACCCGGCACCTGCGCGAGGTCGCCCGGGCGAGCGTGTCCGCGGTGCTCACCGACGTCGGGGACGGCCTTGCCGTGGTGACGCTCGACGACGGCTCGTTGCACCCGCTGATCTCCGACCTGGACAAGGTCCTCGAGGTCGCGGCACCTGAGCTCGCCGAGGCCGAGGCAACCGGACGCGCGCTGCCGCTGCCGAAGATCGGCAGCACCGAGGGGTACGTCGTCCCGCTGAACTCCAAGCTGGTGCCCGGGCACGTGCTGCTGGTGCTCCTCGACACGGCCGAGCCCGAGGTCGAGCCCCTCGAGGAGTCGCTCGTCATCGGGTTCGCCGACCAGGCGGCGCTGGCCCTGGACCGGACCCAGGCGCTCGCCGAGCGCCAGGAGCTGCTGCTGGTGGCGGACCGCGACCGGATCGCGCGCGACCTGCACGACTCGGTGATCCAGCGGCTCTTCGCGACCGCGCTGCAGCTGCAGGGGCTTCGTCGCGTCGTCGTCCTCGACGAGGTGCGCTCCCGGTTGGACGACGCCGTCACCGAGCTCAACACCACGATCCGCGACATCCGCTCGACCATCTTCGAGCTGCGCCACGACGACGGGTCCTCGCTCAAGGCCGACATCCGCGACCTGGCCAAGGAGTACGTCGCGGTGCTGGGCTTCACGCCGTTCGTGCGGATCCGTGGCCCGCTGGACGTCGCGGTCACCAGCGACGTCGCCGAGCAGCTGATGGCCACCCTGCGCGAGGCGCTCTCCAACGTCGCCCGGCACGCGGAGGCCGACGCCTGCATCGTCGAGGTCGAGGTGGGTCAGGACCGATTGCTGCTGCGGATCTCCGACAACGGTCGCGGCATCACCGGGCAGGTCACCGAGAGCGGGCTGCTCAACGTGCGCCGTCGCGCGACCGAGCGCGGTGGCACCTTCCGGATCGGCTCCGAGGAGCCGCACGGGACGCTGCTCGAGTGGCAGGTCCCGCTCCGGTAGACCGGATCAGGCCTCGGGGACCCAGACCTTCTTCGCGGCCAGCATGCCGTCGCCGACCGGCAGCAGCACCGGCACGAGCTGCTCGTGCTCACCGACCACGCGGCAGAGCTCGCGGATCGCGATCGTGTCCGGGTCGCGCTGGGCGGGGTCCGCGACCCGGTCGTGCCACAGGGCGTTGTCGAAGACCACCACGCCGCCGGGCCGCAGCAGCCGCAGGGCCTCGGCGAGGTACTCGGGGTACTCCTGCTTGTCGCCGTCGGCGAAGACGAGGTCGTAGTGCCCGTCGGTCAGGCGCGGCAGCACCTCGAGGGCGGCGCCCGGGATCAGCCGGGAGCGCTGGGCCGGGATGCCGGCCTCGGTGAAGGTCTCGCGGGCCAGGCGCTGGTGCTCGGCCTCGGTGTCGACGGAGGTCAGCACACCGTCGGGGCGCATGCCGCGCAGCATCCACAGGCCGGAGACACCGGTGCCGGTGCCGATCTCGACGACGGCGCGGGCGTCCAGCACCGAGGCGAGGAAGCGCAACGCTGCGCCTCCGCCGGAGCCGATCGGCGCGACGCCGACCTCCTCGGCACGCGCACGGGCGTTCGCGAGCACGGTGTCCTCGGCGACGTACGCCTCGGAGTAGTTCCAGCTGGCGGGCTTCGGTGCGGTGACGATGACGTCCTCCTCGATGGCGGTTGAGGGGACTTTACCGCCGTGACACCCTGGGATCCGGGAACACAGCGGGCACCTCGCCCGTTGATCTGGACAGGCGTCCTTCAGGGCGATCTCAGCAGTCTCTCAACAACTGTTCCTAGCGTGGAGGTCCCAGCAGTCGATGGTCCGTCGTCACAGCGCGAACCACAGCAGCAAGGAGCCCACCATGAGCGCGCCCACCGCAGAACCGACGTCGGGTGCCGCGGAGAACGGCGTGCCGTCGTGGGAGCAGATCGTCGCCGACCACTCCACCCGGGTCTACCGCTTGGCCTACCGCCTGACCGGTAACCCGTACGACGCCGAGGACCTCACCCAGGAGGTCTTCGTCCGGGTGTTCCGCTCGCTGCACACCTACACGCCCGGCACCTTCGAGGGCTGGCTGCACCGGATCACCACCAACCTCTTCCTCGACCAGGCCCGGCGCAAGAGCCGGATCCGCTTCGACGCGCTTCCCGAGGACGCCGACAACCGGCTGCCGAGCCCGGTCGCGACTCCGGACGCCGCCTACCTGAACCAGATGTTCGACGCCGACGTCGAAGCCGCGCTCGCCGACCTGCCGCCGGACTTCCGCGCCGCGGTCGTGCTGTGCGACGTCGAGGGCCTGACCTACGAGGAGATCGCCGACGTCCTCGGCGTGAAGATGGGCACCGTCCGCTCGCGCATCCACCGCGGGCGTTCGATGCTGCGCAAGGCCCTGGCGCACCGTGCCCCGACCGCTGGTCGCGTCCGCGTGGCCGGGCCGCAGCTCGCCGGTCGGATCGGGTGACGGGGGACCGGGAGGTGCGCAGGTGATCCTCTGGTTCTCCGGACACATCGGTTCGAACGCCTCCGCGCTCGTCGACGGCCAGCTCGCGCCCGCTGACGAGGAGCGGGCCTGGCAGCACGTCCTCGGGTGCGCCGGCTGCCGGCGACTCGTCGAGCGCGAGGGCTGGATCAAGCAGCGTCTCGCCGGTCTCGGTGGCCCCTCACCCCTGGCTGCTCCGGCCGGCCTCCTGGGCTCCTTGTACGACGTCGACGCGTGGGCCGCTGTCGACGAGATCGAGCGCCGGTCCAAGCGCCGTCGCGCGACCGTCGCCCTGGTGGGCGCCGGGTCCGTCGGCGTCGCGGTGATGGCGCTGATGTCGGTGACCACGCCGCCGGTCGGTCGCAACGAGGTCCCCGGCTCGCCGGCCTTCATCGGCAACGGCGTCTCGCGCAACGACCCCGGGACGGGGCTGAGCGCGGACATCGAGAACGCCGCGTTCGGTGGTAGGTCAAGATAGTCGCGTGAGCGACAGCGAGTACCCGGGAACCAGCCCCGAGCAGCCGAACGGCAGCGAAGAGCCGACCACTCCGATCGAGGGCGCTCCGGTGCCTCCGCCCGAGCCCACCACGCCGCTCCCCGGTCTGACCCCGCCCACGGCCCCGGCGTACCAGCCCCCGCCGCCGTACACGCCGACCCAGCAGCAGTACGACGCGGCGCTGCCGCCGGTGCCGCCGCCGGCCCAGTACCCCCAGTACCCGACCGCCCCGCCTGCCTACCCGGCGCAGTACGGGACCCCGCAGCCGGCCGAGCAGTCCGCCTACCCGTTCCCGGCTCCCGCCGCCAGCCAGACCACGCACGACCGCCCCCGGCTACCCGGTTGGACCTGGCCGGTGATCTGCCTGCTGGCACTGCTGCTCGGCGTGGGCGGCGGCGCGATCGGTGCGTCCCTGGTCAACGACGACGGCAGTGGTGGCGGGGACGGGAGCGGCGGCGTGCTGAACCTGCCGCTGCGCACCTCCGCGCCGCTCAAGGGGGACAACCAGAGCATCCCGGCCGTCGCTGCCGAGCTGCTGCCCAGCACGGTGCAGATCGTGGCCGAGTACAAGGGCCGCGCGCAGGGCGCGACCGGCTCCGGGTTCGTCTTCGACACCAAGGGCCACGTGATCACGAACAACCACGTGGTCGCCGATGCCGCCTCCGACAACGGCCCGATCGACGTGATCGACCAGAGCGGCAAGCACCACAAGGCGACGGTCATCGGCCGCAGCCCGGTCTACGACCTCGCGGTGCTCAAGGTGGTCGGCGCGGAGAAGCTCAAGCCGGTCGCCTTCGGTTCGGCCTCGCAGATGCGGGTCGGTGAGACCGTCGTCGCGATCGGCTCGCCGCTGGCCCTCTCCGCCACCGTGACCAGCGGCATCATCAGCGCGAAGAACCGGCCCGTGACGACCGGTGACGGCAACGACGCATCGTTCATCAACGCCGTGCAGACCGATGCCGCGATCAACCCGGGCAACTCCGGCGGTCCGCTGGCGAACCTGCAGGGACAGGTCATCGGCGTGAACTCCGCGATCGCCTCGATCGGCTCGTCCGGTTCGGAGGAGTCGGCCAACATCGGCGTCGGCTTCGCCATCCCGATCGAGCAGGTCCTGGTCACCGCCGACCAGATCCTGCGCACCGGCAAGGCCCAGTACCCGGTCATCGGCGTCTCGGTGCGCGGCACCGAGAACAACGAGGGTGCCGAGGTCAAGGAGATCAACGCCGGTACGCCGGCCGCGAAGTCCGACCTGCGCGTGGGCGACATCATCACCGAGGTCGACGGCACGCCGATCAGCGACCAGACCGACGTGGTCGTGGCGATCCGCTCCCACCAGGTGGGCGACACCGTGACGCTGACCGTGAAGCGCGCCGCCAAGACCCTCAAGATCAAGGTCGGCCTGCTGGCCAAGACGGGCTGAGCCGTGCCGGTCGGGGTGCGGGCATCCGCACCTCGAACACCGTGGTGACTACGTCGCGTCGTGGTCGAACGGCGGGCTCTCGCCCGGCTCGAGGTCCGGACCTCCGGGGCGCGGCGCCATCATCGACTTCTGCGCCTCGGCGAGGTCGTCCTCCTCCATCGCGTCCAGGATGTGCTTGCGGATCGCGACGCGCGGGTCCAGGTCGGTCAGCTTGAGGTCGGCGAACTCGGGGCCGAGCTCCTTGCGCAGGTCGCTCTGCGCGGACTGCGCGAAGGTGCGCAGCTGGCGCAGCATCCGCCCGGCCTGGCGGGCGTAGTCCGGCAGCTTGTCGGGCCCGAACACGATGATCCCCACGATGAGGATCACTGCCATCTCGGGCAGTCCGACTCCGAACATGGTGGGAGTCTACGACCGGGTCAGAGACGACCGGACGGAGTCAGCCCGAGCTGCATCCCGGCGAGTCCGCGACCGCGGGAGGAGAGCTTGGTCGCCACCGCGGTCAGTGCCTTCGCGGACGGTGCACCCGGGTCGGCCTCGACCACCGGCTTGCCGGAGTCGCCGCCCTCGCGCAGGGACACGTCGATCGGCACCGAGCCGAGCACCGGGACGTCGTACCCGAAGCGCTGGGACAGCGTCTCGGCGACCCGCGCGCCCCCGCCGGCACCGAAGATCTCCAGCTTGTGCTCCTTGCCCTCGGCCTCGCAGTGCGGGCACGGCAGGTAGCTCATGTTCTCCACGACGCCGATGACACGCTGGTGCATCATCGAGGCCATCGTTCCGGCGCGCTCGGCCACCTCGGCGGCCGCCTCCTGAGGCGTGGTCACGACGATCACCTCGGCGCTGGGCAGGTGCTGGCCCAGGGAGATGGCGACGTCACCGGTACCCGGCGGAAGGTCGAGGAGCAGCGCGTCCAGGTCGCCCCAGTAGACGTCCGCGAGCATCTGCACCAGGGCACGGTCGAGCATCGGGCCGCGCCAGGCGACGACCTGGTCGCGACGCGGCTTCAGCATGCCGATCGAGATCACTGAGACGCCGCTGGCCGTCGGCACCGGCATGATCAGGTCGTCGACCTGGGTGGGCCGGGTGTCGGCGATGCCGAACATGGCCGGGATCGAGTGGCCGTAGATGTCGGCGTCGATGACTCCGACCTTCAGGCCCTGCGCGGCCATCGCCATCGCGAGGTTCACGGTGACCGAGGACTTGCCGACGCCACCCTTGCCCGACGCGATCGCGTAGACCTTGGTCAGCGAGTCCGGCTTGCCGAACGGGATCTCGCGCTGGGCTTGCCCCCCGGAGAGGACCTCCTTGAGGCCGGCGCGCTGCTCAGCGGTCATCACGCCGAGCTCGAGCTGGATGCCGGTCACGCCGGGGACCGAGGAGACAGCGGCGGTGACGTCGCGGTTGATGGTGTCCTTCAGCGGGCAGCCCGCGACGGTGAGCAGCACCTTCACGTCCACCTTGCCGGTGTCGTCGATCTCCACGGAGTCGACCATGCCGAGCTCGGTGATGGGGCGCTTGATCTCGGGGTCGTTCACGGTCGCGAGGGCAGCACGAACCGGCTCGAGGAGCGGTGAAGTCATGGGCTCCAGTCTAGGTGGGCTGGGAACCGGTCTCGTCCGCGGGGACGAGAGGCTCGTCACCCTCGGGCTCGTCCGCCTCGGCGACCCTCTCCTCGAGGTCGTCGAGCAGGCCGCGCAGCTCGGAGCGCAGGAAGTCACGGGTGGCGACCTCGCCGAGTGCCATCCGCAGCGAGGCGACCTCGCGGGCCAGGAACTCCATGTCCGCGTGCGCCCGGGCGTTGGCCTGCCGGTCCTGCTCGGTGACGACCCGGTCGCGGACCTCCTGGCGGTTCTGCGCGAGCAGGATCAGGGGCGCGGCGTACGACGCCTGCAGGCTGAGCATCAGGGTCAGGAAGATGAACGGGTAGTCGTCGAAGCGCCAACTGTCGGGTGCCACCCAGTTCCAGCCGACCCAGATCACGACGAACAAGGTCATGTAGATGAGGAAGCGCGCGGTCCCCATGAACCGGGCGAACTGCTCGGCGAACCGGCCGAACCGGTCCTGGTCCCCGTTGCGCGAGAACGCCATTCCGACGACGTTGCGGCGCAGGTCGCGGGGCTGGTCGAGCCGGACCCGCGGACGTTCGTCCTGGGCCTGCTTGCTCGGCTCGACCTTCTTGTCGGACCGCTTGTCGAGGTTCTTCTCGGTCCGCTTCTCGGGCTTCTTCTCCGGGGTCACCGCACTCACCCCCTGGCCGATCCCTGGCCGGCCCTGCGGTCGCGCCAGCCCTCGGGCAGCAGGTGGTCGAGCAGGTCGTCGACGGTGACGGTGCCGAGCAACCGGCCCTCGTCGTCGACCACCGGTGCCGCGACCAGGTTGTACGTCGCCAGGAAGATCGCCACGTCCTCGAGGGTGGCGTCGGCGTGCAGGTAGTCGACGCCGGTGTCGAGCACTCCGGCGACGAGCTCGCTCGGGGGCTCGCGCAGCAGTCGCTGGATGTGGGCGATGCCGAGCAGCTTGCCGGTCGGGGTCTCCAACGGCGGTCGGCAGACGTAGACCAGCGCGGCCAGCGACGGGGTGAGCTCCTCGTTGCGCACCCGGGCCAGCGCCTCGGCGACGGTGGCGTCGGGGGAGAGGATCACCGGCTCGGGCGTCATCATGCCGCCGGCGGTCTCCTCGCCGTAGCTCATCAGGCGTCGGACGTCCTCGGCCTCCTCGGGCTCCATCAGCTCCAGGAGGTGCTTGGCGGTCTCCGGCGGCAGGTCGTTGATCAGGTCGGCGGCGTCGTCGGGGGACATCTCCTCCAGGACGTCGGCCGCGCGCTCGTGCGAGAGGTGCTCGAGGATCTCGACCTGGTCCTCCTCGGGCAGCTCCTCGAGGACGTCGGCGAGGCGCTCGTCGTCCATCGCCGCGACGACCTCGGAACGCCGCTCGGGCGGCAGCTCGTGGATCACGTTGGCCGCGTCGGCGGGCTTGAGATCGGCGAGTGCCGCGATCAGGTGGGTCGCGCCCTGGTTGGCCTGGCGCTGGTGCAGGCCGTCGACGTCGTCCCACTCGACCACGTGGGTCTGCCCGCGGCGGCGGAACCCCTTGCTCGGCTCCTGCAGCGCGACCCGGGAGAGCACCCAGTCGCGGGTGCGGGTCTGCTCCATCGCGACGTCGAAGACGTTGCCGACGACTCCGGTGGCCTTGACCGTGACCGAGCGGTCGAGCATCTGCCCGATGACCAGCGTCTCGGTGCTGCGCAGCTCGAAGCGACGCATGTTAAGCAGGCCGGTGGTGATCACCTGGCCAGGGTCGATGTTGGTGACCCGGGTCATCGGCGCGAAGATCTGCCGCCGCCCGAAGACCTCGATCACCAGGCCCACCACGCGCGGCTGGCGCACGTCGGCGCGGAGCACGACGACCACGTCCCGGACCTTGCCCACCTGGTCGCCCTGGGGGTCGAACACCGGCAGCCCGGCGAGCCGGGCTGCGTAGACGCGGTTCGGTGTCGTGCTCACGAGGTTCAAGGGTAGGGGCAGGATGAGCGCATGCCCGACACCTTTCTCCACTACGACGTCGTGGATGTTTTCGCCGAGTCGCCTTTCGCGGGCAATCAGCTCGCGGTCGTGCACGGTGCGGACGGCGTTTCGGACCAGGGTCTGCTGGCGATCACCCGGGAGTTCAACTTCTCCGAGACGACCTTCCCGGTGCCGCTCGGCCCGGACCGGTACCGCGTGCGGATCTTCACCCCCGGCGGTGAGATCCCCTTCGCGGGTCACCCGACCCTGGGGACGGCGTGGGTGCTGCGCGAGCGGGGCGAGCTGAGCGGCGCGCGGGCGGTCCAGGAGTGCGGCGCCGGCGAGATCGCGGTGCGGCTCGCCGAGGACGTCATCGAGCTGACCGCAGCGCCGCGCGACCTCGTCGGTCCGCTGGACGACGCCGAGGTCGAAGCGGTTCTCGCTGCCGTGGGCCTCGGGCCGCACGACCGTGACGGCGACGCCTGGCTGGCCGGCACCGGTCTGACCTTCGTCCACGTCCCGGTGAAAGAGGCAGCCGTCGCCCGCGCCGGCGCCGCCCGGGCGATGCCGGCGCTGCCACCGACCGGCGACCCCCTCGGCGGCATCAACCTGTACGCCGTCACCGCCGACCTGGACGTGCACAGCCGGGTCTTCGTCCCGGACCTGGCGGTTCCGGAAGACCCGGCTACCGGGTCGGCCGCCGCCGGGCTCGGCATGGCGCTGCGCGCCCGTGGCCTGGCCGGAGAGGGCAGCCGCTACCGGATCCGGCAGGGCTTGGAGATGGGCCGTCCCTCGCTGCTCCTCGGGACCGTGGCCGCCAAGGGCATCAGCGTCGCCGGCGCCGTGCACCCCGTCGCGCGCGGCGAGATCCAGGTCCCCTGACGTGCTGGACCGGCTCGGCGTTCGCACCTTCGCGCTGCTCGCTGTCGGCGTCTGCGCCGTCTCCCTGGCGGCGCCGCTGATGGCGCACCTGGTCGTCCCGGCGCTGGCGATCGCGTTCTGGCGCAACGCCTTCGCCACCGCCGGCCTGACCCCGGTCGTCGTCGTACGCCGTCGCGCCGAGCTCGCCGGGCTGAGCAGGTCCGACCTGGTGGCCACCGGCATCGCCGGGCTCTGCCTGGCGGCGCACTTCGGCTTCTGGATCACCTCGCTGCGGATGACCTCGGTCGCGTCCAGCACCGCGATCGTGTCGTTGCAGGTGATCTGGGTCCTCGGGTGGGACCTGGCCCGGGGCGTGGCCGTGCCGCGGCGGGTGCTCCTCGGGGTCGCGGTGGCGACCGCCGGGGCGCTGGTGGTCTCGGGGATCGACCTCTCGCTCTCGGCGCGGGCGCTGGCCGGCGACGGGCTCGCCCTGGTCGGGTCCGTCGCGGTCGCGGCGTACGCGGTGATCGGGGGGCGGGTCCGGCAACGCGTCAGCACCACGACGTACACGACGGGCGCCTACGGGGTGGCTGCGCTGGCGCTGCTGGTCGCGGCACTGGCGGCCGGCCAGGACCTCGGTGGGTACGCCGGCAGCCAGTGGGTCTGGCTGCTGGTGCTCACCGCGACCGCGCAGCTGCTCGGCCACTCGGTCTTCAACCACCTGCTGGCCACGGTGACGCCGACCGTGGTCTCGCTGGCGCTGCTGCTGGAGATCCCCGGCGCCGCGCTGATCGCCGGCGTCTGGCTCGACCAGGTGCCGGGCTGGGGGGCGGTCGCCGGCCTGGCGCTGATCCTGGGCGGGATGACGCTGGTCGTCCTCAACGAGCCCGAGCTGTCCACTGCTCCTGCGTGAGGACGTAGTGCTGGGACGGGGTCGAGTACCAGCGCTCCGTGATGCCGCGGTGCTCCATGCCGATCCGGCTGCAGACGGCCATCGACCGCTCGTTGTCGAGGTCGGTCACCGCGTGGATCTCGGGCAGGCCGCCGGCGAAGCCGCGTTCGAGGATCGCGGTCGCGGCCTCGGGGGCGTAGCGCTGACCCCAGGCGTCCGGGTGCAGGTGCCAGCCGATCTCCACCTCGCCGTGGTCGTTCGCGGGCAGCGGCACCAGCAGCACCGCGCCGATCACCCGGCCGTGCAGCGGTCCGTCGTCGGTCACCTCGATCGCCCAGAAACCGCACGGCGGCGCGTCGCGCCCCTGCCAGCGGCCGATCCGCTCCTGCGCCTCGGCCAGGTCGGCCATCAGCTCGGGCGGTCCGTCGCCGAGCCACTTCACCACCTCGAGCCGGCTGTAGATGTCCAGCACGGTGGGTGCGTCCCCGGGCTCCCAGTCGCGGATCCGCAGCCGGGGCGTGGTGGCGATCAGCACTCGATCAGGGTGCCACGCCCCTCGTGATCTGTGTCATGGTGAACGAGGCCGATCGGCCCGATACTGGCGGGTAATATCGACCGACCCCACCGTGATCGGAAGGACTGCATCACCATGGCCCGACTGGCCCAGACCGAGGGACTGAACGACATCCAGGAGGAGATCCTCAAGGCTGTCCGTGCGTTCACCAACGAGAAGATCATCCCGGTCGCGCAGGAGCTCGAGCACGCCGACGAGTACCCGACCGAGATCATCGAGGGCCTCAAGGAGCTCGGTGTCTTCGGCCTGATGATCCCCGAGGAGTACGGCGGTCTCGGTGAGTCGCTGCTGACCTACGCGCTCTGCGTGGAGGAGATCGCCCGCGGATGGATGAGCGTCTCCGGCGTCATCAACACCCACTTCATCGTGGCGTACATGGTGATGCAGCACGGCACCGAGGAGCAGAAGCAGAAGTACCTGCCGCAGATGGCGACCGGCGAGATGCGCGGTGCGTTCTCGATGTCCGAGCCCGGTCTGGGTTCCGACGTCGCCGCGGTCGCGACCAAGGCCGTCAAGCAGGACGACGGCAGCTACTCGATCACCGGCTCGAAGATGTGGCTGACCAACGGCGCCCAGTCGCGCCTGGTCGCGACGCTGTGCAAGACCGACGAGGGTGCCGACTCGGTCTACAAGAACATGACCACCTTCCTGATCGAGAAGGAGGCCGGCTTCGGTGAGACCGCCCCCGGCCTGACGATCCCCGGCAAGATCGACAAGATGGGTTACAAGGGCGTCGAGACGACCGAGATGATCCTGGAGAACCACGTCGTCCGCGCCGACCAGATCCTCGGTGGCGAGACCGGCAAGGGCTTCTACCAGATGATGGACGGCGTCGAGGTCGGCCGCGTCAACGTCGCCGCGCGTGCGTGCGGTCTGGCGATCCGCGGCTTCGAGCTCGGTGTCGAGTACGCCCAGCACCGGCACACCATGGGCAAGCAGATCGCCAAGCACCAGGCGATCCTCTTCCGCATCGCGGAGATGGCCACCAAGGTCGAGGTCGCGCACACCATGATGGTGAAGGCCGCGCGGATGAAGGACACCGGCCAGCGGATGGACGTCGAGGCCGGCATGGCCAAGATGGTTGCCTCGGAGTACGCCCACGAGGTCGTCGAGGACTCCTTCCGGATCCACGGCGGCTACGGCTACTCCAAGGAGTACGAGATCGAGCGGCTCTACCGCGAGGTCGCGTTCATGCTGATCGGCGAGGGCACCTCGGACATCCAGAAGATGATCATCGGCCGCAGCTTGCTCGACGAGTACAAGATCAAGGGCTGATCACCCGGAGAATTGCGAAAGGCGCCGCCAGCATCGCTGGCGGCGCCTTTCTGCGTCTCTAGTGCAGGACCGGGTTGCGCGGGACGGCCTGGCCGAGGTTGAACGCCTTGTCGAAGGCCACGGCCTCGACGTGCAGGGTGCCGGCGGTCAGGCCCCGGATCGTCGGCGTGCCCCAGACGTGGCTGGTGGCGCCGACGGTCATCACGGCCGGACGGGCGCTGGTGCTGCTCAGCGTCTTCGCGATCGTGGTCGAGCCCTTGATCCACTTCTGCTTGCCGAAGTCGTAGGCGTACCAGACGCCGCTGCGCTTCTGGATGACCATCGCCAGCGCGGAGTCGATCCCGGTACCCGTGTCGGTCGCGTGGCCGAAGATCCGGCGCCAGGAGGCGATCTTGGTCGAGTACGCCGGGACCTTGATGCTCACCTTGGGGTTGGTGACGTCCTCCTTGACGGTGAGCGTCGGCAGGTTCACCACGGTGAGGTTGCCGAACTCGTCGGTCAGCCGCACCTTCGGGGTGAAGGTGCCCGCCTTGTGGAAGGTCAGCTTGGTCGTCGTACCGGTGGTCCAGGCCTTCGCGGCGGTCCCGTCGCCGGCCTCGATGGTCCGGGTGATCGATCCCGCGGCGGTGGTGTTGTCGCTCAACCCGGTCTGGGTGACCGTGAACGCCGCCGACTCGAGGTCGTCGGTCGGGGTGTTGAAGTCGAAGAGCAGGTAGCCCGAGGTCCGGTTCACCGTGTAGGAGCCGTTCGGGCCCTCGGTGTCCAGGGTCGCCGCGGTGAACGGGATCGTGGCCACGGTGCCCGCGGACGGGGCGATCGGCTTCACGGCCAGCCAGTAGCTGCCGCCGGCAGCGAGCGAGGACGTCGTGATCACGGCCGCGTTGGTGGAGACGTCCTTGAACGTCAGCACGGCGCCGTTCCCGTCGGCCTGGTCGGTGATGTAGGCGCGGTAGCTGGTCACGTCCGGGTTGGCGTCCCAGTTACCGGTGATCTGCAGGTTCTGGCCGACCTGGGTCTGGGAGACGGTCAGGTTGGTGACCGGGTCGGTCGCGGCCGCACCGGCCGGGGACATCCCCGTCAGGCTGAGCGCAGTGGTGGCGGTCGCGACCAGGGCGACAGCGAGCGAGCGGAACTTCACAGGACCTCCGAGCAGGTTCTCCGGGCCGCGGATCTCGCAGGCACCAGCGAGAATCAGACCCGAGAACGGTGCCCGTTGTCAGCCGATTTGCGATATCGGTACCCATTCGAGCCGGTAACCGCCTCGACTCGCTACCGCCACGGTGGGAGGGTGGTGCCATGACGGACAACCACGCCAACGACGACCTCAAGGCGAAGATGCGCGAGGCCCTGGACCGCAAGAAGTCGAACGACCGCGGCGTACCGAAGGACGGACCCTCCAAGGAGAAGGCCCACGGTTCCGAGGTCGCCGGCGGCGGACCGAAGATGCACCGTCGCAAGGCCGGCGGCGGGGGCTCCTGAGCCTCCGTGAGGAATCCCACGCGCTGCGGGCTCGCCTGACACCTCCCTCGTTCGGCACGATGGGACGGTTACCCGCGAGTAGAGAAGGTGTGAGCCATGCAGTTCGGTCGTAGCTACGAGGAGTTCGAGGTCGGTGCGACCTACAAGCACTGGCCCGGCAAGACGGTCACCGAGTACGACGACCACCTCTTCTGCCTGCTCACCATGAACCACCACCCGCTGCACCTCGACGTCAACTACGCCGAGAAGACCACGCAGTTCGGCAAGAACGTCGTCGTCGGCAACTACGTCTACTCGATCCTGCTCGGGATGTCGGTCGCCGACATCTCCGGCAAGGCGATCGCCAACCTCGAGGTCGAGTCGCTGCGCCACGTCGCGCCGACCTTCCACGGCGACACCCTGTACGGCGAGACCACCGTGCTGGACAAGTTCGAGTCCAAGTCCAAGGACGACCGCGGCGTCGTCTACGTCGAGACGATCGGCTACAACCAGGACGGCAAGGTCGTCTGCATCTTCCGCCGCAAGGTGATGGTCCCCAAGGACAGCTACCTCACCGAGCGTGGTGGCGAGCAGCCGGGCCGCCCGGTTCCCCAGCCCGACAAGAACTGGCCCGGCCCGCAGGCCTGACGCCGTTCCAATTCACGCGGTGGCGTGTGAGTTGGCCGCTTGTCGTGCCGAATTTGGTACTCGAAGCGACCAATTCACGCGGCGACGCGTGAATTGGTGGGGGCGAATGCTCGCGCCAGCGGCAGGATCCCCAGGATCAGCACCATCGGTACGGCGAACCCGACCCGCAGGTCGTGCTCGCCGACCGCACCGGTGAGCACCGAGCCGATCAACGCGCCGACGTAGTTGAACTGGTTGAACCGGCCGATCACCGCGTCGACCCGTCGCTGACGGGTGGCCGGGTCGTCCTCGGTGCCGCCGGCGATCCGGGCTGCCGCGGAGAAGCTCAGCGGGGCGATCACGCCGACCCCGCTGCCCAGCACGAGGAAGCCCAGGACCGCGACCGGCCACGCCGGGGCGAAGACCACGACGGCGAGCGACGCCGAGGCGACGATCGCGCCGACCCGCAGGATCGGCACGGCGCCGTACCGGGCGACCAGCCCGTCGCCGGCGAACCGCATCGCGCCGCTGGAGAGCAGGTAGGGGAACACGGCGAGCGCGAACAGGCCCGATGGGGTGTCGTCGAAGACGTTCTTCAGGAACAGCGGTCCCCAAGTGAACGCGGCCGTGTCGACCATGTAGAAGAGCACCATCCCGATGCCGACCAGGATGATCGGGCGCCACGGGATCTCCGGCGCGGAAGTCTCCTGGGCAGGGTCGCCGACGCCCCCCAAAAAGGGACTGAATGCGACCACCGCCGGGACGAGCCCGACGAAGCCCACGACACCGACGTCGAGGTGCGAGGTCGCCAGGGCCA